>DAOMFD010000099.1:0-6899 GCA_035429605.1 Steroidobacteraceae bacterium | reverse complement strand
CAGGCATCGCGCTCATCGTGTGCATCACCGAGGGCATCCCGGTGAACGACATGGTGAAGGTGAAGGCGGCGCTCCGGGACTCGAAGTCGCGGCTGGTCGGGCCGAACTGCCCCGGCGTGATCACGCCGGACGAGTGCAAGATCGGCATCATGCCCGGCTTCATCCACAAGAAGGGCAGCGTCGGCATCGTGTCGCGTTCCGGCACGCTCACCTACGAGGCCGTGTTCCAGACGACCAACATCGGGCTCGGCCAGAGCACCTGCGTCGGCATCGGCGGTGACCCGGTGCGCGGCATGAACTTCATTGACGTCCTCGCGCTCTTCGAGCAGGACCCGAGGACCGAAGGCATCATCATGGTCGGCGAGATCGGCGGCAGCGACGAGGAAGCAGCGGCGGCGTATATCCGCCGGTCCGTGAGCAAGCCCGTCGTCGCCTACATCGCCGGCGTCACGGCGCCCGCTGGAAAGCGCATGGGTCACGCCGGCGCGGTGATCTCGGGCGGCAAGGGCACGGCGGCGGACAAGTTCGCGGCGCTCGAGGCGGCGCGGGTCACTACGGTGCGATCGCCGGCCGACCTGGGTACCGCGATCGCGAAGCGCATGCGCGGTACGCATGCGAAGGCTGCGACGAGGGCCACTGCCAAACCCAAGGCCAAGCCCAAGGCGAAGGCCAAGGGCAGTCCCAAGGCCAAGGCGGTTCGACGCGGGAAGGCTGCGCCGGCCCGCTCGGCCCGCAAGACTCCCGCGCGCAAGAAATAATCGGCAAGTCGGTGCCAGGCACCGTGTCGTCTACGGGTGCAGCGTGCCGGCGTTGATCACCGGCTGGGCCTCGCTCTCCGAGCACAGCACCACGAGCAGGTTGCTCACCATCGTCGCGCGGCGCTCGTCGTCGAGGTGCACGATGCCGCGCTCGCTCAACCCGTTGAGCGCCATCTCCACCATGCTGACCGCGCCGTGCACGATCTTGCTGCGCGCGGCGATGATCGCCTCGGCCTGCTGACGCCGCAGCATCACCTGTGCGATCTCCGGGGCGTAGGCGAGGTGCGTCAGCTTCGCGTCCTCGACCACGACGCCGGCGAGGTCGAAGCGGTCGGTCAACTCCTGGATGAGCGAGTGCGCGACGCGGTCCTGCCCGCCGCGCAGCGTGATCTCGCCTTCGTGCAGGTCCTCGCCCTCGTCGTAGGCGTAGCTCGAGGCCAGGTGCCGCACCGCTGCCTCCGCCTGGATCCGCACGTACTGCTCGTAGTTCTCGACGTCGAACGTGGCCTGCGCCGTGTCGCGCACACGCCAGACGATCGCCGAGGCGATCTCGATCGGGTTGCCGCGCTTGTCGTTGACCTTGAGCTTGTCGCTCGCGAGGTTGCGCGCGCGCAGGCTGATCTTGTGCTTGCGGTAGAACGGATTCGCCCAGCGCAGGCCCGCCGTGCGGTCCGTGCCCTTGTACTTGCCGAACAGCAGCAGCAGGGCCGCCGTGTTCGGTTGCAGGATGTACAGGCCGGACAGTACGAACGCGCCGAGGATCGCGAGCGGCACGCCGGTCAGCACGTCTTCCGGGCCGGCGCCCGTGGGGTGCACGACGCGATAGATTCCCGCGGCGGCCAGGAGCAGGCCGATGGCGAGCGCGATGTAGCCGCTCAACGTGCGCCGCTCGATCTCGTCGGTGCGCGGCATCTGGCTGGTGTTCATGGCATGCCTCCGAACGTCGCGGTAATGCGCCGCACGGCGGATTTTGCGGTGTTACGGGTCGATATTGCCAGTGACGCTCGCCAGCCGGTGCCGGATCCTTGCGCTCGAGGCCCGTGCGTCGGCGTGCGCCGACGTTCCTGGTCGATGCGAACGGCTATGACGGATTGCGTCATATGACGTCGCGCGTTATAAGGCGAGGGAAAGCCATTGATCGTCAGCTTCCGGGACCGCGAAACGGCGAGGATCTGGAGCGGCGAACGCAGTCGTCGTCTGCCGCCGTGGATTCACGCGACCGCACTGCGGAAGTTGCGCCTGCTGGAGTGCTCCATTTCGCTGGAGTAACTGCGGCATCCCCCGGGTAACCGGCTCGAAGCCCTGTCCGGCGACCTGGCCGGCCGGCACAGCATCCGGATCAATGACCAGTGGCGGATCTGCTTTCGATGGACGGAGCGAGGCGCCGAAGATGTCGAAATCGTCGATTACCACCCGTAGGGTCGGCAACCCCGACTGGGTCTACAACCCGCACGCGGGCGACATGCTGCTCGAGGAGTTCATGAAGCCGCTTGGACTCAGCCAGAACGCCCTGGCCCGGGCGTTGAAAGTCTCGCCGCGGCGCATCAACGAGATCGTGCACGGCAAGCGCGCAGTCACGGCCGACACAGACCTGCGGCTGTGCCGATATTTCGGACTGCACGAGGGCTTCTTCCTTGGCCTGCAGAATGCGTATGAGCTCCTGGAGCACAAGCGCCGCCTCGGCGATCGCCTGGAGGAGATCATCCCGCGGTCCCGCAGGAAGTCCGCACGTCGCGCCGCCTGAAGCCGTCAGGTGCCCCGTCCCCTCGCGGAAACCCCGCATGAATCCGCGGTCTGCCCGTCCTAGAGTTGGGCCGTCGACGCCGAACCCACTGCTGACGGTGACCGCATGGAATGGTCGCCCATCGCCAAGCCCCCCGGATCGCTGCGACGCGAGCCGTGCCTGACGGACTACGAGAAGGTCCGCCGGGAATTCTCGTGGCCTGAGGCGACGTCGCTGCTCGAGGGCCTCCCGGGCGGCGCGCTCAACATCGCTCACGAGGCCGTGGACCGCCACGCCCGCGGTCCGTCCGGCGAGCGGCTCGCCATTCGCTTCCTGGCCCAGGGCGCAGCCCCGCATGGCCTGACCTACCGCGAACTCGCCGCTGACTCGCACCGGTTCGCGAACGTCCTCACCACACTGGGCGTGCAACGCGGCGAATGCGTCGCGTCGCTGATGGGGCGGATTCCGGCGATCTACGCAACCGTGCTGGGGACGCTCGCGTCAGGCGCCGTCTATTGTCCGTTGTTCTCCGCTTTCGGTCCCGAACCCGTGAAGGCGCGTCTCGCGCTCGGATCCGCACGGGTCCTGGTCACCACGGACCTCCTGTACCGCCGCAAGGTCGCGCCGATCCGTGGCGAGCTGAGCGAGCTCAGGCACGTGCTCGTCGTGCGCACTCCCGGTGCCGGTGATCTCCCCGAGGGCACGCAGGACTTCGACGCGCTGATGGCCGCCGCACCGCCCGAGTTCGCGGTCGCGCGCACTCGACCGGAGGACTACGCACTGCTGCACTTCACCAGCGGCACGACGGGCAGACCGAAAGGCGTGCTGCACGCGCACGCCGCGATCGTCCAGCACGTCGCCACCGGGCGCTGGGTGCTCGACCTGCAGGACGGCGACGTCTACTGGTGCACGGCCGATCCGGGCTGGGTCACGGGCATCTCCTACGGGGTCATCGCGCCGCTCGCCTGCGGCGTCGGGATGATCGTGGATCGCGAAGAATTCGACGCGCCGCGCTGGTACGAGATCCTGGACACCGAGCGCGTCACCGTCTGGTACACGGCGCCCACCGCGATCCGCATGCTCATGAAGGCGGGACTCGAGCTCGCGCGATCGCGCAGCTACCCGGCGCTGCGTCACCTCGTGAGCGTGGGCGAGCCGCTCAATCCCGAAGCCGTCGTGTGGGGCGTCGAGGCGTTCGGGCTCCCGTTCCACGACACGTGGTGGCAGACCGAGACGGGCGCCATCATGATCGCGAACTTCCCCTGCATGGAGGTCCGGCCCGGGTCGATGGGACGGCCGGTGCCCGGCGTCGAGGCGGGCATCGTGCGACCGCGTGAGGATGGCGGAGCGGACGTCGTGACCGATCCGGATGCGGTGGGGGAACTCGCGCTCCGGCCGGGCTGGCCGTCGATGTTCCGCGGGTACCTGAACGAGGAGGAGCGCTACCGCAAGTGCTTCCGCGACGGCTGGTACCTCTCGGGCGACCTCGCGAAGCGCGATGCCGACGGTTACTACTGGTTCGTCGGCCGCGCCGACGACGTCATCAAGGCGGCGGGTCACCTGATCAGTCCCTTCGAGGTCGAGAGCGTGCTCATGACCCACCCGGCCGTCTCGCAGGCGGGCGTGATCGGCGTGCCCGACCCGGTGGCGGGCTCGGCGGTGAAGGCGTTCGTCGAGCTCAAGGTCGGGCAGTCCGCGAGCGAGGCGCTGCGCAAGGACATCCTCGCGCACGCGCGGCGACTGCTCGGCGTGGCCGTGGCTCCACGCGAGATCGCGTTCGCGGATCAGTTGCCGCGCACGCGCAGCGGCAAGATCATGCGGCGCCTGTTGCGGGCCCGGGAACTCGGCCTGCCCGAAGGCGACCTGTCCACGCTGGAGGGAGCGGCATGACCGATATGCCCACTGGAGTGACCCGCGATCGCGGACTCGAGCTGCTCGCCGTCATGCTGCGCATCCGCCAGTTCGAGGCACGCTGCGCCGAGCTCTACGGAGCCGGGAAGATCCGCGGGTTCCTGCACCTCTACGACGGCGAGGAAGCGGTCGCCGTCGGCGTCATGCAGGCGCTCGGCCAGGACGACGCGATCATCTCGACCTATCGCGAGCACGGCCACGCGATCGCGCGCGGCATCCCACTGGGTCCGCTGATGGCCGAACTCTATGGCAAGGCCACCGGTTGCAGCGGCGGGCGCGGCGGCTCGATGCACATCTTCGATGCGGCCACGCGCTTCTACGGCGGAAACGCCATCGTCGGCGGCGGTCTGCCGCTCGCGGTCGGCCTGGGGCTCGCCGAGAAACTGCGCAAGGGCCGCGGCGTCGCGGCCTGCTTCTTCGGCGAAGGCGCGGCCGCCGAGGGCGAGTTCCACGAGTCGCTGAATCTCGCCGCGCTGTGGAAGCTGCCGGTGCTGTTCCTGTGCGAGAACAACCTCTACGCGATGGGCACGGCGCTCGCTCGATCCGAGTCGCAGACCGACATCCACGCCAAGGCCGCCGGCTACGGCGTGAGGGCGGCGGCGGTGGACGGCATGGACGTGTTCGCGGTCGAATCGGCCACGCGTGACGCCGCCGCGCACGCCCGCGCGGGCTCCGGCCCGGTGCTCCTCGAGTTCCGCACGTATCGGTTTCGCGCGCACTCGATGTTCGACGCCCAGCTCTACCGCGACAAGGCCGAGGTGGAGGAGTGGCGCAAGCACGGTCCGGTCATCTCGCTGACCACGCGACTCAAGGCCGCGGGCCTGATGACCGAGGACGACTTCCAGCGCATCGAGCGCAATGCCGATGCTGAGGTCCAAGCGGCGGTCGATTTCGCCGAGGCATCCGGGTGGGAACCGGTCGGGGACCTCACGCGGCACGTGTACGCGGAGGTGAGGCCGTCATGACGCAGGGCACGCGCATGACCTATCGCGAGGCCGTGAAGCAGGCGATCCGCGCCGCACTCGCGGCCGACCCGCGCGTGTTCCTGATGGGCGAGGACGTCGGCAAGTACGGTGGCTGCTTCGCGGTCACCAAGGGCCTGCTCGACGAGTTCGGCGAGGAACGCATCCGCGACACGCCGCTGTCGGAATCGGCATTCGTGGGCGCGGGCATCGGCGCGGCGATGGGCGGCATGCGCCCGATCGTCGAGGTGATGACCGTCAACTTCAGCCTGCTGGCGCTGGACCAGATCGTCAACAACGCCGCGACCGTCTGCCACATGTCGGGCGGACAGTTCCCCGTGCCGCTCGTGATCCGCATGGCGACGGGCGCCGGCCGGCAGCTCGCCGCGCAGCACTCGCACAGCCTCGAGGCGTGGTATGCGCACGTGCCGGGGCTGCGCGTCGTCGCGCCGGCGACCATCGACGACGCGCGTGGCATGTTGCGTCCGGCCCTCGAGTGCCCGGACCCGGTGATCGTCTTCGAGCCGATCTCGCTCTACAACATGGAGGGCGAGCTCACCGAGGCGGCGGCGAGCGCGGACATCGAGCACGCTCGCGTGCACCGGCCGGGTCGGGACGTGACGCTCGTGACGTACGGCGCGAGCCTGTGGCGCTGCGTCGATGCCGCCGACGAGCTCGCGCGCAGCCGGATCGAGGCGGAGATCGTGGACCTGCGCTCGCTCCGGCCGCTCGACGACGCGACCATCCTCGGTTCCGTGCGCAGGACCCGCCGCGTCGTGATCGTGGACGAGGGGTGGCGCACCGGCAGTATCGCGGCCGAAGTGGCGATGCGCATCGTCGAGCAGGGGTTCTACGATCTCGACGCGCCGATCGGCCGGGTGTGCAGCGAGGAGGTGCCGATCCCGTACCCGAAGCACCTCGAGGACGCGGCGCTGCCGGGCCCGGAGCGGATCGTCGCAGCCGTGCGGAGGACGATGGGCGATGCAGGGTGAATTCCACATGCCGGCCCTCGGGGCGGACATGGAAGAGGGCACGGTCGTGCAGTGGAACGTCGCGCCCGGCGATGCGGTCAAGCGCGGCCAGGTCGTGGCGGTGGTGGAGACCGACAAGGGCGCCATCGACGTCGAGATCTTCGAGGACGGCGTGGTGCGCGAGATCGTCGTGCAGCCCGGGACCCGGGTGCCCGTGGGCACGCTCCTGATGCGGCTCAATACGGCCGGCGGCGCTACCGAGCCTTCGGCAGGCGTGCCGGCGGCGACACCCGCTGCGGCGGCGGAGCCTCGGGATCGCGCATCGGCTGCGGTAGCAACGGGCGCGCCCGAAGCGGTCGCCAGGACGGAAGCGGAAGCACGCGTGAAGATCTCTCCCGCGGCACGGGCTCGGTCACGCGAACTCGGCGTGGACGTGGCGATCGTGAAGGGCACCGGTCCGGGCGGCGCGATCACCATCGAGGACGTCGAGAAGGCGAAGGCTGCCGGCGCAGTGCCGAACGAGCGCAGCAGCATGCGCGACGCGATCGCCGCGGCGATGTCGAAGTCCAAGCGC
>DAOMFD010000098.1:0-6923 GCA_035429605.1 Steroidobacteraceae bacterium | reverse complement strand
GTGGACGCGGTCGCGTCCATGCTCTACCTCGACTACAGCCGGCGCCCCGGCGAATGGGTGCCGAACCGGTTCGGCGGCCGCGAGAACCTCGAGGCGATCGAGTTCCTGAAGCAGTTGAACGTCGCGGTCGGGCATTACCATCCGGGCGCCATGACGATCGCGGAGGAATCCACCGCCTATCCGGGCGTGACGCGGCCCGTGCACCTCGGCGGCCTCGGCTTCCACTTCAAGTGGAACATGGGCTGGATGAACGACACGCTGCGCTACGCGGCGCACGACCCGGTGCACCGGCGGTTCCACCACCGGCTCGTGACGTTCTCGTTCGTGTACGCGTGGTCCGAGAATTTCGTGCTGCCGATCTCGCACGACGAGGTCGTGCACGGCAAGGGCTCGCTGCTCGACAAGATGCCGGGCGACGAGTGGCAGAAGCGCGCCAACTACCGCCTGTTCCGCGCCTACATGACCGCGCACCCGGGCAAGAAGCTGCTGTTCATGGGCAGCGAGTTCGGCCAGTGGCACGAGTGGCGCGACGAGGATTCCCTCGACTGGCCGCTGCTCGAGGACCCGCGTCATCGCGGACTGCTGGACCTCAACCGTGACCTCAACCGGATGTACGCGGACCTCTCGGCGCTGCACGCCGGCGACGCGGACCCGGCCGGCTTCGGGTGGATCGACCTGCGCAATGCCGAGCTGAGCGTGTTCGCGTTCCTGCGACGCGACCCGTCGCGACCGCAGGACCCGCCGATCGTGTGCGTGTTCAACGCGACGCCCGTTCCGCGCGACGAGTACTGGATCGGCGCGCCCGAGGGCGGCCGCTACACGAAGCTGCTCGACACCGACGACCCGCGTTACGGCGGCTCGGGCTACGACTCGAGGCGCACGCTGGTCGCGGACGATCGACCGAGCCACGGCTACCCGCACTGCCTGCGGCTGCGGCTGCCGCCGCTGGCCGCGCTCTACCTCCGCCCGGACCGCCAGCCATGAACCCGATCATGGGTACGCCCGAGGCATCGCAACACGCCGCCGGCCTGGAAGCTGGCTCGCCCCAGCCACTCGGCGCCAACTGGACCGGGCGCGGCATCAACTTCGCCGTGTTCTCGGCGAATGCCACGCGAGTGCAGCTGTGCCTGTTCGATGCGAGCGGGCGGCAGGAAACCGCGCAGCTGGACCTGCCGGCGCGCACCGGCGACGTGTGGCACGGGTTCCTGCCTGCGCGCTACGGCGGAATCGGCACGCTGTACGGTTACCGGGTGCACGGCCCCTACGAACCGGTCGCAGGCCATCGCTTCAATCCGGCCAAGCTGCTCGTCGATCCGAGCGCCACGGCGCTCGCGGGCGACCTCGAATGGCACGATGCGCTGAACGGCGCCGTAGTCGGCAACGACGCACTGCCGGACCCGGCCGACAGTGCTCCGTACGTGCCCAAGTCCCGGGTCACCGACCCTGCGTTCGACTGGGGCGGCGTGCGCTCGCCAAACGTGCCCTGGCGCGACACGATCCTCTACGAGCTGCACGTGAAGGGTTACACGCGCCGGCACCCGGGGGTGCCGGAGCCGCTGCGCGGCAAGTATCTCGGCCTCGCCGAGCCGGCCGTGATCGACCACCTGAAGCGGCTCGGCGTCACGACGGTCGAGCTGATGCCGTGCCAGGCGTTCGTGTCGGAGCGCGTGCTGGCAGCGCGCGGCCTCGGCAACTACTGGGGCTACAACCCGCTGGCGTGGTTCGCCCCGGATGCACGCTACGCAATCGCCGACCCGGTGGCCGAGTTCAAGACCATGGTGCGGGCGCTGCACGACGCGGGACTCGAAGTCGTGCTCGACGTGGTGTTCAACCACACCGCCGAGGGCAACGAAGGCGGCCCGACGCTCTCGTTCCGCGGCTACGACAACGCCACCTACTACCGGCTGTTTCCGCACAACCGCGCGACCTACAAGAATTTCTCCGGCTGCGGCAACACCGTCAATCTCGACAACCCGGAGGTGCGCGCGCTGGTGATCGACTGCCTGCGCTACTGGACGGCCGAGATGCGCGTGGACGGATTCCGCTTCGACCTCGCACCGGTGCTCGGCCGCGACAGCAGCGGCTACAACCAGGCGGCGCCGTTCTTCGCGGCGCTGCGTGCCGACCCGATCCTCGCCTACGTGAAACTGATCGCGGAGCCCTGGGACGTGGGGCCCGGCGGCTACCAGCTCGGCCACTTCCCGCCAGGCTGGTCGGAGTGGAACGACCGGTATCGCGACACCATGCGCGCGTTCTGGCGCGGCGACCGGCCGCTGGTCGGAAACTTCGCCGAGCGTTTCGCCGGCTCGAGCGACCTGTTCCGCGACCGCGGGCGCAAGCCCACGGCCAGCATCAACTTCATCACCTCCCACGATGGCTTCACCCTGCACGACCTCGTGTCGTACAACGAACGGCACAACGAGGCGAACCTCGAGGGCGGCGCCGACGGCCACCAGCACAACCTGAGCTGGAACTGCGGCGCGGAAGGGCCGACCGATGACCCCGCCATCGTGCGGCTGCGGGCGCGGCAGATGCGCAACCTGCTCACCACGCTGCTGCTGTCGCAGGGCGTGCCGATGCTGCTCGCCGGCGACGAGATGGCGCGGACCCAGCTCGGCAACAACAACGCGTACTGCCAGGACAACGAAGTCTCGTGGCTCGACTGGTCGCTGGCGGAGACCCATGCCGCGCTCGTCGAGTTCGTGAGGCGCCTCGTCGACCTGAGGCGCTCCCGGCTGTGGCTCAGGCGTGACACGTTCCTGAAGGGCGC
The DNA here is from genome assembly GCA_035429605.1 of Steroidobacteraceae bacterium. Taxonomy (GTDB): domain Bacteria; phylum Pseudomonadota; class Gammaproteobacteria; order Steroidobacterales; family Steroidobacteraceae; genus RPQJ01. Next base: position 4,153 of record DAOMFD010000098.1, on the reverse strand, counting down.
GCGCCGCACGGCCGCCGCGAGCGACGTCGCGTGGCTGCACCCGTCGGGCCGCGAAATGACCCAGGCCGACTGGGGGGACGGCGGGCTCAGGTGCCTCGCGGTGCAGATGAGCGGCGGTACGCAGTCGCGGGCGGGCGCGGCCGGCGACCTGCTGGTCGTGTTCAACGCCGACGACGCGAGCGTGCCTTTGCCGCTGCCCCGCGCTTCGCGAGGCGACGCCTGGACGGTGCTCGTCGACACGAGCGACCCCGGCATCGTCGCGCCGCGAATCCTGCGCGTCGGCGAGACCCTGGTGGTCGAGTCGCGCAGCACCATCCTGCTCGAGTCGGGACCGGTCCCCGCAGAAGGGGCGTCCTGACGATGTCCGGCCCGGCACTTGCACAGCTCGCGCGCTGCCGCGGCATCGGCGACGCGTACCACGACTATCGCGGCGAGCTGAGGTCGTTCGACCTCGCGACCAAGGCCGCGATCCTCGCGGCGATGGGCTGTCGCGTGGACGATGCGGCGGCCGTCCAGCTCGAGATCGAGCGCTGCGACACGAGGCACTGGCGCGGCTTGCTGCCCGGCATCGTCGTCGCCCGCCCCGGTCACATGGGCGTGCCGCTCACGATTCCGGCCGGACGGCCCGAGCTGGCGCTGGAGTGGCGGGCACAGCTCGAGGACGGATCGGTGCGCAGCGGAGTCGCGCAGGCTCATGGACTGGCCAAGGTGGATTCCCGCGACGTCGAGGGGCGCGCCCTCGAGCGGCGCATCCTGGTCCTGCCCGAGGACCTGCCGCCCGGATATCACACGCTCACGACGACGACCGTCGACGACGGCGCGGCCGCATGCACGCTCGTCGTCGCACCCGGGCGGTGCTACGAACCGGACGTGCTTGCGCAGGGGGCGCGTACGTGGGGCGTGTCCGTGCAGCTCTACGCGCTGCGATCGCCTTCCAACTGGGGCATCGGGGATTTCGCCGACCTGGCCGAGGTCGTGCGTTACTGCGCGTTGCAGGAGGCCGCGTTCGTCGGCCTGAATCCGCTGCACGCGCTGTTTCCCGCGGACCCGGCACACTGCAGCCCGTACAGCCCGTCCTCGCGCCACTACCTGAACGTTCTCTACGTGTCGGTCGAGTCGCTGCCCGAGTACCGCGAGTGCGAGCCGGCGCGCAAAGTCGTGGGATCGGACGCGTTCCGGGCGACGCTCGCGCGCCTGCGGGCTGCGGAACTGGTCGATTACCGCGGCGTGGCCACGGCGAAGCTGCCCGTCCTGCGCCTCCTGTACTCGCATTTCCGTCGCGAGCACCTGGCCCGGGACACGGCGCGTGCCCGGTCGTTCCGCGACTTCCAGGCCGAGCGCGGCGAGTCGTTGCGTCGCCACGCCCTGCACGACGCGATCGACGAGCACCTGCGCGGCGAGAATCCCGCGCGCTACCGCGGATGGCGCACGTGGCCCGGGACCCTGCGCGATCCGGGCCACGCTGCGGTGCAGGCGTTCGGGCGGCAGCATGCCGACGACGTCGAGTTCCACGAGTGGCTGCAGTGGATCGCGGACGATCAGCTGCGGGCCGTGCAGCGACTCGCGAACGAGCTCGGCATGCCGATCGGGCTGTACGGCGACCTCGCGGTCGGCGCGAACCCCGCGGGGTCGGAAACCTGGTCTGCGCAGTCCGTTTATCGCACGGGCGCGGCCATCGGCGCGCCGCCCGATCCGCTGGCCCTCAAGGGCCAGGACTGGGGCGTGCCGCCGCTGGATCCCCAGGCGCTGGCCGAGGGCGGCTACCAGTCGTTCCGCGAACTGGTCGCGGCGAACATGCGGCAGTTCGGCGCGCTCAGGCTCGATCACGTGATGGCGCTGTTCCGCCAGTGGTGGGTCCCGGCGGGACTGCCGGCGACCGACGGCGGCTACGTGCACTATCCGCTCGAGGACCTCATGTCGGTGCTCGCGCTCGAAAGCCATCGCCACCGCTGCCTCGTCATCGGCGAGGACCTCGGGACGGTTCCGGACGAAGTCCGGCGGGCGATGGCCGAATTCGGCGTGTATTCGTACAAGGTGCTGTTGTTCGAGAAAGGAGCGGACGGTCGTTTCCGGCGGCCCGGCGACTACGCACGGCGCGCGATAGCCAGCGTGACCACGCACGACCTGCCGACACTGCGCGCCTACTGGGAGGGGAAGGACCTCGAGTTGCGCGACCAGCTCGACCTGTTCCCGAGCGCGGACACGCACCGCCACGTGTGCGAGGAACGCGAGCGTGATCGTGCGGCTTTGCTCGCAGCACTGGCGAATGCGGACCTGCGTCCCGACGGCGTCGCCGGGCCCGACTCGCCGTATGCCCCGGAGCTGGCGCGCGCCGTGCACCTCTACCTGGCGCGCAGTGCCTCCGCGCTGGTGGCACTGCAGGTCGAGGACCTGATCGGCATGACCGACCCGGTGAACGTCCCGGGCACGCACGAGGAGTACGCCAACTGGCAGCGCAAGCTCGCGGACGAGATCGCCGACGTGCTCGGCAGTCCCGGAGCGCTCGGACTCCTCGCGGAAGTCCAGGCGGCGCGCTCACGCGGCTGAGGACGCCGTTCAGCGCTGTGAGACGCGGGTCTCGGGCGCCAGGTTCCACACGGCATCGCCACCCGGGCAGGCCGTGGCGCGGCCCTCGCTCAACCCGAATGCGCCCGTCGCGGTGAGCTTGAATTTGCGGCATCCGGTGCCCGACGGCCCGGCCTCGATCGGCGTCAGCTGGTAGGTCACGCCGGTTCTCACGTTGCGCCACGTGACGCTGCGCCCGGTCGCCGCCAGTTCCAGCGAGTGGCCCGTGCACGCGCGGTCGGTCCGGTCCATGCGCCGGCCGATTTCCGCGCCGATGGCCGCCCCGACGACCGTGCCGACCGCGATTGCGACGGCACGGTTGGCGTCCTTGCCCGCGGCAGCGCCGAGCGTGCCGCCGGCGATGCCGCCGAGCAGCGCGCCGACTTCCTCGCGATCGCAGCGGCCCGACCGGACGCCGTAGTCGTGGTCCCAGTTGCGACCGCTGTACCCCGGGTACGACGGGTCGTTCTTGGCGCGCCAGCCGTGCGCCGGAGCCCACGGCGGTGGAGACGCCAGTGACACGGAGGGCAGCACGATGGCCGACCAGGCGAGGGCGAGCGCAAGCCGGCGCAGTCCCTGGGTGCGCGAGTTGCGGTTCATCGCGTTCATCGATGTACCTCGTCGCAAGCCGCCACGAGCGGCGACGCGATCACCCTAGGCGGCCCCGCCGGCGAGGGAGCGGCATTCGGCCGGGACGGTGAAACCGGTCACGAAAGCGACCTCTGGTCGGTCGATTTCGGCGCGCGCCGCCGATCCCCTAAGATGGCCCCGGCTTCCCGCGGGATGCGGATATGTCAAACGAACGTGAGCGACGCTACTTCCGGCTCGGGGTGTGCACGGCGGTGCTGCTGCTGGCTGTGCTACCGGCCGCTGGCGCCGAGGATGCCGCAAGCCGCGGACCCGAGATCGGTGTCGCGGTCGCCGCCAACTTCGCCGGGACTGCGGAGCAGCTGTGCCGCGCATGGTTCGCGCAGCGGCCGGGGCGTTGCGTGATCACGCCGGGCGCGAGCGGAGTGCTCGCGTCGCAGGCCGCCCAGGGCGCACCCTTCGACATCTTCCTGTCCGCGGACCGGCAACGGCCGGAGCGACTCGAGGTCGACGGCGTCGCCGTGCCCGGGACGCGATTCACCTACGCGATCGGCCGGCTGGTGCTGTGGGTACCGCAGTGGCGTGGGGGCGCCGACCTGCGTGCAGCGCTCGCGGATGCCGGCGTAAGGATCGTTGCGATCGCGAAGCCCACGGCGGCGCCGTACGGGGCGGCCGCCATCGAGACACTGCATTCCCTCGGGCTCGACCGGGACGACAGCCGGCGCGTCGTGCAGGGCGAAAACGTGGCGCAGGCGTTCCAGTTCGTCGCGAGCGGCGCTGCGGACGCAGGTTTCGTGGCCGCGTCGCAGGTGCTCGATTACGAGGCCCGCACCGGCAAGCAGCTCGCCGGCGCAGCGATTGCAGTGGATCCCGCGCTGCACGCGCCGATCGAGCAGCAGGCCGTGCTGCTCGCGCGTGCGCGAGCGAACGCCGACGCGCGCGCGCTGCTGGAGTTCCTCAAGTCGGCAGAGGCGCAGCGCCTCATCGAATCGGCCGGGTA
>DAOMFD010000097.1:0-6984 GCA_035429605.1 Steroidobacteraceae bacterium | reverse complement strand
AACGACTTCCACACCTACTACAACGCGCACCAGTTCCTGGTGGACGACGCCGAACTGCGCGAGGCGCGGCTGGCGCTCGTCCAGGGGCTGCGGCAAGTCGTGCGCAACGGGCTCGGGCTGCTCGGCGTGTCGGCGCCGGAGGCGATGTAAGTGGGCCAGGGGCGGACGCTCAGCCGCGACTACAAGCACGTCAAGCGGCAGACTCCGGGCGGGCAGGCATTCAGCGGGTGGGTCGGCCTGCTCGCGGGGCTCGCCATCGGTCTGACGATCGCGCTCGGGGTATTCCTGCATTACCGCGATCTCGCGCCGCCCGAGCCGCACGCTTCGGTCGCAAAGGCGCCTGCGTCATCGCAGGCTGCCGAGGACCCGGCGGCACCTCCTGCGGATCCCGAGAAGGACTTCACCTTCTACAACATGCTCCCCAAGCAGGAAGTGGAGGTGCCCGCACCCGGCGCCAAGGGCACGGGCAAGCCGGCCGCGCCCGGCCTGCCTGCCGGCGACGTGGTGCTGCAGGCCGGATCGTTCAAGCAGCCCGCGGAGGCCGAGAAGCTCCAGGCGCGCCTTGCGCAGTACGGCGTGGACGCGAAGATCCAGCGCTTCGCGCTCGAGGACGAGACGTGGTACCGGGTGCGCGTCGGGCCGATCGCGACGGTGCAGGAACTCGAGACGATCCGCGCCAAGCTCGCCGAGGCCGAGGTCGAGGCGACGCCCGTCACGCCGGAGTTCCAGGAGCCTCCCCCGTAGGGGACATTCTCCAATTTCGCACCAAGCGAAATTGGAGAATGTCCCCGATTTCGTCAGCGGTCCTTGCGCAGCGTGCCAGCGGGTGCTGCCGCGGAGCCGAACATCACTTGCGTGTAAACGGCGCGGCTGTTCAGCGTCAGCGACGTGGCCGAGTACAGCACCGACAGCGTCGTGTCGCGCGTGACGTCGAGTCGCCCATTGTCCACCGCGTCGATCGCGTCCGACAGCGCGGCCGACCCGAGGCCGACCGCGTCGAGAACCGGCACGAAGTCCACGCTCATCGAGAGCGGCTCGTCGAGTGCGCTCATGGCGTTGACGAGCCGGATCTTGAACGCGCCGGATGCGGGCAGACGGTTCACGTCGGCGACGACCGACTGGGTGACTGCCGAGCCGGCGCCGGTGTAGACGAGGCTATAGTCGGAGCCGGCAGCGAGCTGCACGTTGCCCACCGGGACATCGGTCCCGTCCACGGCCAGGGCCACCGCTGCCGTGCCCGCGCCCACCAGCTGATAGTCACCGAGCACCGGTATCGCGGCCGTCTGGATCAGCGCCGTGTCGTCGACGGTCACGCTCACGCTGGTCCCGCCACCGAGGCCGACCACGGCGCGCACCCGTGCCTTGTCGGTGGGGATGACTGTTGCCTCGCCGCGCTGCGGCACCAGCATGGCGTCGGCCAGGACTCCTCCCGGCGTGCCACACACGACCAGCGTGTACACGCCCTTGCTGGCGAGCGCCACTCCGGACCGGTCGAGCCGCAGGTCCGAAGTGCTGCCCGCGGCCGTCACCCGCAGCCTGTAGCTGCCCTTGTCGAGCACCACGAGGCCCTCGTCAGCCAGCGTATCGGCCGGGACGCCGGCAAAGATCGGCGAAGCGTCCGTCAGTGCCGTCGACTCGTCGGTCAGGTAAATGTCCAACGCCCCTGCGTCGTCCGCCGCGTTGACGAGTCGGATGAATGCCTTGCCCGTGTCCGCCTCCTTGTGCGTCTCGTCGATCGCCAATACCTGGAAGTGTCCACTCGACCCGAGCACGACATAGCTCCAGCGATCGCCGGTGCCGAATTTCTTGCTGAAAGACTCGAGCGCGCCAGCAGCATCGGCCTGGCGGAACTCCACGGTGTAGTCACCCGCGTCCGCCTTCGCGAAGCCGCTGACAGTCTCGAATCCGACTGCCGCGAGCTTGCGCTTGTCGTCGAGGTAGAGATCGACCGAAGCGTAGTCCATGCTGGCGTTCACGACGCGGACCGACGCCTTGCCGCCGTTGCCCCCCGAATTGCAGCTCGCCAGCACGAGCAGCGCGCCGGCCAGGACCGCGCACCGGAGAAGGATTCGCATGCGCATGGCCAGACTCCTGATTCCTTTGCCCGCCTGGGCAAGCATGCGATTGACCACGGAACACCGGCAAGTTCGGGAAATCCACAGGCCGGATGACGAATGTCGCTGCGACTGCCGGGCCTCGGGGGCTTTCGCACAGCACCTCCCGCCCCGACAAGTCCTTGGCAGGGGTCGAGGCGGAACTCGCCCCCGCGCTCACAGTCGAACAATTGCGGGATTTTCCCGGGCAGGGTGCGATGTTTTTTGTCCAGCGGGCACGGTACGCGCGACAATTCGGGCCCTATGCACGGCACCCCACTGACACGCCTGCCCAGGTCCGTACCGTCGCACCCGCATTCGAGAATGCGCGGGGTGCGTCGCGCATGATTGTCCGGCGCCTCGCCTTGATCGCACCGATTTGCCTGGCCGGCTGCGTGGCCGTCGGCCCGGACTACGAGCCGCCGGCGACTGGCGCTCCACAGGCGTGGACATCGCTGCAACCGCAGGGGCAGCCGGCGCTGACGCCCGACCAGGCTGGGCACCTTGCCGCATGGTGGAGCGAACTCGATGACCCCCTGCTCGGTGAGTGCGTCGAGACCGCGTTGCGGGCGAACCCGGATGTCGCGAGCGCCCAGGCCAGGCTGCGCCAGGTGCGCGCGCAACGCGTCGTCGCCGCCTCCGGTCTCTACCCGTCACTGGGTGCGAGCGGCAACGCCCGGCGCACCAATGCCAGCGCGGAGAGTTCCGGTCGAGACGCGACGATCGACAACTACGGAGCCGCGCTCGATGCGAGCTGGGAGATCGACGTGTTCGGCGGTACCCGCCGCGGCGTGGAGGCCGCCACCGCCGACGTGCAGGCGAGCGCCGCGAGCCTGGCGGCGACCCAGGTATCGCTCGCCGCCGAGGTCGCGAGCAATTACGTCGACGTGCGGCTGCAGCAGGCGCTGATCCGCATCGCCCGAGACAATGCGGAAAGCCAGTTCGAGACGCTGCAGCTCACGCAATGGCGCGCACAGGCGGGGCTCGCCAGCGTCCAGGACGTCGAACAGGCGCGCACCAACCTCGAACGCACCCGCGCGCTGGTTCCGGCGCTCGAGACGAGCCTCGCGCAGTCCGAGCACCGCCTCGACACGCTGCTCGCTCTCACGCCCGGCACCCTGCACGCGCGGCTCGCCGCGCACGCTCCTCCGCTCGTCGTGCCACGGCGCATCGCCGTGGGCATCCCTGCCGACACCCTGCGCCAGCGACCCGACGTGCAGGCTGCCGAGCGCAACCTTGCGGCCGAGACCGCACGCGTCGGACAGGCCGAGGCAGCGTTGTATCCATCGTTGAATCTCACCGGCTCGATCGGCGTCGAGGCGCTGTCGCTCGGCAACCTCGGCAGCGGTGACGCGGGCGCGTGGTCGCTGCTCGCCGGCATCACGGCGCCCATCTTCGAGGGCGGTCGCCTGCGGGCGCAGGTCGAGGCGCAGGACGCGGTCCGCGAACAGGCGCTCGCGGCCTATCGCAAGACCGTCCTGACGGCGCTGGAGGAAGTCGAGAATGCCCTTGTCGCGCTGTCGAAGAATCACGAGCGCGAGCTCTCGCTCAATACGGCGGTGGACTCGGCGCGCACCGCCGACACGCTGGCACGGGAGCGTTACAGCGCCGGCCTCATCGACTTCCAGTCGGTGCTCGACACCGACCGCACGGTGCTCGCGGTCGAGGAGAGCCTCGCACAGAATCGCGCCGACGGAGTGCAGGCACTCGTCGGACTCTACAGGTCACTGGGCGGCGGCTGGTCTCCTGACACCGCCGCCGCGCCCGCAGGGAAGGCCTCGCCATGAATGACGCATTGCCGCCCGGCCCCCCACGCCATGGCCTGCAGGACTTGCTCGCCCGCTCCGGCGACCACCGCAACCGGCGCTGGCTCGTCGCAGGCGCGGTGGTCGCGGTTGCCGCGATCGCGCTGGTGCTGGTTCGATCGGGCGGCAACGGTGACGCGCCGACCTATCGCACCGAGGCCGCGGCGATCGGCGACCTCGTCGTGAAGGTCTCCGCCACCGGCAACCTCCAGCCGACCAACGAGGTGCAGGTCGGCAGTGAACTCTCCGGCATCATCGAGACGGTGTACGTCGACGACAACGACCGGGTGAAGAAGGGGCAGGTGCTCGCGCGCCTCGACGTCTCGAAGCTCGAGGACGCGATCGAGAAATCGCGCGCGAATCTCGCCGCCGCCGAGGCACAGGTCGCGCAGTCGGATGCGACCGTCACCGAAAGCCGGGCCACGCTGGAGCGCTACCGTGAAGTCTCCCGCCTGTCGGACGGCAAGGTCCCGTCGCGCAGCGAGATGGACACGGCGGAGGCCAACCTGAAGCGCGCCGAGGCCAGCGCCGCCAGCGCGCGCGCCAGCGTGGCACAGGCCAGGGCGAACCTGCGTTCGGACGAGACCAACCTCGAAAAGGCCAGCATCCGCTCGCCGATCGACGGCATCGTGCTCAAGCGCGACATCGAGCCGGGACAGACCGTCGCGGCATCGTTCCAGGCGCCGGTGCTGTTCACGCTGGCGGAGGACCTGCGCAAGATGGAACTGCAGGTCGACGTCGACGAGGCGGACGTCGGGCGCGTCAAGGAAGGCCAGCCTGCCACGTTCACCGTGGATGCATGGCCGGGCCGCAGGTACGACGCGAAGATCACGCGGGTGGGCTACGGCTCCAAGGAAACCGACGGCGTCATCTCGTACCTCACGGTGCTCGCGGTCGACAACGACGACCTGAGCCTGCGACCCGGCATGACGGGCACGGCTGAAATCACCACGCTCACGCGCGACCACGTGCTGCTGGTGCCGAACGCGGCGCTCCGGTTCAACCCGACGAATGCGGACGCGCAGCCGCAGCGACAGCGCGGCATCGCCAATCTGCTGATGCCACGGCCGCCGGCGCCGGTGCGCCGCGCGCCCGTCCAGCGCGGCGAGACGCCGCACGTGTGGATTCTCAAGGACGACGCCCCCGAGCGCGTCGACGTCAAGACCGGCGCCACGGACGGCAAGCTCACGGAAATCACCGGCGGCGGGCTCACGGCCGGCTCGCAGGTCATCACGGAGGCAGCCGTCGCGGCGCCATGAGCGACGCGCCGATGATCCGCCTGCGCGCCGTGTCGCGGACGTATGGCCAGGGCCAGGCCGCCGTACACGCGCTCAACGGGATCGACCTCGACGTGGAGCAGGGCGAATTCGTCGCCATCATGGGGCCGAGTGGCTCCGGCAAGTCCACCGCGATGAACATCCTCGGCTGCCTCGACGTGCCCAGCAGCGGGAGCTACGAATTCCAGGGCGTGCGCGTCGAGCAGCTGTCGCGCGAGCAGCGCGCGCTGTTGCGACGCAATTTCCTCGGGTTCGTGTTCCAGGGGTTCAACCTGCTCGCCCGTACCACGGCGCTCGAGAACGTCGAACTGCCGCTGCTGTACCGCGGTGAGCCGGCCGGTCGTCGCCATGCCGCCGCGCGCGACGCCCTGCGGCAGGTAGGGCTCGCAGGGCGCGAGGATCACACGCCGGCGGAACTCTCGGGTGGCCAGCAGCAGCGCGTCGCCATCGCCCGGGCCATCGTGACGCGCCCCGCCGTCCTGCTCGCCGACGAGCCCACGGGCAACCTGGACACCCACACCAGCGCCGAGATCATGGACCTCGTCACGCGCCTCAATGCGACGCAGGGCATCACCGTGCTGATGGTCACGCACGAGGCGGACGTCGCCGCCTACGCTCGCCGCATCGTGCGCTTCGTGGACGGCCGCATCGAGAGCGACCGGCCGCGCGTGGAGGCCGCCTGATGCTGTGGAACACCGTGCTGCTGGCGCTGCGCGCGATCCGCCGCAACCTGTTGCGCTCGTTCCTCACCGTGCTCGGCATCGTGATCGGCGTGGCCGCCGTGATCACCATGGTGACGCTCGGCAACGGAGCCACCCGCTCGGTGACCGAGCAGATCTCCTCCATGGGCAGCAACCTGCTGATCGCCATTCCGGGCCAGCGCTTCGGGCCGGGCGGCGACAACGCGCCACGATTCAAGATCGCCGATGCCGATGCGTTGCGCAGCCAGGTGTCGGCCGCGAGGCTCGTCGCGCCCGTCGTCAATGCGTCGGCGAAGGCCGTCTACCAGGCGAACAACTGGACGACGGTGGTGACCGGCTCGACCGACGACTACTTCGAGTCGGGCAACTGGCAACTGAAGTCCGGCCGCACGTTCAACGAGGCGGAGGAGCGTGCCGGGCGGGCCGTGTGCGTCATCGGCGAGACCGTGCGCCAGAAGCTCTTCGGCGCCCGCGACCCGGTGGGCGAGGAGATCCGGGTGCGCCAGTTCGCCTGCGAGGTGATCGGGCTGCTCAAGTCCAAGGGCCAGTCCGCCATGGGCTCGGACCAGGACGACGTCATCGTGATGCCGCTGCGCACGGTGCAGCGACGCCTCACCGGCAACCAGGACGTGGGCCGGCTCATGGTGGCCGTGGCACCCGGTGCGTCGATCGACGCGGTCAAGGAGCAGGTCACGGGCCTGCTGCGGGAACGGCGCAAGATCGCCGACGACGAGGACGACGACTTCCGGGTCATGGACACGCGGCAACTGGTCCAGACGCTCACCAGCACGACGAAGATCCTCACCATGCTGCTCGCCGCCGTTGCTGCGGTGAGCCTGCTGGTGGGCGGAATCGGCATCATGAACATCATGCTGGTCTCGGTCACCGAGCGGACCCGCGAGATCGGCACTCGGCTCGCGATCGGCGCCCTCGAGCGCGAGGTGCTGCTGCAGTTCCTGGTCGAGGCCATCGTGCTGGCGGGCCTCGGCGGACTCGCCGGAATCGCGCTCGCGACCGGCGCGTCCCTCGTGCTCGCGAAACTGATGGGCGTGCCCTATATCTTCAGCCCGGGCATCAACCTGCTGTCATTCGGCTTCGCCACCGCGAT
>DAOMFD010000096.1:1228-7225 GCA_035429605.1 Steroidobacteraceae bacterium | reverse complement strand
CCGCCGACCCGCTCGCGCCGGATGCGGTCCACGGCGCGGCGCATCTCGTCGAGGCCGCGACGCACGCCGGGCAGCAGCTCGGCGCCTTCCTGCGTCAGCGCCACGGCGCGCGTGTGCCGCCGGAAGAGCGGGACGCCGATGTCGGCTTCGAGTGCCTTCACCTGCGCGCTGACCGCGGCCGTCGTAACGCCCAGCTCCTTCGCGGCAGCGGTGAAACTGAGGTGCGTGGCCACGGACTCGAAGACGCGCAGCGCGTTCAGTGGAAGACGGCTGGATTCCGCTGCCATCGGCCCGACCTCGAGTAAACTATTGGTTGACAATACTGGCGAATCCCGAGGACTTCAAGGCATTCCGCCGTTGTCTTTCGAGGGAAACTGAAAAAAGGAGGCGCCATGCCGAAGGCTGGGAACCTGGCTGTCGAGCCGGCGGTCGCCGACGACGTGCCGGTATTCGGACCGCGGCCGTATGCCGAGGCGCTCATGGCCCGAGTCGGCGGCGAGACCGTCGGCTTCGCACTCTACTTTCACAACTACTCGACGTTCGCGGGGCGCCCCGGCGTCTATGTAGAGGACCTGTACATACGTCCGCAGCATCGCGGTCGCGGTTACGGCGAGGCGATGCTGCACCACCTCGCTGCGTTGGCGGTCGCGCGCGGTTGCGCCCGGTTCGAGTGGTCGGTCCTCGACTGGAACGAGAACGCAATTGCCTTCTACCGCAAGCTCGGGGCCGTCGCGATGGATGACTGGACGGTCTATCGTGTGACGGGTGACGCGCTGGCGCGCCTGGCAGCAGGCGAGCCGCGACCCGCTGCCTGAGCAGCCGGTCCAGCGTGCAACAGGAGGCAGGCACATGAACGAGCGTCGGAACATCTCGACCGGCACACCCTGGGAACCGGTCGTCGGCTATTCGCGGGCCGTCCGCGTGGGCTCCATGGTGTGGGTCGCCGGCACGACCGCGACGGGACCGGATGGACGCATCGTGGCTCCGGGCGACGCGGCCGCTCAGACCCGGCAAGCGCTGGAGAACGTGCGCGCCGCGCTGGCTCGTGCGGGCGCGAAGATGGAACACGTCGTGCGGACGCGGATCTTCGTGCGCGACATTCGCGGCTGGGAGGCGATCGGGCGGGCGCACGGGGAGTACTTCGGTGCCATTCGCCCGGCCACGGCGATGGTCGAAGTGAGCGGCCTCGTCGACCCGGACATGCTCGTCGAGATCGAGGTCGACGCCTGCATCACGGAGTGAACGAGTGCCGCTGGGAGGGGGTCAAAGATTCGTCGGCGGCCCAATCGGTATGAACGGCGTCAATATGGAGACGGCAATGGTGCGAAAAGCGTTGATCGGCTTGGTGGGAGTGCTGGCAGCGTGGTGCGCGCTGGCGGATGCGCCGCAGGTCGCGCAGGTTTCCCAGCAGGCCCTGCTGGACATGCAGGCGCAGGGCACGCCGATGCTCCTGCTCGACGTGCGCACTCCCGAGGAGTTCGCAGCCGGGCACATCGCCGGTGCGGTGAACATCCCGTACGACCAGGTCGCGAGCCGCCTCGAGGAAATCCCGAAGGACAAGGAAGTGGTCCTGTACTGCAAGTCGGGACGCCGCTCGGGCATGGCAGCCGAGACGCTGGCCGCCAACGGCTACACCAAGCTTGGGCACCTCGACGGTGACATGCAGGGCTGGACGGCTGCCGGACGACCCGTCGAGGGAACCGCGCCGCAGCCCGCCGAGGCCAGGTAGCCCGGCTCAGGTGCCCAGCGCCTGGTCCAGGTCGGCGATCAGGTCGGCCACGTTCTCGAGCCCGATCGACATGCGCAGCAGGTTCGGGGGCGTGCTGCCGTGCGGTCCTTCCATCGAGGCGCGGTGCTCGACGAGGCTCTCGATCCCGCCGAGGCTGGTGGCGCGCGTGAAGAGTTTCACGCGCGCGGCGACCGCCATCGCCTCCGCGGCGCCGCCGGGCACCTGGAAGGACACGACTGCGCCGAAGCCGTCGCGCATCTGCCGCTGCGCAAGTGAGTGCGCCGGATGGTCTTCCAGGCCCGGGTAATGGACACGCTCGACCCGGATATCGCCGTGCAGATAGCGTGCGATCGCCATCGCGCTGGTCGCCTGCGCCCGGACCCGCAACGGTAGAGTCGCGAGACTCCTCAGCACCAGCCAGCAATCGAACGGCGACGGGACGCCCCCGGTCGTTCCCTGGTAGTCGCGCAATCGCTCGAGCACGGCACCCTGCTCGCGCACTACGAGCACGCCGCCGAGCACGTCACTGTGCCCGCCGAGGTACTTGGTCGTGCTGTGCATGACGAGGTCCGCGCCGTGGTCGAACGGCCGCTGCAGGACGGGACTCGCGAAAGTGTTGTCACACGCGAACAGCGCGCCGTGCTCGTGGGCGAGCCGGGCCAGCTCCGCGAGATCGCTCACCTTGAGCAGTGGATTCGATGGCGTCTCGACCCAGACGAGCGATGTCGGCGCCCCGAGCGCCCGGGCGACGGCCGCCGTGTCCGACGTGTCGACGAATTCCGCGCTGAGCCCGAAGCCCGGGAGCAGGTCGCGCAGCTGCTTGCCGGTGCCGTGGTAGCAGTCCGACGAGCACACGATCCGCCCGCCGGGCGACGCGAGCGAAAAGGCCGCGAGGGTCGCGGCGGACCCGGAGGCGAATGCGACAGCCCCGGCGCCGCCTTCTAGCGCCGCGAGCGCGCGCTCGAGCGAATCGCGGTTCGGGTTGCTCGCGCGCGTGTAGTAGTGGCCGTGCGGATAGCTTCCATCGGCGCTCCGCTCGAACGTCGTGGACAGGTGGATCGGCTCGCGCAGAGCGCCGGTCGCCGCGTCCGGTTCGCGGCCGGCGTGCACCGCCAGGGTCTCGATCTTCGCGCTGCCGGTCACTTGTTGCTCAACAGGTAGTCGCGGCCGTTGAATTCGAGGACCGCGCCGGCCGGCGTGATCTGCCGGACGACCGGGCCTTCCTGCATGGTGTCTCCCTCGCGGTACTTGTGCGAGTTCACGAAGATCAACCGCTCGCCCGGCACCGTCGAGAACACGTGCAGGTCGAGGTTGAGCGCAGGCACGCCGGCCGCGGCGAGTTCATCGGCCGAGGGCAGTCCGGCGCCGGTCGTCGCCGCCTGCCGGTTCGTGGCCGGTTGCGGGGCTGGCGGAGGGCCACCGACCGTCGAGGAGTCGGGCAGCGATTCGTAGACGACCGACCCGCGCGTGGTCGGCGTCCGCATCACGGCCGGCGGTCCCGGCGGGGCCGCGGCCGCCCGTTCGGCCATCGTCGGATCGAGCATCGGGGGGGCGCCGCTCGCTTCCGCCTCGAGCGGGTTGACCGGCGGCCGGGCATCGGCGGCGGCTACCGCAGTCGCAGGCTGTGCAGCGGGCGATGATGCAGGCGGCGGCAGAGTGGTGATGGCAGGCGCGGTCGAGGCGCCCACCGCTGGCGCGGCAATCGCGGGCGCAGCCGCTGCCACCGGTGCCGGTGCGGCGGCAGGCGGTTGTCCCGCGGTCGTGGACGTCGCAGCCGGAGCGGCTGCAACCTGCGCTGCCGCCGGCTCGCGCGCTGCCTTGCGCACGAGCAGCACGCCGATCACCACGAGGTTCACGAGCAGCAGGACGATGACGACCGGCGCCCACACGTTGCTGCGTGGCTTCGGCGCCGCGACCGGCACCTCGGCAAGAGTCGGTCCGGTCTGTCGCTGGCGATCGTGCTCGGACTTGCGCAGGGCGTCGAGGATGAACGACATCGCTCAGCCACCCGCCGACGGATTGACGATCGTGGGCGAGCCGGTCGCACGGATCACGGTATCGAGCACGATCTGGGTCTGTACGCCCGCGACGCCGTCGACGGCGAGCCGGTGCTGGCGCTGGAAGTCCTGCACCAGCCGCGTGAGGTCCGCGTCATACGCGTCGCCGCCAGGTGCCGCTGGCAGTCCCTGCGCGGCGCGCAGGCTCTCGCGCAGCCAGCGCACGTCGTCGCCCCGCATTCCGGGTCCGAGGGATTTCGCGACGGCCATCGGCGGTCGCCAAAGCAGCAGGAAATCGCCGAACCAGTAGCGCGACGCCTCCGCGATCGGCACTTTGCGCGGCTCTCCGCCGAGCCGCAGCGTGGCGGTGTCGTCCGTGAGGCCGGCGAGCACGACCTGGTGGGTGCGGCCCGTGTCGTCCGTGAGCGTCAGGATCGCGGGACGATTGAGGGTGCGCAGCTGCGCCCACGAGCCCTTCTGGAACAGGCAATCGAGTCCCTGGGCCGCGGCCTGGTCGCAGCCGCGCCCCTTGGCCGGATCGTAGGTCGCGCCCCACAACGCGAAGAGCTGGCCGAGCGCGCCCTCGGTGGTCGTCTCGCTGGCATGGCCAACGAGCAGTTCCTGCAGTGGTGGTTGCGCGGGGGCATGCGACGGAGTGGCCTGGGGTGCCGGTGCAGCCGGGGCAGGTGCCGCCGCTGCCGTCGCGGCGTGCGGTTGCGCGGCGACCGGTTCCGGCGTGGCGCGCCGAGCGGACCACAGGCTCACCGCCCCGACGGTCACGAGCGCGAGCGCCGCGACGACTGCGCCGGCCGTGGCCCACTTGAGCCAGGGTGCAGGAATGGGACGGCCGTAGACTTCGGAGGCCGCCGCGCGCACCAGCGCCCCGCCTGCGCGATGTTCCTCGCGCGTGAAGGCTCCGAGCAGCGTGCGATCGGAGACGACGTTGATCACGCGCGGCACGCCGTGGCTCAGGCGGTGGATCTCGCGCAGCGCCGACACGGTGAACACTTCGCCGGTCGCGCCGGCGACCCGCATGCGGTGACGGACGTAGCCGGCGGACTCGTCCTGCGACAGGGGATCGAGGTGATAGCGGCCGGTGATGCGCTGCGCGAGCTGCCGGAGTTCCGCCCGGTCGAGCAGGTCACGCAGCTCCGGCTGGCCGATCAGGATGATCTGCAGCAGCTTGGTCGTGGCAGTCTCGAGGTTGGTGAGCAGGCGCACCTGCTCGAGCGTGTCGGTGCTCAGGTTCTGCGCCTCGTCGACGATCAGCACGACGCGCCGGCCGCGAGCATGCGTGTCGAGCAGGTGGCGGCCGAGCAGGTCCATGAGCGTCTTGGTGCTGTTGCGTCCCGATTCCGGCACCGGGATGTGCAGCTCCTCGCAGATGGTGAGCAGGAACTCCGCCGGCGTGACGCGCGGGTTCAGGATCAGGGCCACGTCCGCATGGCCGGGCAGCTGCTCGAGCAGGCTGCGGATCACGGTCGTCTTGCCGGTGCCGACCTCACCCGTCAGCTGGATGAATCCGCCCGCCTCGTTGATGCCGTAGAGCAGGTGCGCGAGCGCCTCCGCGTGCCGCGCGCTCAGGTACAGGTAGCGCGGGTCCGGCGTGATCGCGAACGGCTTTTCCTGGAGCCCGAAAAAGCTCGTGTACATGCGGGGTTAGCTGTGGCGCGGGCGGGTGGGTTGGGCCGCCAACGATACCCGCGCGGACCGGGCATGGCCAGCCTGCGCCACCCCGGCCACCGGAACGGGCCTGCGCTGGCCCGCGCGAGCCGGCGGTGGCGCGGGTACCGGTAGAATTCCGCGCGGACCGCCGCACCACCGGGCCGAGCCGATGGCCAAGCAAGCACGCGTCAGTGAAACCCCTGCCGTGGCCTTCCTCAAGGCCAACCGAGTCGCGTTTACCGAGCACCCGTACGAGTACCTCGAGCACGGCGGCGCCCAGCACAGCGCCGAAGTGCTCGGGCTCGACCCCTACGCGGTGGTCAAGACGCTCGTAATGCAGGATGCGGCGGGCACGCCACTCATCGTGTTGATGCACGGTAACCGGACCGTCTCGACCAAGAATCTTGCGCGCCAGATCGGCGTGAAGTCGGTGGAGCCTTGCGCCCCGGAAGTGGCGAACCGCCACAGTGGCTATCTCGTCGGCGGCACCTCGCCGTTTGCCACGCGGAGGAAAATGCCGGTGTTCGTCGAGCGCAGCATCCTCGAGTTGCCCAGGATCTGGATCAACGGCGGACGGCGCGGATACCTCGTGGGCATCGAGCCGGC
>DAOMFD010000096.1:0-1128 GCA_035429605.1 Steroidobacteraceae bacterium | reverse complement strand
GCTGGCTTCAACGCCAGCTTGCCGAACTTCTCGCGAATCCGGTCGACGGTCGCGTCGAGTTCCCGGTTGCGCGCGGTCTGCGGGGCCGTGAACAGGTCGAGCTGCGCGGCCGGGCCGAGCTCGCTCACGCCGACGCCGAGCAGACGGAGCGCGGCGCGGGGCTGGCCCGCGAGCCACTGGTCCAGCAACTCGGTCGCCACGGCGGTGACGACGCGGGTCTCCTGCGTCGCCGGCTCGATGTGCCGCTGCCGCGTGTAGGTCGTGAAGTCGCCACGGCGGATCTTCACGGTCACGCAGTTCGCCGCGAGTTCGCGGGCCCGCAGGCGCGCGCAGGTCTTGTCGGCGAGGCGCACGATCTCGGCACGCAGGCGCCCGTGGTCCCCGATGTCCGCGTCGAACGTCTCCTCCGCGCTGATCTGCTTCTCGTCGGGGTCCGGCACGACCGGCCGGTCGTCGATCCCGGCCGCACGCTGCTGAACGCGCTCGGTGTAGCGGCCGAAGATCGGACGCAGTCGCGACGGACTGGCGAGCCGCAGGTCGCGCAAGGTGTGGATGCCGAGGGCCTCGACCTTGGGCGCGGTCTTGGCGCCGAGCCCGAACAGGCGACGGATGGGCAGGGGGTCGAGGGCCTCCTCGACCTGCCCGGGGAGCACGACGACGAGGCCGTCGGGCTTGCGCAGGTCGGAGGCGATCTTGGCGACCAGCTTGTTCGGCGCCACGCCGACTGACGCGGTCAGCTCCGTCCGCTCGCGGATCAGGCGTTTCACTTCGGACGCAATGTGTGCAGGTTCTCCCTTCAAGGCGATGCTGGCAGTCACGTCGAGGAACGCCTCGTCGAGCGAAAGCCCCTGCACCAGCGGCGTGAACTCGTGGAAGACCTCGAAGATCCGGGCCGACTCCGCCGCGTAGTGCGAGATCCGCGGGTGGACGCACACCGCATCCGGGCATCGGCGCAGCGCCTCCCGCATGGGCATGGCGGAGTGCACGCCGAACTTGCGCACCTCGTAGCTCGCCGCGGCCACGACGCCGCGTGCCCCCGTCCCGCCGACGATCACGGGCCTCCCGCGCAGCGACGGGTCGTCGCGCTGCTCCACCGACGCGTAGAACGCGTCCATGTCGACGTGCAGG
>DAOMFD010000095.1:0-7335 GCA_035429605.1 Steroidobacteraceae bacterium | reverse complement strand
CCATGTACGCCGAGCCCACGATGCCGAACACGTCGGTCACGCCGTTCGCGACGAGGGTTTCGACGAGTGCCTCGGACGGCGTCATGCGTTGCGGCGCGAGCGTGGTCATATCGTGTCTCCAGGGATTCCGCGGGGCTGCATCTGGCCGAATCGCGCGATGCCGCTGCGCGACAAATTAACTCGCGTGCAGCATACGAGAATCAGTAGGTGCCGAAATGGCAGTCGGGGACGCAGTCTGGTGGCCAGGATCCGGCGGTCGCCGACGGCTTAGGGAACAATCGCCGCCGCCGGGCAGTCCCACCGTCAGAAGCCCGATTTCCGGCCGATCTCATGGCGCCCAGCGCACAGGAGGTAGACATGCAGAAGATCAACGTGGCAGCGCTCGCGACCGCGGGTGCCCTTATGTGGGGCTTCTGCGTTTTCCTGGTTGGGCTAGCCAACATGGCCGTACCTGGCTATGGGTCCGCTTTCCTGAACTTGGTCGCGTCCATTTACCCCGGCTATCACCCGAACGGCAATTTCTTCGTGCTGATGCTCGGTACCGCCTTCGCGCTGGCCGACGGCGCGATCGCCGGCGGCATCCTCGGCTGGCTGTACAACCTCGTCGCCGTACCGCCGCGTCGGGAGGGTGGTATGGCAACGCCGCACCACGACTTGAGGCACCCGACGGTTTGAACCGGACTGCGAAGCGGAGAGGCTGGTGGCGAGACCACGTTTGGCGCGTGGACGGAGGCCAGCCCGGCATCACCGCAAGGAGGTATCCCATGACGATCGAATTGCCGCCCCTCCATTACCCGCGCGACGCGCTGGCGCCGCATCTCTCCGCCGAGACCATCGACTTTCACTACGGTAAGCACCATCAGGCGTACGTCATGAACCTGAACGGCCTCGTCAAGGGAACCGAGTTCGAGCATGCGTCGCTCGAGGACATCGTGTGCGCGACGTCGAGCCCCGTGTTCAACAATGCGGCACCAGCCTGGAACCACACTTTCGAGCGCCCGCTGCCCGCGTGCGACGTGAGGGAGCACGCGCACTACATCGACGATCGCAACGCACGCCCGAGCTACGTCACCGCATTCTGGAAGCTCGTCAACCGGGAGGCTGTCGGGTCACGTGTCCGGTAGAGGCTTCGAGGCGGGCACTGTCCCGCGATCGCCGTGCGGCAGGAATCGCTCCGCAAGCGATCGGTACAGCGGTTCGCGGCAGACGAGCGCGCTGGCGCCGCGGCCGAGCAGGGCGGCGGCCATGAGCGGCAGCGTGAGCGACCGGTCGTTCGTCATTTCGACGACGATCACGAGCGCCGTGAGCGGTGCCTGCACGACGCCGGCGAAATACGCGGCCATGGCGAGCACCACGAAGGTGCCCAGCGGTGCGATCGGCACCCAGGCATGGAACTGGCCGCCGATGCCGGCGCCTACCGAAAGTGACGGAGCGAAGATTCCGCCGGGGATTCCGGTCGCGTAGGACACGATCGTCGCGAGGCCTTTCAGCAGGGCGAAAGCGGGCGCCGGGTAGTGGCCCTCCTGCAGCAGGTCGCGGGCTTCGAGATATCCCGTGCCGAAGGTCGTGCCGTCGCCGACCCAGCCGATCGCCGCAAGCAGCATTCCGCAGAACCCGGCGAACAGTACGGGGCGCGACGCCGCAATTCGGCGCAGCGGACCCGGCAGCTGCCGGCGTGCTGTCAGCATCATGCGCGAGAAGATCCCGCCGAACAGACCACCGCCGATGCCACACAGCGGCACGACCAGCCACATCCCGGGAAAGGAGAGGGCCGCCGACGTGCTACCGAAGTACGTGTAGTCACCGACCAGCGCCATCGAGGTGACACCGGCAATGATGACTGCCATGAGGATCACGCCGCTCGTGCGCTCCTCGAACGAGCGCGACAGCTCCTCTATTGCGAACACGACGCCGGCGAGAGGCGTGTTGAAGGCTGCGGCGACGCCCGCTGCGCCGCCTGCGAGGATCAGCCCGCGGTCCACGTCCACCACCGGGAACCGCGCATATCGCCGCAGGGAGTGCATGATCGAGGCGCCCACCTGCACCGTCGGGCCTTCGCGACCGATCGACGCTCCGCTCGCCAGCGCCAGCAGCGTGACCATGATCTTGCCTACCGCGATTCGCGGGCTCAGGAGGCGGTCGCGCTCGGTCTCGCTTGGCAGATTGAGCGCGGCGATCGTCTGTGGAATGCCACTGCCCTCGGAGCCCGCGAACCACGTCCGCGTGATCCACACGCAAAGCGCGAGCCCGAGTGGCGTCGCCAGGAACGGCCACCACTGCCATGCCGAGCAAGCCTGGCGGAACAGGCTCGTAGCGAAATCGCTGCCCAGCGCGAAGGCGACCGCCACCGCGCCGGTGGCGACCGCGCCGCCCCAGAAGACGAGGCGCCGCCGCCACTCGCGCGTCGCCAGGAAACGGCCGGCCGGGTGTGGAGGCTTCATGATCGCTCACTCTGCCACAGATGCACGCGCTGACGGGCAACCCACCGGGCCCGCCCGACTGCTTTGGCGAGCCGGCCCGGTCCGCTGAAATGTCCTCACGATTGCCATGAGGAAATGTCATTACTGACGCGCCCCTTGCGCGCTTAGAGTGGCGACGAGAGCCGGCCTGTCGCGCCGGAGCGAGGAGTGCTGCCCGTTGGGCGAATGGTTTCCCAAGGTGCCATCGGCCTGGCTGAGTTCGCATGGAACAGACCTGGTCCTGGCGGCGGCCGTTGGCGCCGTGCTGCTCGCGGTCCTGTGGGCCTTGCGCAGCGTGGCGCGACGACACTACCGCCGCTTCGAGCGCACCGGGCAGACGGAGCTGCTCGAGATCCCGCTGCAGGTCGCGAGCCGCACCACATGGATCTTCATGGCGGTCGCGTCGCTTTGCGGCGGCCTCGCGCTGGGTGACTTCGGCGCACATGCGGAGTCGCTGCTGGCGAGGACCTTTGCCGTCGCGCTGTTCTGGCAGTCCGGCGTCTGGGCGACGACCGCGGTCGGTGCCTGGCTGGACCAACGGCGAAAGGTCGCGCTGGAGTCGGACAAGGCCGCTGCAGGCACCATCGGCATCATCCGGTTCCTCGCGCGCATGGTCGTCTGGGCGCTGGTCGTGCTGCTCACCCTCGACAACCTCGGATTCGACATCACGGCGCTGGTCGCAGGGCTCGGCATTGGCGGGGTCGCCGTCGCACTTGCCGTGCAGAATGTGCTGGGAGACCTGTTCGCTTCGCTGTCGATCGCGCTCGACCAGCCGTTCGTCATCGGCGACTTCCTGGTCGTCGGCGATCTCATGGGCACGGTCGAGTACGTCGGCATCAAGAGCACGCGGCTGCGCTCGCTCAGCGGCGAGCAGATCGTCATGTCGAACGCCGACCTGCTGGGCGGTCGCTTGCGCAATTACGGCCGCATGCGGGAGCGGCGTGTCGTGTTCACGGTGGGGGTGACCTACGAAACGCCGCGTGCGTTGCTGGAGAAGGTCGCGACGGTGCTGCGCTCGGCGATCGAGCGCCGGGACGGAGTTCGCTTCGACCGCGCGCACTTCGCGAAATTCGGCCCCTATTCGCTCGACTTCGAGTGCGTCTACTACGTGTTGAGCGCCGACTACAATCGCTACATGGACGTGCAGCAGGCGATCAATTTCGCGATCCACGGCGACTTCGAGTCCCTCGGCGTGCAGTTCGCCTACCCGACCCAGACACTCTGGATGTCCGGCGGCAGCGCGCGCGCCTAGCTGCGTGCGCGCACGGACTCGCTGCCGAGCGGCGAAAATCGATCACGCACCGGCCGCGACCGGGGTCGTCCGGTGTTACCGGGACGCACGGCGTCAGGCAGCGGTTGTCTACCGGGTGAGCGTCTGGCGCTGCCGGATGCGGGCGACGTCCATGAGCATGCGGCCCGCCCAGCGGTACACGTTCGCCTCGGAGATGGTCCGCCTCATGAGCTGCATGCGCTTGCGCCGCTCCTCGCGGGGCATCTCGAGGGCCGTCACGATCGCCCGTGCCGTTTCAGACACGTCGAACGGGTTCACCAGCAGGGCCTCGACCAGTTCGCGGGAGGCGCCGGTAAAGGAGCTCAGCACCAGCACCCCGTCCTCGTCGTCGCGAGCCGCGACAAATTCCTTCGCGACCAGGTTCATCCCGTCATGCAGGCTGTTGACCAGGCAGAAGTCGGCGGCTCGGTAAAGCTCGAAGACCTGGGCGGGCTCCTGGTGTTGGCCGATCAGCATGATCGGCTGCCAGTCCGGGGTGCCGAAGCGGGCATTGATTCGATGGAGTTCATCCAGCGTCTGCTGCTGCAGTGCCTGATAGGCGGGCAGCTTGCTGCGTGACGGCGCGGCAACCTGCAGGAACGTCAGGCGGCCCTTCCATTCCGGTTGCTTCTCGAACAGCGTCTCGAACGACTGGAAGCGCTCGACGATTCCCTTGGTGAAATCCCATCGTTCGACGCCGACGCCGATCCGGACGTCCGGGCCGATGCCCCACCGTCGCTTCACGTTCGTCCTCGCATTCTCGGGACTCGGGGCACCGGCCAGCCACCGCGGCGGCCACTCGATCGAGATCGGGTACGCCTTGACGCGGCACACGTGCCCCTGGTGCGTCACCGTCATGTGTTCCTGGTCGATCTGGCACTCGATGAAGCGATCGACGGTCGCAAGGAAGTTCTGGCAGTGGTAACGGGTGTGGAAGCCGAGAATGTCCGCGCTCAGCATGTGGAGCAGGATCTCGCGCTTCCAGGGGCAGACACCGAACGTCTCGGCGTTGGGCCACGGGATGTGCCAGAACAGCGCGATCGTGGCGCGGATGCCCCGCTCGCGAATCAGGCGGGGCAGCAGGGCGAAGTGAAAATCCTGTATCAGCACCACGGGCTCGGTCTTCCGGGCCTCCTGGGCCACGACATCGGCGAAACGGCCATTGACCTCGATGTACTGCCTCCAGTCGGCTTCGCGGAAGGCGGGGCGTACGTACGCCAGGTGGCAGAGCGGCCAGAGACCCTCGTTGGAGAAGCCGTAGTAGTAGCCTTCTTCCTCGGGCTGCGTCAGCCAGACGCGGCGCAATTCGTAGCTCGGGTCGTCGGGCGGGACGCGCACGTGGTCGCGCCTGTCGACGACGAGACGGTCGGCCGTGCCGCTGCCGTGCGCGATCCACGTACCGGAACACGCGCGCATGACCGGCTCGATTGCGGTGACCATGCCACTGGCGGGCACCTGGACGACCGGTTGTCCCTGCGCGTCGAGGTTGTGGATGTACGGCTCCCGGTTGGACACCACGAGCATCGGGCTGGACTCGAGACTCTCTCGCACGACCTGCTGCAGCGCCTGCGGCGTCCAGTTCTCCTGGAACTCGATCTCGAGGCGCTGACTGGCTTCCAGATCGCGCAGCGCCTGGCGTACCTCCATCAGGACGGGCACCGACGCCCGGGACGACTCGGCATCGTCCAGGAAGCGCTTGCTGCTGATGTCACCGACGAGCAGCCGGATCCACTGGTTGAGCAGCAGGCGGACACCCAGGCCGGCGAGCACGGCGAGCGCACAAGCCGCGAGCAGCGCGAAGGCCAGCACGAAATTGCGCGCGCTCGTCTGGCGACGATCGATGAAGCTCAGGTCGTGAACGATCAGCACCTCGAAGGAATGTCCGGCAGCGGTCACCAGCGGAAATCGCGATATCTCGACCAGGCCGGCCCCGACCGTTCGTGCCGTGCTGCCGTCGGACGGCTGAGTGGCATCCGTGGCGCAGGTCACCGTGTCGGGAACCAGCACGGTGCGCACGACCCGCGAGCCGTCCGGTGCGCAGACGACAACCCCGAGCAGGCGTTCGTCGCTGGCGACCCGCCCGAGGTAGGTTCGTGCCCTGTCCAGTTCCGCTCCATCGAGCAGGTTCCCCAGTGGCTCTTCGACGGAGGTCATGACCAGCCTGGCACGCATCTGCACGTCGGAGCGGAACCAGCCGGCGAGAATGTGGTCGATGTAGGGAACGCCGACGAACGCCACCAGGCTGACGGCGGCGACGATCGGCACGAGGTACCGAATGGCGATGTTGCGGACAGCACTCCACCTCATGTCACGCCACCATCACATCGCCTCTTCCCACGAGCGACTGAGGCGTACCGCGGAGTTGATGATGCCCACCATGCTGTAGGTCTGCGGAAAGTTGCCCCAGAGTTCGCCCGAGCGCGGGTCGATGTCTTCCGAAAGCAGCCCGAGCCGATTGCGCCGTGCCAGCAGGCGCTCGAAGATCTCGCGAGCCTCCTCGCGACGACCGACCGCGGCGAGAGCGTTCACGTACCAGAATGCGCAGATCGTGAACGCCGTGGCCGGCACTCCGAAATCGTCCTCGTGGCGGTAACGGTAGATCCAGTCCCCGTCCTTGAGGTCGTGCTCGATCGCCTCGACGGTGGACAGGAATCGAGGATCGTGCGGCGGCACGATGCCGAGATCCGGCAGCACGAGGGCGGTCGCGTCGACGTGGTCCCCGCCGAAGCTCGAGCAGAATGCCCGGCGCGTCGGGTTCCAGGAGCGCGAGAGCACCTGCTCGCGGATCCCGTCGGCTGCGTTGCGCCAGTGACTCTCGCGGGCCGGGAGCGCCAGCCTGCCGGCGATCCTCGCCAGCCGGTCGCAGCCGGCCCAGCACATGGCCGCGGAGAACGTGTGCGAGCGCACCGCACCCCGGAATTCCCACGGGCCGGCGTCCGGGCCCTGCCAGAACTCGACGGCCTTGGCGCCGATCGGTTCCAGGCGATTGAACAGCGCGACGTCTCCCGGCGAACCGATCCGCTCGTCGCAGAAGGAATGTGCCGACGCGAGTATGAGTGCGCCGTAGACATCGTGCTGGTCCTGCTTGTAGGCGTCGTTTCCGACCCGCACCGGCCCCATGCCCCGGTAGCCGGGGAGCGTGGCCACCTGCCGTTCGGGGACCTCCGGCTCTCCCGTGATCGAGAACAGCGGTTGCAGGCGGCGGATGTCGTCGCTGCCGAACGTGTGCTTGATGAAGCGCAGGTAACCTTCCATCGTCCGGGTCGCGCCAAGGCGGTTCAGCGCCTGGATGACGAGGTAGCTGTCGCGCAGCCAGCAGTACCTGTAGTCCCAGTTGCGTCCACTGTCCGGGCTCTCCGGAACCGAGGTCGTCAGCGCCGCCAGCACCGCGCCCGTGTCCTCATAGGTGCAGAGCTTGAGGGTGATCGCGGCGCGAATCACCGCCTGCTGCCATTCGAACGGGATTGCGAGTCCGCGCACCCAGTCTTCCCAGTAGGCGCGCGTCGCATCCAGGAACGTCGTCGCAAGCCCGAGGGGGTGTTCCTCGATCGCCGAGTCAGGCCCGATCAGGAACGCGAGCGGCTCGTCCACCTCGAAGAATCGTTC
>DAOMFD010000094.1:6312-7580 GCA_035429605.1 Steroidobacteraceae bacterium | reverse complement strand
GGTCGGTGACGGAACTCTGCATCGTCGTCGCGGCCGACGAGCAGGGCGGCATCGGTCGCGACGGGCGCCTTCCCTGGCACCTGCCCGACGACCTCAAGCGCTTCAAGGCGATCACGATGGGCAGCCCGGTCGTGATGGGCCGCAAGACCTGGGACTCGATCGGCCGGCCGCTGCCGGGACGGCACAACATCATCGTGAGCCGGCAGGCGGGGCTGGCGATCCCGGGATGCACCGTCGCTGGGTCGCTCGAGACCGCGCTGCAGGTTGCCGGCGACGTTCCGCGCGTCTTCGTCATCGGCGGGGCGGACCTCTACCGCCTGGCGCTGCCGCGCGCCGGGACCGTGCA
Source organism: Steroidobacteraceae bacterium (assembly GCA_035429605.1). Taxonomy (GTDB): domain Bacteria; phylum Pseudomonadota; class Gammaproteobacteria; order Steroidobacterales; family Steroidobacteraceae; genus RPQJ01. The sequence continues at coordinate 7,234 of DAOMFD010000094.1, read as the reverse complement.
CCTGACGCGAGTCCACGCGATCGCCGGCGCGGACACGTTCTTCCCGCGGCTCGACGCGGCGGAGTGGGAGGAGGTCGCCCGGGAGGACTGCGCTGCGGACGGGCGCCACGCCCACGACTACAGTTTCGTCACGTTGCGCCGACGGTCGTGAACTGCAGGATCGCCCGCTGCTCGCCGGGCGGAGTGACCTCGCACTCGTAGCGCAGGCCGATCTTCTCGAGCACGCGGATGGATCGCGTGTTTCCGGGTGACACGATCGCGATCACGCGCGGCAATGCGAGCGCGCCGAGCGCGTTGGCCAGGACCGCCGCCGCGGCTTCGTGCGCGTATCCCGCGGACCGGTGCCTCGGCAGGAAGGCGTACCCGATTTCCGGAAGGTCGTGCCAATTGCGGCGGACCAGACCGCACATGCCGATCGGCTCGGCCGTTACCTTCAACTCGACGAGGTCCATGCCGTACCCGTACCGGGCGTGGCTCGCGACCGGCCCATCTTCGATGTATCGCCGGGCGCCCGCCTGGTCGCGCACCCCGCGGTCGCCGATGAACTCGATGAACGACGGGTCGTTCAGCAATTCCAGCATGAAGCCGGCATCGCCGGGGACCAGTCGCCGCAGGCGCAGGCGCTGCGTCTCGAGGACGGGCGCGGTCACGGCGAGGGCCGCAGCTTCTGCCGCATCACCATCCGCAGCAGCAGCAGGCTGGTCACGGCCTGCAGCGCCGTGCTCGCCACGGAGACGTACCAGAAGTCGCGCAGCTCGATGCCGGGGCGCCGGGCGAGCCACAGGATCGGCAGCACGAACGTGACGAGCCGCCCGCCACTGCTCACGAGCGCCGGCACGGTGTTGCCGAGCGCCTGGAACATGCCGGAGCAGCTGAAGTTGATGCCGGCGGCGACGAAGTTCCAGGAAATGATGCTCAGGTA
>DAOMFD010000094.1:0-6212 GCA_035429605.1 Steroidobacteraceae bacterium | reverse complement strand
CCGACCGCCTGCGCGATCAGCGCGACGGTGCCGACGCCCAGCACCTGCGTCAGCGCCACCACGACCATGGTGAGCGTCCCGGCGGCGCCGACGCCGGCGAGCGCCGCGTCGCCGAGCCGCCCGACGAAGTACAGGTCGACCAGGAAGTACAGCGTCTGCATCAGCATGCCGATCGCCATGGGCACCGCCATCCGCACCAGGTGCTGGCGGATCGGGCCCTGTGTCAGGTCCTGCATGCGTGAACTCCTCGTCCCGCGCTGCGGCGAACTTCGGCGGGCCGGCCGGGTCGATAACAGGTGCGCAGGCGTTCTGGTTCTGCGGGCAACCGGTCCGGCCACCCAGTCTGCGCGAGCGTGGCAGTATATACGCGTGACCCCCGTTCGGGGCCGGGGAGGTCGACATGAAGTTCCTGCGCTATCCGGTGGTTGCAGCGAGTCTCGCACTGCTGTCGTCCTCGTGCCTCGCACAGGCGCAGCCGCCGTCACGCCCGGAGCCGCCCGGCGCGATTCCGGCCGCAGCCAGTGGCGAGGCGACGGCGCCCGTGATGGCGGTCTGGGTCGAGCAGCGGATCCACTTTCCGTACATGGCATTCACGGCCTACTACTCTTGCGACGGGCTCGAGAGGAAGGTGGAGCAGGTTCTCGCGGCCATCGGCGCGCGTCCGGGATTCACCGTGACCGCCCGCGGCTGCATGAATCCGCGACGCGGAGCCGAACTCTCGCCCAGCGTCGACATCGTGGTTGCGATGCCGCAGGCGGCGACGCCGGAGACGCTCGCCGCCGTCGCAAAGGCGGCGTCGACGCAGGAACTGGCAGCGCGCGCCGGCGGCAAGCCGGCGCCCGCGGCCGAGGCCACTGCCGAGTTCCCCGCGAGGCTGCGACGCATCGACTTTCGCGACAGCCCGACGGGGCTGCTGCAGCCCGGGGACTGCGAGTTGATGGAAGGCATGCGCGACTGGGTCTTCAAGCCGCTGGGCGCGAAGATCGTGGTGGATCGCATGAGCTGCGTCCCGCATACCCTGAACATCGGCATCATCGTATTGTCCATCGACGTGCTGGAGCCGGTTCCGCAGCCCTGACGCGAATGGCGACAGCGGCCTGGCGCGTTTGCGGGACCAACGGTACGGCCAGCCCGCTCGCCGGGCGGAGTCGAGCAGTCAGCCTTCGGTGAACTCGGTGCGCGGCTGCTCGCTTGCGACCTGAACCGGCGCGGACGGCGCGTCCAGCCGCTCGGCCGTGAGCGCGCCGCCCCAGACGCATCCCGTGTCGAGCGCCAGCACGCCCGATTCGCGCAGGTACCCGAGCGCCGACCAGTGTCCGCACACGATACGGGCGCCGGCCGAGCGCCGTTCCGACGCGCGAAACCAGGGGGTCGCGCCGGGCGGCAGCTTGGCAACGGGGCCCTTGAAGGAGAGCAGCATGCGCCCGGCCGCATCGCAGGCGCGCAGTCGCGTCAGGGCGTTGGTGATGAATCGAAGGCGGTCGACACCCTCGAGGTCGTCGCGCCAGAGGTCGGGCTGGTTGCCGTACATGCGGTCGAACAGCACGCCGCTGCGATCGCTGCGCAGGGCAGCCTCGAGTTCGCGTGCGCAACGGCGTGCGAGCGCCACGTCCCACTGTGGCGGCAACCCTGCGTGCAGCAAGTGGATGTCGAGCGCAGGGTCGTGGTGCAGCATCGGGCGAGACTGCAGCCAGTCGAGGAGGCTCTCGCGATCGGGCGCGTCGAGGACCGGGCGCAGCGATTCGTCCTGCGCTCGCAGCCCGGTGTGGCCGCGCGCAGACGCGAGCAGGTGCAGGTCGTGATTGCCGAGCACGACGACCGCGGCATCACCGAGGCGCGTGACCATGCGCAGTACGTCGAGCGAGCGCGGGCCGCGGTTGACGAGGTCGCCCACGAACCAGAGGCGGTCGCGGGCGGGGGAGAATGCCAGGCGCTCGAGCAGGCGCTCGAGTTCGGCGGCGCAGCCCTGCACGTCGCCGACGGCGTACGTCGCCATCCGGTCAGTGCAGCAGGCCGGGCATCGCGAGCGTGAACGGCGCGATCGGGGCGTCGAAGTGCTCGCCGTCGTCCGCGACCATGCGATAGGTGCCCTGCATGGCACCCACGGGCGTCTCGAGGATCGTCCCGCTCGAATAGCGGAAGCCTTCGCCCGGCTGCAGGTGCGGCTGCTCGCCGACCACGCCTTCGCCCACCACTTCCTGCACCTTGCCATTAGCGTCCGTGATGACCCAGTGCCGCGTCAGCAGGCGGGCGGGGACGGACCCTTCGTTGCGGATGGTGATCGTGTAGCTGAACACGAACCTGCCGTCGCCGGGGCTCGACTGCTCCTCGACGTAGTGCGTGGTCACGTCCACGCGGATGCGATGCGATTCCTCCGGGCTCAACGGGGCACTCCCGCGGCGCTCACGCCTTGTGCAGGCGGACTGCCAGGACATCGCAGGGCGCCGCGTGCAGCACCGTGTCCTCGGTGAAGTTGAACAGGATCGAGACGCCGTGCCGCTCGCGGCTGCCGATGACGATCAGGTCCACGCCGCGCTCCTGGGCGACGCGCACGACCTCGGACTTGATGTTGCCGGTGAGCACGAGGCGATCTGACTTGTCGAGCCCCAGCTTCACCGCCAGTTCGCCGATGCGCGCGGTGGCACGCTCGACGAGTTCGCCCTCGATCTGCACCGCCGGCAGCAGCGCTTCACCCATCGGCTCGACCGGGACGTACTCGACCACGTGCAGCAGCGTCACGACGCCGCCCGACAGCGCCGCCATCGCCTTGGCGCGCTCGGCGATCTTCTCACTGTCTTCCGTCAGGTCCAGGCAGATCAGGATGTTCCTGTAATCGCGCATCGATGCCTCCCGCGGGTCCGTGCGTGTCCCTACGCCGGGATTATAGGTCCGGGGGGCCGCGCCACCAATTGCGGGAGCCTCCGATGCCTGTGGCTGCGTATGCCGCCGCTGATCAGGAACTCAACCTGGCCGCCAGGGCCGCGAACTGGTCCGGCCCGAGGGTTTCAGGCCGCGCCCGAGGGTCGACCCCCGCCGCCGCGATCGCGGCCGGTTCCAGCAGGCCGGCGAGCGAATTCCTGAGGGTCTTGCGCCGCTGCGAGAACGCAGCCGCGACGACCCGGGCGTACGCACCGTGGTCCGCGATCGCATAGGGAGGCGTGACGTGCGGGTGCAGCGCGAAGAACGTCGAGACGACCTTGGGCGGCGGCGAGAACGCGCCGGTGCCGATGTCGAACAGCGGCTCGACGCGGACCCACGGCGCCAGCATCACCGTCAACCGCCCGTAGTCCCTGGTGCCGGGTTGCGCCGCCATGCGCGCCACGACCTCCTTCTGCAGCATGAAGTGCATGCTGCGGATCGCATCGAGCTGCGAGACGAAGTGAAAGAGCAGCGGCGTCGACACGTTGTACGGCAGGTTGCCGACCAGCCTGAGCGGCGGGCCTGCACCGCGCAGCGCGCGGAAGTCGAATTCGAGCGCGTCCGCCACGTGCACGCGCAGCCGGCCGATCCCGGCGCAACGCTCCTCGAGGCGGGGTATCACCTCGGCGTCGATCTCGACGACGTCCATCTCGCCCACGATCGCAAGCAGCGGGGCGGTGATGGCGCCGCGGCCCGGGCCGACCTCGACGATCCGGTCGCCCGACGCGGGTGCGACGGCGCGGACGATGCGCTCGATGGTCCCGCGGTCGTGCAGGAAGTGCTGTCCGTAGCGCCGCTTCGCGCGGTTCACCGGCGGCGGCGCCCGCTGAATCGCGCGGCCAGGCGCACTGCGGCGAGCAGGCTGCCGGGGTCCGCGCGGCCCGTTCCCGCGAGCTCCAGCGCCGTGCCATGGTCCACGGACGTGCGCACGATGGGCAGCCCGAGCGTGACGTTGACCGCGTCGGCGAACGCCTCCCGCTTGAGGACGGGCAGCCCCTGGTCGTGGTACATCGCGAGCACCGCGTCGCACTCCGCGAGCCTCGCGGGGAGGAACGCCGTGTCGGCAGGCACGGGCCCCGTGATCGACAGGCCCGCGCGGCGCAGGCGCTCGAGCGCCGGTGCGATGACGTCGATTTCCTCGCGGCCGAGGTGGCCACCTTCACCGGCGTGCGGATTGAGCCCGCACACCAGGATGCGTGGCCGGCGAATCGCGTAGAGGCGCCTCAGGTCGGCGTCCAGGACGCGCAGCACCGAGTCGAGCAGCTCCCCGGTTATCGCCGCCGGCACGTGCGCCAGCGGCAGGTGCGTCGTCGCGAGCGCGACGCGCAGGCCGCCACCGGCGAGCAGCATCACGGGCCGATCCGCGCCGCAGCGTTCGGCCAGGTATTCCGTGTGGCCGGTGAAGGCCTCGCCGGCGTCGTTGATCGCGCCCTTGTGCACGGGTGCCGTCACCATCGCCGAGAACTCGCCCGACCGACAGCCGTCGCACGCCCGATCGAGCAGGCGCAGCACGTAGCCCGCGTTCGCGGGATCGAGACGGCCGGGGGTGCACGGTGCCGCCAGCGGCACGTGCAGGATCTCCACGCGGCGCCGTGCCGGGCTCGCCGGGTCGTAGTCAGGCAGCGAACTCATTCGCCGTCTCGTGCCGCGGACGCGCCCGAGCAGGCTGCGGTCGCCGAGCAGGACGATGCGGCAATCCCAGCGCCCCGCGGCAACTGCCGCGCAGAGGTCCGGCCCGATCCCGGCCGGCTCGCCGGTCGTCACCGCCAGCGTCGGCAGCCGCCGGGAGCCGCTCACGGCCGGTATTCGACGTACGCCTCGTCGCGAAGGCGACGCAACCAGAGCTCCGTCTCCTCGTCGGCGCGCGATTCACGCAGCTGCATCACGCACTTGTTGCGCACCGTGTCCTCCGAGGCGTCGTAGGTGCGACGACCGAGGAGCTGCACGATGTGCCAGCCGAACTGCGTCTTGAACGGCTCGCTGATCTCGTTGATGTCCAGCCGGTCGACGGTCTTCTCGAACTCGGGCACGAACGTGCCCGGGCTGGTCCAGCCGAGGTCGCCGCCGCGGGTCGCCGAACCGGGGTCGGCCGAGGAGACCGACGCGATGGCCGCGAAGTCCTCGCCCTTGAGCACCCGGTCGCGGATCCGCTCGAGCTTCTGCCGGACTGTTTCGTCGTCCTCGATGGCGTTGGTCTGCATCAGGATGTGGCGCGTGTGCACCTGCGACACCAGCGCCGCCTGCTGCGTGCTGCGCGTGTCCACCAGCTTGAAGATGTTGAGCCCGCTCGGGGTGCGGATGATCTCCGTCACCTCGCCGGCCTTCATCCCGGGAATGACGTCGGCGATGACCGACGGCAGCTGGTTAGCCTTGCGCCACCCGAGCTTGCCGCCGTCGAGCGCCGTGCCCGCGTCGGAGTATGCGACGGCGAGGTCGGAAAAATCCTCGCCGCGCCTGGCTCGCTCGTAGACGCCCTGTGCACGCGCGGTGCGTTCATCGACCTGCTGCGGCGTCGCCGACGCCGGGATGGCCACGAGGATGTGCGCGACGTCGTACTCGAGCCGGTCCTCCGGTGCCGCCAGCGCCTTGGACACGCACAAGTCGATCTCGTGCGGCGACACGTAGATGCGCGCGTAGACGTCGCGCTGACGCAACTGTCCCAGGGTCATTTCGCGGCGCACCTCTTCGCGGTAGGTGCGATAGTCCATGCCCTGCGCCTCGAGCGCCGCCGGCAGGTCGCTGAACTTGATGTTGTTGCGCTTGGCGATGTCGGTGAGCGCCTGGTTCAACTCCTCGTCGGAGACCTGGATGCCCGCCTTTGCCGCGCGCTGCACCTGGATCTCCTGGAGGATCAGCCGCTCGAGCACCTGCTGGCGCAGCACGTCGCGCGGCGGGAGCTGCTGGCCGGCCTGCTGCAGGCGCTCGGTCACCGACTGCACCTGCTGATCGAGTGAGCTCTGCAGCACGACCCCGTCGTTCACCACTGCGACGACGCGATCGAGCGACACGCCCCGCGGCGCGGCGGGCGTCGCCGGAGCAGCGGCGCCGGACGGGGACGCCGCCGGCGCGGTCGCGAGCGGGCTCGGCTGCGCGACGGGCGTCTCCGGGTCCAGCGCCTGGGCGGCGGCTGCGAGGCTCGCGCACGCGATCAGGGCGGCGAGAAAAGACTTGTAAATCAAGGGAATCTCAGGGTTGGGACTGGGGGTCCGTGGCGAGCGCGGAGTATCCACGAATCTGTTCCCGCAGGAAAGCTTCGTTGTCCACTCCGACACTCGACAGGCCCTTCAGTTCCA
>DAOMFD010000093.1:0-7595 GCA_035429605.1 Steroidobacteraceae bacterium | reverse complement strand
CTGTCGGGGGGACGCCTCGAGCAGGGCATGCAGCGCTTCCTGGTGCGCACGCTGAACGAGTTCGAGAGCATCGAGCAGATGGCCAACGCCATCATCGCCAACCGCGACGGCCAGCCCGTGTACCTGAAGGACGTGGCCACGGTCACGCGCGGCTACAAGGACCGCGAGGCCATCACGCGCGTCGACGGCCGCGAGGCCATCGAGCTCGCGGTCTACAAGGAGGGCGACGCCAACACGGTGCAGCTCGCCAAGGCCGTGCGCGACCGCCTCGAAAAGCTCGACAAGAGCCTGCCCGAGGGCACCGAGGTCCGTACGGTTTACGACCAGTCCACGTTCATCGCGGCGGCCATCGGCGAAGTGAAGAGCGCCGCCCTGATCGGCGGCCTGCTCGCGATCCTCGTGCTCTACGCGTTCCTGCGCGACGCGCGCGCCACGCTCATCAGCGGCATCGCCATCCCGGTGTCGGTGCTCGGCACCTTCGTGCTGATGTACGCGTTCAACCTCTCGCTCAACATCATGTCGCTCGGCGGCATCGCGCTCGCGGTCGGCATGCTGGTCGACAACGCCGTGGTCGTGCTCGAGAGCATCGTGCGCAAGCAGGAGCACGGCATGGAGCGCCGCGAAGCGGCGCGCCGCGGCACGGCCGAGGTGGCGATGGCGGTGACCGCCGCGACCCTGACCTCCGTCGCGGTGTTCTTCCCGATGGTGTTCATCACGGGGGTGGCGGGCCAGCTGTTCCGCGACCAGTCGCTGACCGTCACCTTCGCGCTCGCATTTTCCCTCGTCGTCGCCCTCACGCTGGTGCCGATGCTGGCGGCCGGCCGTTCCCCGCGCCTCGCGGCATCGGCGGCGGCCGCCGTGAGCCGCGAGCCCAGGCGGTACGAGAAGGTCCTGGTGAGCCTGGCGGGACTGTTCCGCACGGCCTTCGCCTGGGTCTCGCGCGCCTGCGCCGTGGCGCTGAGCCCGATCGTGCGCGTCACGCAGGCCGTGAATCGCTGGGCCGATGACCGTTACCCGACGGCGATCCGCTGGGCGCTCGCGCATCCCGGCCGGACCATCGGCTCGGCCGTGGCGCTGTTCGTGTTCACGGTGGCGGTGATCGTGCCGCGTCTCGGCACCGAACTCATTCCGCAGATGTCCCAGGGCGAATTCAACGTCGACCTGCGGCTCGCACCGGGGACGCCGCTCGAGCAGACCGACCGCTCGGTGCAGGCCGCGCAGCAGGCGAGTTCCAGGCTCGGCAACGTCGCGCTCGCCTACTCGGTGGCCGGCACCGGCAACCGCCTGGACGCCAACCCGGTCGACGCCGGCGAGAACACCGGCCGCCTGAGCATCACGCTGCAGAAGGGCTCTAAGCGCTCCGACGAGGAGACCGCCATGGCGCGCATGCGCGAGAGCCTCGACAACCTCCCGGGCGTGCAGTACCGCTTCAGCCGCCCCGCCCTGTTCAGCATGTCGACGCCGCTCGAGGTGGTCGTCTCCGGCTACGACCTCGACCGGCTGAAGAGCGCCGCCGACCAGGTGCGGGCCCGCATGCTCGCCGACAAGCGCTTCGCCGACGTGAAGACGACCGTCGAGGCCGGCAACCCCGAGATCCAGATCGTGTTCGACCAGGAGCGTGCCGCGCAGCTCGGCCTCGTGGTGCGCGACGTCGCCGACCGGCTCGTGAACAGCGTGCGCGGCGAGGTGGCGACGCGCTACAAGCTGCGCGACAAGCAGATCGACGTCCTCGTGCGCAGCGTGGACAACCGCGCGGCGTCGATCGAGGAGGTGCGCAACCTGATCGTCAACCCGGGCAGCGAGTACCCGGTGCCGTTGAGCGCGGTCGCCGACGTCCAGCTGGCGGTCGGCCCGGCCGAGGTGCGCCGCCTGGGCCAGGAGCGCGTGGCGGTCATCTCCGCCAACCTTGCGCAGGGCGACCTGGGTTCCGCGATCGAGGCGCTGCAGGGCATCGTCAAGGCGGTCGAGCTGCCGGTCGGCACCACGGCGTTCCTGTCCGGCCAGAGCGAGGAGATGGACGACTCGTTCCGGTCGCTGCAGTTCGTGCTGCTGCTCGCGATCTTCCTCGTCTACCTCGTGATGGCCTCCCAGTTCGAGTCGCTGGTGCACCCGTTCGTCATCCTGCTCACCATCCCGCTCGCGATCATCGGCGCGGTCTGGGCGCTGTGGCTGACGCACACCACGGTGAACGTCGTGGCCTACATCGGCCTCATCATGCTGGCCGGCATCGTCGTGAACCAGTCGATCGTGCTGATCGACGCGGTGAACCAGGCGCGCGAGCGCGGCCTCGGCAAGCACGACGCCATCGTCGAGGCCGGCAGGCTGCGCCTGCGCCCGATCCTGATCACCAAGCTGACGACGATCCTGGGCCTGCTGCCGATGGCGCTCGGCATCGGCGAGGGAGCCGAGGTGCGCGCGCCGATGGCCATCACCGTGATCGGCGGCGTGCTGCTCACGACGTTCCTGACGCTGCTCGTGATCCCCGTCGTCTACGCGGTGCTCGACCGCAAGCAGTACCCCGTGCACGCGACCGACGCCGCGACCCCGTCCGCCGAACCCGCCGCCGGCTGAGGCTCGCCATGCGCCACACCCGGATCGCGCTCGAACGCCCCGTCACGACGGTGATGCTCGCCCTGGCCGTGCTTGCGGTCGGGGTGATCTCGGGCCGCCTGCTGCGGCTCGAGGCCATGCCGGACATCGCCTTCCCGGGCATGCGTGTCGTCATCCCCTACCCCGGGTCCACGCCCGAAGAGATGGAGCAGCTCGTGGTGCGCCCGGTCGAGGAAGCGCTCGCGACGCTCTCCGGCATCGAGGAGATCGACGCCAGCGCGCAGTCCGACCAGGCGCAGTTCGACATCCAGTTCAACTGGGACCGCGACGTGGATGCCGCGGAGTTCGAGGTGCGCACCAAGCTCGACTCGATCCGCCCGCAGCTGCCGGCCGGCGCGGACCGGCTGCTCATGTTTGCGTTCAGCCCGTCCGACCAGCCGATCGTGGTGATCCGCATCTCGGCGGACGAGGACCTGACCGACCAGTACGACATGCTGGAGAAGTACCTGCAGCGGCCGATCCAGCGGCTGGAGGGCGTGGCGCGCGTCGAATTGCAGGGCGTGCAGCCGCGCGAGGTGCGGGTGCTGGTGGACCCGAACCGCATGGCGGCCTACGGCGTCGACGTGCGCGCGCTGCGCACCCTCCTCGAGCAGAGCAATTTCTCGGTGAGCGCCGGCGAGATCACCGAGAACGGCTCGCGCTTCACGGTGCGGCCGATCGGCGAGTTCCGCAGCATCCAGGACGTGCGCGAACTGATCGTCGCGCCCGGGGTCCGCGTGGGCGACCTCGCGCAGGTCGAGCTCGTCGCGCCGGAGCTGCCCGTCGGGCGTCACATGGACGGCCGCAAGGCGGTCGGCATCGACGTCTTCAAGTCGACTCAGGCCAACGTCGTGGACGTCGCCGACCGGGTCATCGCGGCGGTCAACGACGCCCGCAAGGTTCCGCAACTGCAGGGCATCCAGATCCTGGTCGTCGAGAACCAGGCCGACAGCATCCGCGAGTCGCTCCGCGAGCTGCGCAACGCCGGCATGATCGGCGCGGTGCTGAGCTTCTTCATGCTGCTGTTCTTCCTGCGCCACCTCCCGACCACGCTCATCGTGAGCCTGGCGGTCCCGGCCTCGCTGCTGGTGACGCTGGGCGCCATGTACTTCTTCGGACTGTCGCTCAACATCCTGAGCATGATGGGCATGCTGCTCGCGATCGGCATGCTCGTCGACAACTCGGTGGTGATCACCGAGAGCATCTTCCGCCACCGCCAGCTGATGCCCGGGCGGCCGCTCGAGGCCACGCTCGCCGGCGTGAAGGAAGTGGGCGTGGCGACGCTGGCCGGCACCTTCTCGACCACCATCGTGTTCCTGCCGCTGGTGTTCGGCGAGAAGAACCAGATGTCGATCTTCCTGGTCCACGTCGCGGTGCCGATCGTGGTCGCGATGCTCGCGTCCCTTGTCGTGGCCCAGACGCTGATCCCGATGCTGGCGGCGCGGATGCCGCCGCCTCCCGTCGTGGCGGCGGGTTCCTGGTTCGGGCGACTGCAGTCCCGCTACCAGCGCTCACTCGACTGGGCGCTCGGTCACCCGAAGCTCATGGCGCTGTTCACCGTGCTGATCCTGCTGTCGCCCGTGCCGCTGTTCGCGCTCAAGCTGGCCAAGGTGGACCCGTTCCCGCAGGAGGCGAGCCGGACGCTCATGCTGGTCTACCACCTCGAGGGCTCGCACCCGATGCAGCAGGTCGAGCAGGCGGTGGACCGGGTCGAGGCCTACCTGAAGGCGCACAAGGAAGAGTTCGACCTCGAGACCTACTACACGTTCTGGCTGAACGACGAGGCCAACACTCGCCTCTACCTCACGCCGAAGGACCGCGCGAAGCTGCCGGCGCGCGAGGTGATGGATCGCGTGATGGCGGGGATGCCGGAGATCATCATCGGCAAGCCCAGCTTCCAGTTCGACGACGCGACGAGCGGCAGCACGTCGTTCAGCCTGCAGCTGTCGGGCGAGTCCACGGAGCGGCTGGCGGAGATCTCCAGGGAGGTCGCGCACCGGCTGTCGTCGTTGCCTGGCCTCGAGGCGGTGCGCTCGGAGGCGGGCACCGGCGAACAGGAGGTGCAGGTCGTCGTGAACCGCGACCGCGCGGCCCAGCTCGGCCTCACGACCCAGGAGATCGCGATGACCGTCGCCGGCGCGATGCGCGGCGACAAGCTGCCCGAACTGCGTACTTCGGACCGCGAACTGACCATGCGGCTGGCGTTCCGAGAATCGGACCGGCAGTCCGTCGAGGATCTCGCGCGGGTGCCGGTGATGCTGCCCGATGGCTCACGCACCGAGCTTGGAGCGGTGGCCGACTTCACGGTGCAGCCGAGCGACCGCGAGATCAAGCGCGTCAACCGGCTCACGACGGTCGTGATCAACGCCAACCTCGCCAAGGGCACGACCATGGACGAGGTGCGCAAGCGCGTCGAGCCGATCATGAACGACTACCCGCTGCCGCCCGGCTACTCGTGGAAGTTCGGCCGGGGCTTCGACGAGAACGACAAGGCGATGCAGATCATGGCGCAGAACATGATCCTGGCCATCGTGCTGATCTTCCTCGTCATGGCGTCGCTCTTCGAGTCCGCGCTCTACCCGCTCTCGATCATCACCTCGATCCTGTTCGCCATCGTCGGCTCGATCTGGTTCCTGACGCTGACCGGGACCGCCATCACCATGATGGCCATGATCGGCTTCATGGTGCTGATCGGCGTGGTGGTGAACATCGGCATCGTGCTCATCGCGCACGTCATCGACCTGCGCGCGGCCGGGCTCTCGCGCCACGACGCGATCCTGCAGGCCGGCCGCGACCGGCTGCGACCCATCCTGATGACGGTGCTCACCACGCTGCTCGGCCTCACGCCGCTCGCCATCGGCGACGCGCAGGTCGGCGGCGGCGGCCAGGGACCGGCGTACTACCCGATGGCCCGCGCCATCATGGGCGGCCTCGCCTTCTCCGCGGTCGTCTCGCTCATCATCGTGCCGATGTTCTACGTTTGGTTCGACGACCTGAATGTCTGGCGCAGGCGGGTATTCGGCCGCGCTGCGACCGCGACCGCCGTTGCGACGCCACCGAGCGAGGTGCCGGAGCCCGGACCCGCGAGCTGAGCCGCGGGCGCGTTCAGCGCAGCAGGATTCGGTAGATGTCGAAGTACTCGTCGACCAGGACGTGCGGCGCCTGGACGCCGCCCGGGTCCGCCGGCGCCGGCGGTCGCACGCTGTCCTGCGCCGGGATGGTGTCGGAATCCGCGCGATAGACGGCCGACCGCCTCAGGCGGTCGGTGCGGGTCTTGATGTCCACCAGGTCCACCGGCTGCTTCTCGAGGTCTGCGAGCGCCTTCGCCGCGGCGTCGATCAGTGCCTGGCACTGCTCGCGGCTGCCGTAGTTCGTTTCGTACACACGGCGCATCGTCGTCTGCCGCGCGAGGTCCACGATGCCCCCCGGAGCCAGCCGCTCGCACAGCGACTCTGCGCAGGCGATGATTGCGAGGTTGACGGCGCGACGCCCCTCGACGCTCAGCGACTCGAACGTGGGCGGTGCCTCGGCCTCGGCCGCATGCCGCGCGTCGGCGAGGTCGGTCACGACGGTGAGCGCGGCCTCGACCCTGGCCGAACGCTCGGCAATCGCTTCCTCGAGGCTGCGCCGCCTGAAGTAGTTCCAGAACCCGGTGAGTGACGCCAGCCGCTGCTGGGCCAGCTTCTGCTCGGCCTGCAGCTGGTCGGCGAGTACCCGTGCCTCGACCAGCTCACGGTCGACGTCCCCGAGCCGGGCGCGCTTGGCACGATCGAAGTCGCCGAGCTGCTGGCGCCGCTCGCGGTCCTTCTGCTGCTGCTCGAGCTCGGAGGCGAATCCCTCGAGGCGCTTCGTCGCAGCGCGCCACAAGCCTTTCAGGTGGAAGTAGGCGAGATTCTTGCTGGCTTCCTCCGGTCGGCCGAGATAGGCCTCGAGGGTGGCCAGCTGCTCCTCGACCTTCATGGTCGCGCCTTCCTGCAACTTGAGGCGGTCGAGCAGGCGATGCCGCTCGTCGGCGAGCGTGGACAGCTCCTTCTTGAGCTCGGCGCGGTTGCGGAACAGCGCCACGAGCCGCTCGTCCTCGGCGGAGGGACGGCGGCCCGCCAGCCGCTGCATCAGGCGCTGGAAGTCGTCACGCAGGTTCATGCGCGAGGTCGCCGACTCCCGCGGGCTGCGCCGCAAAGCGATGTCCGCGATCGACGCAGTAGTCGAGCCACTTGTTCAGCAGCATGTTGCGCAACCAGCGCTCGCCGAGGGCGGCGGACAGGCGCGAGCGGATCGACTCGAGGCCGGGGTGGCGGACCCAGCGGGCGCAGTGGCTCGCTTCCGCGAGGCGAGCATCGTGGTACACGCGCACCTCGAGGTCCGGGTCGGCGACGACCGCACACGGGTCCTCGAACAGGTAGGTCAGGCGCAGCACGCTCGTGTACGGGCTGTGCTCGACCACTTCGAGGTGCAGGTCGCAGTCGGCCGGTGCCTGCGACACGCGGCGCCCGGCCAGCGCGCGGACATCGCCCACCAGGCCGCGCAGGCGGATGTAGTTGCTCTCGTAGAGCGTCATCAGGCTGACGAAGCTCACCGGCCTCGCCCGCCACGACGTCACGCAGCAACTGTCCGCGATCATGGCCCGACTATAACACAGGGTTTTTCTGCAACCGTGACGTGCGCCACAGCCTCGGCGCGCCTCAAGGACGCAGCCGGCGCTCGATGCCCATGCGGTCGATGACCCGGCTCGCGATCTCCTCGATCGAGCACTCCGTGGTGTTCAGGTGCGGCACCCCGTAGCGCTGGAACAGCGCCTCGGCGCTGCGCACTTCGTATTCGCACTGTGCCGCCGAGGCGTACCGGCTGTTCGGGCGCCGCTCGTTGCGGATGTGGCGCAGCCGGTGCGGCTCGATCGTCAGGCCGAACAGCTTCGCCGAGTACGGCCGCACCATCGCCGGCAGCTGGCGGCTCTCGAAGTCGTCCTCGGTGAGCGGATAGTTCGCGGCGAACACGCCGTACTGCAT
>DAOMFD010000092.1:0-7661 GCA_035429605.1 Steroidobacteraceae bacterium | reverse complement strand
CAGTCCACGCTTGGCGCGCGCATACGCGATCGCGCCGGAGTACTTGCCCTGCTCGCTCTGCAGGTCCTCGACGTGGATCTTCTGCGCGTACATGCCTCCGGACAGCACGTTGACCACCCGCGCGACACCGCGCCCAGCGGCTGCCTGCTTGAGCAGGGGCCGCAGCCCCTCCGTGAGCACGTACGGGCCGGCGAGCAGCAACGCGAAGCTCTTCTCCAGTCCCTCCGCGGTCTCCTCGCGCGGATTGATCAGCGCTCCGGCATTGTTGACCAGCACGTCGATCGCCCGGCCCTTCGCGAGCAAGCGCGCCACCAGCGCGCGCACGTCTTCAAGCAGGCTCAGGTCGGCAATCTCGACGTGGACCCTGGGGTTGCCGAAGCGGCGCCTCAGGTCTCGCGCCACGCCGTTCGCTTTCGTGCGGTCGCGTGCAACCAGCGTGAGTTCCGCACCGCGGGCGGCCAGGGTCGTCGCCGTCGCGAGACCGAGCCCGGAGGTCGCTCCGGTGATCACGACATGGCGGTCACGCAGGTACGCGGACACGGGGTTCCAATGCTTGCGCGCGGCGCGGTAGCCGAAGCGGGTGAAGCCCACCAGGCCGGGCACGAGCAGGCGGTCGGCGAGCGCCGTCCAGGCGTCTTCACCCGGTGGCTCGAAGCGGTCTTCCAGGGCGCGCCGCATTCCCGCCATGGCGCTCTTGCCGACCCGGTCCATCAATCCCGGGAATGTGTTCAGGATGCGCGCCAGCGGCGCGACGAACTCGAAGGTCGCGACGTAGCGAACCTGCGTGCCGGCGGCGGTCCTGGCGAAGAAGATCTCCTCGCGCGCGGTGAACGGCTTCGAATCGACGGTCATGAGCAGGCGCCGGTCCCGCTCCCACTCGATGACCGTGTAGCGCAGCGAGAAGCCGGCCTTCATGTCGATGCGGAACTGGCTCCCGACGCCGAGCGGGCCTTCGGTGAGGCGCTGGCCGCGCGCCACGGCCGGGTCCCACTCTTCGATGCGGGAGAACTCGGAGATGTACGCGAACACCTCGTGCAGGGGACGGTCGACGGTGATGGTCTCATCGAGACGGATGGTGTCGCTCATACGACTATTTTACCGCTGGCAGGCCTGTACGATCCCGGTCTTCCTCCGCCGAGAGCCAGTCGTCCATGCGCTGCCACTCGTCGGCGAGCCACGCGCGCCGCTTCTCTGCACCGGCAGGGATCGAGGCGGCGGGCACCCGCCAGAAGCGCAGCCTGACGGTGCGCCCGACGAGTGCGCCGCGCAGGACGTCGGCGACGTGGGCGAAGCCCTCGAGACCGTGGTGGGCGATGAACAGCACGTCGCACGCAGGCGGCGCATCGAGGAGCGCCAGCACCCCGCCTGGACGGATCGGCAGCAGGTGCTGGAGTCGCTCGGCGCGCTCGCGCGCGGCGCCGCCGAGCCGCTCGATCACGCGGCGACGCTTCTCCTCCGTGAAGCGCGTGCCTTCCGGGTACAGCAGCACGCCTTCGTCCGCCTCGAGGCCGGCCTTGAGCGACCGCACGGAGTCCACTTCCCGCGCCGTGTCCACCCCGCCGCGCGCGACGAAGCGATTCGGCAGCCAGTGGCCCGCCAGGTCGAGGCAGGGATCGACGAGCAGCTCGCGCTTCAGCACGTACCGCAGGCGCGTGCGGTGCACGTTCGCGATGAAGACCGCCGGCACCAGCGAATCGATGATGCTCGCATGACGCACCAGCACGAGCAGCGGGCCGGGCGTCGCTGCCGCGTCGCCTTCCACCTCGAAGCGCAGGCGGAAGAGCGTTCGCAATGCCGCGTAGTGCATCGCCGTGTACCAGCGCTGCACGGGCCAGGTGCGCGCGGCGCGGAGTTCCGGCCTCCCGACCGATGAAAGCCACACGCCGAACAGCAGAGCGAGACCCAGCACCTCGGTGGCGAGGAAGCACACGCCGAACAGAACGATGCGCACCGACACGAAGCTGCGTCGTCCCGCCGCCCGCGCGAGGTCCACGACGAACGCGAGCGGCAGCAGCACCGGCAGCGCCGCAAGCAGCGCGAGCAGCGCGAGCGCGACGGCCGGAATCGTGACGGCGCGGCGCGCGTAGCGTTGCAGAGTCCCCATGCGCCCGAGTCTAGCAACAAGGCGTCGCCGGGCGCGCTGGCGCCGGAACCCCGACGGTGCGATCAGGGTTGCGCGGCCGCGTAGATCCCGCGCGCGTACTCGTCCAGCATGCGCGTCGCGCAGAACCGGGGCCCGATGGTGCGAAGCGATGCCTTGATGCGCGCAACCCAGGCGTGCGGGACGCCGGAGGCGTCGCGGTCGTAGTACATCGGGATGACTTCCCTTTCCAGCAGGTCGAACAAGGCGGCCGCATCCCTGGCATCCTTGGCCGCCGTGTCGGCATCCTCGCCACCGTCGATCGCCCACCCGTTGCTGCCGTCGTAGGCTTCGGCCCACCAGCCATCGAGCACGCTCAGGTTGAGCACGCCGTTGAATGCGGCCTTGATGCCGCTGGTGCCGCTCGCTTCCAGCGGCGGCCGCGGCAGGTTGATCCACACACCGCACCCGCTGGTCAGGATGCTCGCCAGGCCGACGTGGTAGTCCTCCAGGAAGGCGACGCGGCCACCGATGCGCGGGTCGGACTTCAGATTGAACATGCGTGACAGGACACGCTTGGCGTCGTCGTCGCGGGGATGGGCCTTGCCGGCAATCAGCACCTGTATCGGTCTCGGAGCGTCCAGCAGGCTCAGCATTCTCCCGGGATCCTGGAACAACAGGTGCAGCCGCTTGTAGGTCGCCAGCCGGCGCGCGAACCCGAGCGTGAGCGCCTCGCCGTCGAAGGAGTTGGCCGCCTTCAGCGCGTAATCCATCACATCGCCGCGCGTGAGGCGGTCGGTCACGGTCCTGGACCGGACCCAGCGCGCCAGCCTTCTGCTGTATTCCTGCCGGACGGCCCACAGCTCCGCGTCCGGAATCCGGTCGACGGCCGCCCACGTGGCGGGATCGGTGATCCGCTCGTGCGTGTGCCAGCCGGGCACCAGGTACTGGTCCAGCAGACGCCGCATCATCGGTGAGATCCAGCTCGGGACGTGGACCCCGTTGGTGACCTGGGTGATCGGCACCTCTTCTGCGGAACGCCCGGGGAATAGCCCCTGCCACATGCGGCGTGCAACGCCGGCGTGGATCTTGCTCACGCCGTTGGTCGAACGGCTCATGCGGATCGCCAGGGCCGTCATGTTGATCGGCTCGTTGCGGTCGGTGGGTTGGAAGCGACCCAGCGAGAGGAACTTTTCCATGTCGCCGCCCAGCCGACGGGCCGCGCCGGGAAACACCGTCATCATCTCGTCGAGTGCGTAGGTTTCGTTGCCCGCCGGCACCGGGGTGTGCGTCGTGAACACGACTTTCCGACGCACCATCTCGCAGGCTTCGGCGAAGCTCGCGCCGCGCTCCTTCTCCCGGCCGAGCAGTTCCATGGTGGCGGTGACCGGATGCCCTTCGTTCATGTGGATGACGGATGGGTCGATCCCGAGGGCATCGAGGACGCGCATCCCGCCGATTCCGATCAGGGCATACTGGGCCAGGCGAATCTGGCGATTGCCTTCGTAGAGCCGGGCGCTCACGAAGCGCTGCCGCGGGCTGTTCCCCGACACTTCGGCATCGAGCAGGAACAGCGGCACTCTCCCGACCTCGACCCGCCACACGTTCACCGACACTTCCTCGTCCCAGATCGGCACCCGCACCGTGAGCGGGCTGCCATCCTCGCGCGTGACCAGGACGCATGCACGCCGCTCGGGGTCGGTCTCGGTCCAGTACTCGTGCTGCCAGCCGCCCGCGTCGACGCGCTGGTGGAAAAAGCCCTGCCGGTACATCAGTCCCACGCCGACCATAGGCAGGCCCCGATCCGACGCCTCCTTGAGCACATCGCCCGCCAGCACGCCCAGCCCGCCCGAATAGATCGGCAGGGAACGATGCAGGCCGAACTCGGCGCAGAAGAACGCGATCGGCCGCTCCATGGAAGCCACGCCGTTTTCGAGCGCGGGTCGCGCCAGGTCTTCCTCCAGCGAGTTCCGCAGCGCCTCCGCCCGCCTGACCAGCGACAGGTCGGAGGCCGCCCTCTCCAGCGATTCCTCGGGGGCCTCGTCGAGGAAGCGCACCGGGTTCAGGCGGCACAACCGCCAGCGGTAGCTGTCGATGGCGCGAAACAACTGCTCTCCGTCCGGCTGCCACACCCAGTGGTAGTTGTAGGCGACCCGCGCCAGCGGGGCGAGCCGCGCCGGAATCTCTCGAGCGAGTGCTTGCGCTGCCCGACGGACGTCCTTGGCGCCGCTTCGGATACCCTCGTTCTTTTCGAGCATGGGCCGGCTACTCCCGCGGGATCGGTCGCGTGCGCGGCGATTCAAGCACAGAATCCGACGCGCCGGGAGTTGGCGGCGAACCTCTTTCGCGAGCCGCATGACCGGGTCAGCGGGTCGCCGGCCTTTGCGAAAGCAGTCGCAAGGATCAACCTAAGTGCCGCGGTTTCGCTTCAAGAGTGCCAGGTAACCCCACGTCGTCGCCAATGCCAGCGGCACGGCGCCCGCGAACATGAATACGAGGTCACCCGGCATGCGCAACCATTCCAGCGTGCGCGCGAGTGGCGTGGCCGTGTACGCGAGGCTGCGGGCATGCCAGTAGCCGTTCTCGATCACGTCGTAGACCTGCAGGATGCCTCCCGGCAGGAGGCTGAAGAGCACCATCATGGCGAGACCGGCGTTCAGGCCCCAGAAGGCGATGCGAATCAGGCGCGACAGCCTGGGCCACGCCTGGTCGGAAACGGTCTCCCGCAGCACGAACACGATCAATCCCGCGCCGAGCATGCCGAACACCCCCATCATCGCCGCATGGCCATGATTGGGCGTCAGGATCGTGCCCACTTCGTAATAGCTGACGATCGGCGTGTTGATCAGGAAACCGAACACGCCTGCCCCGACGAAATTCCAGAAGCCGACGACCATCAGGAAGTAGAAGGTCCAGCGGTGCCGGTCGACCACGCTGGCCGTCCCGCGCGTCACCCGCACGAACTCCCAGGCGTCGAGCGTGATGAGCGTCAGCGGTACGACCTCCAGTGCGGAGAATGCCGCCGACAGTGCCATGTTCAACTCGGTCTGTCCGGTCCAGTACCAGTGGTGACCGGTGCCGATCAGGCCGCCGCCGAAATACAGGATGGCGTCGAGATAGATCGTGCGCAGCGCCGTGAGCCGCCGGACGAGGCCCATCTCGTGGAATATGACGGCCACGATGACGGTGACGAAGAACTCGAAGAACCCCTCGACCCACAGGTGGATGATCCAGAATCGCCAGGCATCGACGATCGTGTAGTTGGTCTTCGACCCGAAGACCAGGGCCGGCAGGTAGAACAGCGGGATCGCGAAGGCCGCGATGAGGAAGAAGTTCGCAAAGCCGCTGCGTTCCGGATCGCGACGTGCGGGCGCCACCGCCCGCCAGACCAGGAAGAACCAGAACAGCAGGCCGACCGCGAGCAGGCCCTGCCAGAACCGTCCGATCTCCAGGTATTCCCAACCCTGGTTGCCGAACCAGAACCAGCTGCGCGGCAGCCACTGCAGCAACCCGGCCCATTCACCGAGCATGCTGCCGAAGACGACGAGGGCGACGGCACCGAAGAGAACGTGGATGCCGAGCCGCTGGCCGCGCGGGCTGCCGCGGCCCAGCAGTTCGGCGACGAACAGCGCGCCGGCCACGTACGCCGTGGCGATCCAGAAGATCGCCGACTGCAAGTGCCACGTGCGCATCAGGTTGCTCGGCAGCCACCGGGACAGGTCGATGCCGTAGAACGTGCCCGGATCCGCGCGATAGTGGGCGACACCGGCGCCGAAGAGCGTTTGCCCGAGCAACAGTATCGCGGCCACGGCCATGTACTTGAGCGTCGCCTGCTGCGAGTCGCTCACGACCCACGGGCGGGGGGTGACCGGGTTGCCGTGCCAGCCCAGGTAATCGAACTTGCCGAATGCGAGCAGCACGATGGCCGTGCCGCCGAGCAGGAAGATGAAGCTGACGGCCGTCCACAACACAGCCGCGGGCGTCGGGCGATTGCCCGCCAGGGGATCGTAGGGGAAGTTGTTCGTGTACGAGTGGTTCGTGCCGGGTCGATCGGCCACCGAGGCCCACGCCGCCCAGGTGAAGAACGCGGTGAGTTCGCGCAGCTGCTGCGGGTCCCTCACCAGGTTCGCCGGCAAGCCGCCATTGCGCCTGGGATCGCGGAAATAGTCTTCCCAGCGGCCGATCTCCGCCTGGAACACCTGCGCGCCGGCCGGCAGCAGGGTCAGTGTGTCGCGCTCTGCGTCATAGCGATTGGTCTTCAGCAGGCTGGCCACTTCGGCATCGACGGCGGCGCGCTCCTCGCCCGACAGCACCGCGTAGTCCCTGCCGTAGCGAGCCTCGGCGCGTTGCCGCGCGAGCGCGAGCGCCCACTCGTGCAGGACGGCCGCGCCGAAGTCGGGCCCAAGATAGCCGCCGTGTCCCCAGATCGTGCCGTTATCCATCAGCCCGTGCTCGAGGAACACCTCCTGTCCGCTGCGGATATCGTCGCCGGTGAACACGACGACACCGGACGGGTCGATGACCCGGGCCGGGATGGGTGGCGCGTCGTGGTACGCCTTGAAGGTCAGCAGGATGAGGAAGGCGAAGCCGAATACGAAGGTGACGGCGACCCCGTACCTCCAGCGTGGGGACAACTGTTCGACATTGTCCATGCGATCTCCCAACCGGGTGTGCCCGTTCGGAACGCTACTCGGCCCCGCGCTCACGCTGCGTCTCGGCATCGAGGCCATGCTCGATCCACTCGGGCCCGGACAGCTCGACCGGGTGCGGCGTGCGGATCGTGCCGTTGCCTGATCGACGCCGCAGGCAGCGCACGGCTTGCCGCAGGCCCTCGAGGGCCGCGCCCAGCGACCGCTGCCACGCGGCCGGATCCTGACTGGCCGCCACCACTGCGAGCGTCTCGCGCAGATTCACCAGCGTCGGATGGAAGATGTCGGCCTCGACCTTGGTCATACGCTCGGTCGCACGCGGACCGCTCCGTGCCAGGACGTCGACCTCCACGTCGAAGTGCAACCGCTCGAGCTGCTCCCGGACGACCAAGGCCTCGCCTCCCCGCCTGGCACACTGTCGAAGGCGCCGCACGGCACGGTGATAGTCACGCAGCCCGGCGGCGCATGAGGTGCGACTGCGGCCGAGGTAATTCATCGCCGCGCACTCGTCGCACGGTCAGCCGACGCTGCATCGTTGACGTCCGCCACGTGGAACACCTGCCGCAGCGACTGCAATTCGTCGCGGTGGCGTCGTGCAATCCGGCTCACCGCGCGCCAGCCGTGCTCGGTCAGGTGCACCTCGACGCATCGGGCATCCTCGGTGCTGCGATGCTTCTCGACCAACCGCAATGCGACGCAGCGGTCGACCAGGGCGGCCGTCCCGTGCGGACTCCCCTGCAGTCGATGCGCGAGCTCGCCCACGGTGGCCCAATCGCGCTCGGGATGCCCGGCGATGTGCAGCAACAACAGGTACTGCGTCTGCGTCAGCCCGCCGTCGCGCGAGGCAGCCGTGCTGAATCGCTGGAACCGCGCGAGCTGGTAGCGAAACTCCGACAGTGCGACGAATTGCTTCTTGGCTGTCATGCGACGAA
>DAOMFD010000091.1:0-7943 GCA_035429605.1 Steroidobacteraceae bacterium | reverse complement strand
AACCAGGTGCTGGCGCAGATCGAGCTCTACCGGCATGGCGCGAAGTACGGCAAGCAGGTCTACGTGCTGCCGAAGCACCTCGACGAGAAGGTGGCGAAGCTGCACCTCGAGCGCATCGGTGCGCGGCTCACGACCCTGACGCAAGAGCAGGCCGACTACATCGGCGTGCCGGTGCAGGGGCCGTACAAGGCGGAGCACTACAAGTACTGAAGAAATAGGGGACATTCTCCATTTTTCGGGAAAGGCGGCCGCCTCTCGCGAAAAATGGAGAATGTCCCCTATTTCTCTATTTCTTGCGGGCGAGCGTGAGGCCGTCGCCGATCGGCACGAGGCTCAGGTCCACGCGCTCGTCGCGGTGCAGGTGCTCGTTGTAGTGCCGGAGGGCGACGGTGTCGGCGTCGCCGACCTCGGGGTCGGCAACGCGACCGCTCCACAGCGTGTTGTCGGTCATCACCACGCCGCCCGGGCGCAGCAGCGTCAACACCCGCTCGTAGTAGGCGAGATAATTCGTCTTGTCGGCGTCGATGAATGCGAGATCGTAGCGCCCCGCCTCGCCCGCCATGATCAGCCCGTCCAGGGTCTCGAGCGCCGGTGCAAGCCGCAGTTCGACCTTGTGCGCGACACCCGCGGCCTGCCAGTAGCGACGCGCGACCGCGGTCCATTCCTCGCTGACGTCACAGGCCACGATGCGACCGTCGTCCGGCAGCGCAAGTGCGACGGCGAGCGACGAGTAGCCGGTGAAGACGCCCACCTCGAGGCAGCGCTTCGCCCCGATCATGCGCGCGACCAGCGCCATGAACTGGCCCTGCTCAGGGGCGATCTGCATCCGTGCCGACGGGTTGGCCGCGGTTTCTTCGCGCAACCGTCGCTGCAGGTCGGTCTCCCGCAGCGATACGGCCAGCAGGTAGTCATACAGCGAATCCGTGACGGCGATCGTGCGATTGGACATGAGCCTTTCCTCGCGTCGGCGCCACAGCATACTGCGACAGTGGCAACATGACGGCATGCACGCCCGTTTCACCGAGACGCAGCGACCGATGAGGACTCTCGCGAAACTGCTGCTGGGCGCTCTCGTTCTGGTCGGTCCGGCCACGGCGTCCGCCCGCGAACAGTCCATCCTCTGGGCGGTGCAGGGCCGGTCGAACACCGTCTACCTGCTCGGTTCCATCCACGCGCTGAAGCCGGACGACACTCGACTGCCGGCCGCCGCCGAGCGGGCCTTCGACGATTCCGAGCGCCTCGTCATGGAAATCGACATGGACGACGCGGCCTCGGATCCGCTCGCCATGGCGGGCCAGATGCAGCAGGCCGCGCTGCTGCCGCAGGGCCAGACGCTCAGGAGCGTGCTCGGCACGGACTACTCCTCGATCAACGAGCGCACGCGCAAGGTGGGGCTCGACCTCGCGCTCCTCGACGGCTTTGCGCCCTGGTTCGTCGCGATCAACGTGATGGATCTCCAGCTCGCGCAGCATGGCCTCTCGTCCGACTACGGCGTCGAGCAGACCCTCGCCGCCCGGGCCGTCGCGCGCCACAAGCCCATCGAGGGGTTCGAGACCGCCGCACAGCAGTTCGGCATGCTGGCCGCCATGCCTCTGCCCATGCAGAAGCGCTTCCTCCAGATGACGCTCGAGGATTCCGCCAATTTCGACCACGAGGTGGACGACCTCGTGCGCGCGTGGAAGACGGGCGACACGACGGCGCTCGCCCGGATGCTGGCCGACGAATCGCGGGAGTTCCCGGACCTGTACCGGCGCCTCACCGTGGACCGCAACCGCGCCTGGGCGTTGCGGATCGAGGACCTGCTCGACGACCACGACGACTACCTCGTGGTGGTCGGCGCCATGCACCTCGTCGGGCCCGACAGCGTCGTGGACCTGCTGCGCAAGCGCGGCCACCTGATCACCCAGCAGTGACGGCGGCGCCACCGGACCGGCACCGCGCGCCGGCCCCATCGCCAGCGCTTGCTAGACTATGCGGATCGTGCCCAGCGACCGGAGCCGCCCGTGAGCCTTTTCACCGAAGCCTGCAAGGTCATTCCCGGCGGGGTCAACTCGCCGGTACGCGCATTCCGGGGCGTCGGCGGCGAGCCGATCTTCTTCGCGCGCGCGAAAGGCCCGCACGTGTGGTCGGCGGACGGCCGGCAATTCATCGACTACGTCGGCTCCTGGGGCCCGATGATCCTCGGTCACGCCGACCCGCAGGTGATCCGGGTCGTGCAGGAGACGGCGGCGAACGGACTGTCGTTCGGCGCGCCGACCGCGATCGAGACGGTGGTCGCGCGGAAGATCATCGAGCTCGTGCCGTCGATCGAGCTCGTGCGCATGGTGAGCTCGGGCACCGAGGCCACGATGAGCGCGATCCGGCTCGCGCGCGGCTACACGCGTCGCAACCGCATCGTGAAGTTCGAGGGCTGCTACCACGGCCACTCGGACTCGCTGCTGGTGAAGGCGGGCTCGGGCGCGCTGACCCTGGGCGTGCCGACCTCGCCCGGCGTTCCGCCCGAGCTTGCGGCATACACGACGACCCTCGCTTACAACGACATCGCGCAGCTGCGCGCGGCCCTTGCGGAATTCGGCGGCGAAGTGGCCTGCGTCATCGTCGAGCCGGTCGCGGGCAACATGAACTGCATCCCGCCCGTGCCCGGATTCCTCGAGGCCCTGCGCGAGGAGTGCACGAAGCACGGTGCAGTGCTGATCTTCGACGAAGTGATGACGGGCTTCCGCGTCGCGCGTGGCGGCGCGCAGGAACTCTACGGGATCCGCCCCGACCTCACGACCCTCGGCAAGATCGTGGGCGGCGGCATGCCGGTCGGCGCATTCGGCGGTCGCCGCGACATCATGGAGCACATCGCGCCGCTCGGCCCCGTCTACCAGGCGGGCACGCTGTCGGGGAACCCGGTCGCCATGGCAGCCGGACTCGCGACGCTCGACGGCATTTCCGCCCCGGGGTTCCACGCGCGGCTCGCGGCGGCGACGGACCGGCTCGTGACCGGGCTGCGGCACGCCGCAACATCGGCCGGCGTGCCGCTCGCGACCAATCACGTGTGCGGAATGTTCGGCCTGTTCTTCACCAGCGCCGAGCGGGTCACCTCGTACACCGACGCGACCGCCTGCGACGTCGAGCGCTTCAAGCGCTTCTTCCACGGCATGCTCGACGAAGGCGTGTACCTCGCGCCGTCGGCCTTCGAGGCGGGATTCGTGTCCGCGGCCCACACGGATCACGAGATCGACGCGACGGTCGCGGCAGCAGCGCGCGTTTTCTCCAGGATCCGCGCATGACGGGTCGCTAGCGGCCCCGGCCGCAGGAAGCAGCCCGATGAGCAAGCCAACGCTCTACTACCACGTCGGCTCGCACAAGACCGGCACGACCGCAATCCAGCAGACGCTGCTGGCCGCCGCACCGGACCTGCGCCGGCAGGGCATTTGCTGGCCGGTGCTCGGTCCGAGCCGCGCGCACTCGAGGCTGGTGCGCGCCGCGTACGCGTGGGGCCTGCAGGGACGCGTCAAGGCGAACTGGCTGGCCGCCCGTGTCCGCTGGCAGTCGCGCGGCATGCGTGCGACGGTCCTCAGCTCGGAGAAGATCTATCGCATCGGCTACGAGTTCTTCGAACAGGCCGTCCAGGACACTCCCGGGAACCGCGCAAGACGCATCGCGGTGCTGCACCGCCTGCGCGACCTGTTCAGCGACGATTTCGACGTCCGCGTGCTGCTGTACCTGCGGCGCCTCGACGAGTTCGCCGAGTCGATGTTCAAGGAGCTGCTGTTCAGGAAGCCGTACGCGGGCAGGTTCCTGTTCGACGATTTCCTCGCCGAGCAGGCAATGCTGTTCGATTACGCCGGACAGGCGCGCGAGCTCGAGCAGCATCTCGGTCCGGTGAGCCTGCTGTCGTACGACGCCGCCCGCCGGTCGGGATTGATCGCGCACTTCTGCGCGCAGATCGGCGCGGCCTCACCGCGATCGGCCGATGCCGACCCGCGCGTCCGTCGCAGCGCATCGAATACTGCAGCGCTGTTCCTCGAGCGACTGGCCGGGGAGCGTGCCGTGTCCCACGCCGACCGCCTGCGCCTGCTGGACTACACCCTGGCCGGCGGGCTTCCCGACCCGCCCGGGCGGATGCGCTCGCTGTGGGCATCTCGCGACGCGCTGGAGGCGTTCATGCAGCGATACCGCGACCCCGCGCTCGACCACCTGTTCCCGGCGATCGACTGGGATCGGGTGCAATTCGGCCCGTTGGGCGACGCGGAGTTCCAGGCGTGCCGTGCCGCATTCGACGCGTGGCGACCGGAACGCGTGTGAGGCGCGCATGATCTCCTCCCCGTTGGACGGCGCGGCGAGCAGGCGAATGAAGGTGTACGTCGATGCGTGACCTCGCGGCCCCATTTCGCACCCTGCACGGCACGCTGCGCGATGCACGGGCGACGGCGTTCGCGGTCGTCAGGAACGAAAGCTACTACCTGCGCTCGTTCCTCGACCATCACCGCCGGCTCGGCATCGACCAGTTCATCATCCTCGACGACCAGTCGACCGACGGCACGCGCGAGTTGCTGCTCCTGCAGCCGGACTGCCTGGTCCTCGAGTCGCCCTTCGCGTTCGGTGAACGCGTCGTGGTGCCGGGCAGCTGGCCGGAGCGGCGCGAGCGCGCAGGGATCCTGTTCAAGTCGCTCATCCCGCAACGGCACCTGGCGGGCCGCTACTCGCTCTACCTGGATGCGGACGAGTACCTGGTCCTGCCCGCGGGCGTCGCGTCGGTCGGCGACCTGTTCGAGGTCCTCGCGCGCAACAGGATTCCGAGCGTCGCGGCCGGCCTGATCGATTTCTACCCGGAGAGCGCCGGCGACTTGGACGTGCCGCGCCACCTGCTCACGTCGCAGCAGATGCTGGGCGCGCACCCGTATTTCGACGCGGTGCCGCTGCTCGGCTGGCGCGAGGGCGCGACCAGTCCGCACCGCACCTACGACGGAGCGACCGCGCGACTGTTCCGCAAGCATGGCATCCGGCACCTGCCTGCGTGGGCGCGTGGCGCCCCGCGCTGGCTGCGCCGGATGCTGCCCTTCCGTTATCCGACGCCTTCGGTCTTGAAGACTCCGATCGTGCACTGGGCGCCGGGCGTCGAATACCTGAACTCGCACAAGGCGAACGTGCCGTGCACCGGCCAGGTGGTGGTCGGCCTCGCGCACATGAAGTTCACGCACGACCTGTCGCGGCGCGTCGCCTACGCGATCGAGTCCGAGGCCTACACCCGCGGGAGCGAGAAGTACCTTTCCTACGGCGCGCTGCTCGCGAGCATGCGCAGCGGCGACCCGAGCTTCCTCGGTCCGGACAGTCGCCGATATACGGCGCCCGCCGACCTTGCGGCCGCGGGGCTCACGCGTCTCGACCTCGACTAGCGCCGCGCCGCGAGCGACACCAGCGCCGCGACGGCTTCCGCGAGACCGTTGCTGATGCCCAGTTCGCCTATGCGGCGCGCCATGGCGCTGCGGCGCGCGGCATCCTCATGCAACGACGATGCCGCGACCGCAATCCCCTCGGGCGTGGACGGCGCGGTCGCCACGGCCTCCAGTTTCACCGCGCGCCGGATGCGCCGGCCCTGGTCCGCCGCGAGCGGCACCGCCACCAGCGGCCGGCCGTGCGCCAGCGCATGGATCATGGTCGTCCCGCCATTGCTCACGACGAAGTCCGCGCCGGCCAGCGCGTGCTGCACTTCCTCGGGCGAAATCCGCGGCAGCAGCGTGAGCCCAGCGGTGTCACCTCCGTCCGGCCCTTGCGTCCGCCCGGTCAGCACGACGGCGGGGCCACCCGTGCGTGACACGTAGTCGCGCGCCGCGGCCACGAACAGTTCGGTGGGCTGCGCCACTCGCGACGACTCGCCCCGCCCGCCCGGCACGAATGCCACGTACTGCCCTTCGGTGAGGCCGCGGGACGCCAGCCACGCCGAGCGTGCGCCGGGCTCCGACGGGGGAAAGAGCGTGTCGAGATGGCGGCTGCGATAGTGCGGAAACAGTCGCTGCTTCAGTTTCTCGGACCAGCCGAGTTCGCCCGTGATGAAGCGCGGGAACACCATCCAGTGCTCGTCGAGCAGTCGCATCCACTTGAGGCGGAAGGCCTTGCGACGCAGGTGCGGCGTGCGGCTCGAGAAGACCACACGCGCGCCCCCGCGCCGCGCGGCACGCAGCTGCGAGGTGCGGCCCGAGTTGTCGAATACGACGACATTCGGCGCGAATTGCTCCAGCGCCATGAGCACCTGCGGGGTGCTGAGCGTCGGCGACGCATCGCTGTCGTGGATCGGGAACTCGACCGCCTCGCGAAACACGGCGGTACGGCTCACGATGAAGTGGATGTCGGCCTGCGGCTGCACGCACCGCAGTCCGCGCGCGATGATGAGGCATCGCATCAGTTCGCCGGCGCCGCCCGGGCCGGACACCGGGACGAACAGGTACCTCGGTCGGTCGGTCATGTGCCGCCGCCCGCACCCGCGCCGCGCGCGATCCCACCGCAGCAGGTCGACCCGATCACCGTTTGCATCCCGCCGCGCCTGTCGCGCATGTGTCCCGCCCGCTGCCGGCAACGGGCGGGATTCTAGCGCGTGAGCGTGGCGGCAATGCTCAGCGCATGCGGACCCCGGCGGCCTGCTCTGCCTCGAGGCGGCCGTGCTTGACCAGTCGCGCCTCGATGCCCGCCCGGGTGCGTTCGTGGGCGCCGGCCAGCGCATCCACCGTGACCCCGCCGTCGAACCCGGCGAGCAGTCGCTCGTCCTCCTCCCTCGACCACGGCTTGCCCGCGTTGCGCGGCAGGTTCGACACGCGGCGCGCCATGCGCACGCGACCCTCGAGCGTCTCGGCTGCGATGAACAGCGCGCGCACGACGTCCGGCGACTGCAGCACGCCACCCGCCTGGGCACTGGTTCCATCCGCTGGATCCACGCCCGACGCCAGTGACTTCAGGATCTCTGCGGCTCTCGTATCGTCCATGGTCCACGACCTCCGGTGTGCGGCCAGCCGACCCAGCCGTCAGCGCCATTCAAGTACGCGGCGACGCGCGATGCCAGCGGCAAAATCGCCGCAGTCGTGGAGAATCACATGGACGGTGTCGGCGTCGCGGCCGGCTCAAGCGGCCGGGCGAGCCTTGAGTGCCGCGAGCAGCTTCTCGTGCAGCCCACCGAACGAGCCGTTGCTCATCAGCACCAGGTGGTCGCCGGGGCGGGCCTCGGCGACCAGCGCCGTGACCAGCGGCTCGAGTCCCTCGTGCACCGCGGCCTGGGACCCGAGCGGCCGCATCGCATCGGCGACGTCCCACTTCACTTCCGGCGACTTGTACACGAACACGCGGTCCGCGCCGCGCAGCGACTCTGCGAGGGCCGTCTTGTGCGTGCCGAGCTTCATGGTGTTGGAGCGCGGCTCGAGCACCGCGATGACGCGCCCGCCGCCCGCCTTGAGTCGAACGCCCTCGAGCGTGCTCGCGATCGCGGTCGGATGGTGCGCGAAATCGTCGTAGACGACGACGCCGTCCACGGTGCCGCGCACCTCGAGTCGCCGGCGCACGCCCTGGAATCGATTGAGGGCCTCGATGCCCGCCTGCACGTCGACGCCCGCGTGGTGCGCCGCGGCCAGCGCCGCAAGGCCGTTTTCCGCGTTGTGCCGCCCGAGCAAGCCCCACGTGACGTCGCCGACCCGCTGCCCCGACCGGTACACCGAGTAGCGCGCATAGGCCGATGCCGGGTCCGCCTCCAGCCGCCAGTCGGCGGCAACCGACGCGTGGGACGAAAAGCGCTCGACCGGCGTCCAGCAGCCCATCGCGAGGACCTGCTCGAGGTTGTGGTCCGCACCGTTCATGACGATGCGCCCAGCCGCCGGGATCGTACGCAGCAGGAGATGAAACTGCCGCTGTATGGAGGCCACGTCCGGGTAGATGTCGGCGTGGTCGTGCTCGAGGTTGTTCAGGATCGC
>DAOMFD010000090.1:6222-8111 GCA_035429605.1 Steroidobacteraceae bacterium | reverse complement strand
TCGACAATCCCTACGCGCACGCCACGGGCATGGTGCGCTCGCTCCCGCATCCCGCGCGACCCGACTTCCGCGTGCTGGCAAACCCGATCAAGGTCGGTGGCGAGCGCCTGCCTGCCCGCATCGCGCCAGCGCTCGGCGAGCACACCGAAGAACTGTTGCGGGAAGTGGGTTACTCCGATGCCCAGATTCTCGAGCTGCGCAAGGCAGGCGCCGCCTGACGGGGCGACCGGCTTCAACGCGAATCGCCGGCGTCCATCGGCGTCAGCATGTCGATGACCAGGCTCCAGTGGCGGCCGTCCCAGCGCCACACGCGGACGTACGCGGAGCGCGCAGTCGGCGACGCACCGGAAGCGCCTGACGCCGAGATCACACCGTAGCTGTAGCCGAAGTCGGAGTCCGGATCGGCCCCCACGAAGTGCGACTCGGCCTGGGTGCCTCGCGCGTAGACCGCGTCGGTCATGGCGGCCACCTCGAAGGTCTCGGGCGCCGCATCGTCCCGATAGGCCAGCGCGCCCCGGGCGGCGACGTGCGCGAGCGCCAGCGACAGCCCGTCCGACTGCACAGCCTGGTTCAGGGCCGCCTCGACGTCGTGCAGCCTGGCCGCGCCGCTCCCGGCCCGGCATGTCTTCGCGCGCAGGGCCGGCCAGAGGGCGGCCACGGCGGACTCCAGCGAGGGCGCACTGTCCGCCGCCGGGCCGTGATCCACACCGTTGTCGAGGACGACGCGCCAACCGCCGTCCGGTTCGCGCCGCCAGAGGGACAGGTAATGACCCTCGGAGCCGCCGCCGCCTTCCGGGGCAGTGTACTTCCACGGACCGGTCGTCAGCGCCCACTGGCCGCTGCAGTCCTGCGCTGCCGCGACCGGTGTCCATTCGAGCCTGCCGCTGCCCTGCTCGTGCGCCGCGAACCACTCACGCGCCACCACCGGGCCCGGACGGAACACCACGGCGTCCGCTGCGAGGTACTCCTCGAACGCCCGCTGCGAGCCACGTTCGACGGACATCGCTGCGAACGCCGCATCGGTCGCCAGTGGCGCGTCGCCGTCCTGGGCCGCCACTCGGCCGATCACCAAGGCGAATGACGCGAGCATTGCGATCCGAGCCGCGGTCTTCATGGGTGCTGCCTCGATCCAGTGCGGGCATGACGAGCATAGCCGGGCGCCCTCGGCCGCGCGCGCCCGTATTCTGCTAAAGTCGGTCGTCACCTCACCAACCCCTCAGAGCCCAAATGCAGAGAATCACCGCACTGATCGCCCTCGCCCTCGTCGTGCTGGCCAGCCCCGGGACTGCCCGGGCGGACGAAAAGACGGACCAGCGACTCGAGCACTCGCGTCAGGTCTTCGAGACTTTCACCGGGCTCGCCGAACAGGGCATCCCGGGCTGGCTCCTGGAGCGGGCGTACGGCATCGTCGTGGTGCCCAAGGTGTTCGAAATCGCGGTGCTGGTTCCCGGCGGGCGCGGCGGCAAGGGCGTGATGGCCGTGCGCAACGAGGACGGTAGCTGGAGCAATCCGGTGTTCCTGCGGCTGTACGGCGGCAGTGCCGGATTTCAGGTGGGCATGCAGACGACCGACCTGGTGCTGGTGCTCATGTCGCGCAAGAGCGTCGAGGGCATCAGCGGCGGCAAGTTCACGCTCGGCGTCGACGCGAGTGTCGCCGCCGGCCCGGTCGGCCGCACGGCGTCGGCGAACACCGACCCGATGTTCAAGGCGCAGATCCTGTCCTATTCGCGCAGCGAGGGTGTATTCCTCGGCGTCTCCATCGAGGGCACGGTGCTCGCCGTGGACGACGGCGCCGACGAGACGGCGTATGGAGTCTCCGGCATCCTGGCTTCGCAGATCCTCGAGGGCAAGGTCGGCACGCCGCCCCAGGCGGCGCGCGATTTCACCGC
>DAOMFD010000090.1:0-6122 GCA_035429605.1 Steroidobacteraceae bacterium | reverse complement strand
GCGGCATAGCCGACCGCCGTGCTGTAGACGCCGGGCAGCATCCAGAATTTCCGCTCCGCACCCCAGAAGCAGCCGAGTCCGAAGAGCGCGAGTTCCAGGCCGTCCGGGAACGGCGGTTCGAGGCGATGGCCGTTGACGAAATGTCGCTCGTGAACGTGCATCCGCACGTCTCGCCCGGGGAGCGCGTCCGCAGGCGCGGGCATCCGGCTCTTGCGCGTCGACCACAGGCCCATGGCGAGCGCTCCCTACCGCGCCTGCTGCTGCCGCAGCGCCTCGGCCAGGCCCGTCCACATCGACGGGTCGGCGACGACGACCGCGGTGCCGTTGATGATGAACTGCACGCCGATGCAGATCATCAGGAATCCCATGAGCCGCGTGAGCGCGACCATGCCGGTCGCTCCGAGCAGGCGATTGAACTTCTCCGCCGCGCGCAGCACGAGCCACGAGATCACCACGACCGAGAGGATGCCGGTCGCCACTCCGAGGAAATCGGCGATGCGCTCCCAGCCCTGGCGGGCGCTGGCCTGCGACGAGAGGCTCATCACCACGGCGAAGGTGCCCGGCCCGCTCAGGCCGGGCATCGCCAGCGGCGTGAAAGCGATGTCGTGGCGGATCTCGCCCGGCTGCGGCACCTTCGCCGCGGATGCGTCCGCACCGGGAAACAGCATCCCGAAGCCGAGGAATGCGAGGATCATGCCGCCCGCGATGCGCATGCCCGGGATCGAGATGCCGAAGAAGCTCATGATGAGGCTGCCGGCGACCAGGAACCCGGCCATGAGCGAGAACGTGTAGATGCACGCCCGGCGTATCTGGCGCAGGCGTTCCTTCTCCGGCAGGTGTGCGCCAACCGAGATCACGAGCGGAACCGCCCCGAGCGGGTTGACGATCGGCAGGATCGCCAGGAGCGCTCCCACGGCGTAACCGAGGTACGTCGTGAACCAGTTCACGCGGCCCGCGGGTCCACGCGCTCGAAATCGAGCGCCGGCGCGTCGCCCGGACGGAAGTACACGTAGCGGCCGCTCATCTCCTCGAGCGCTCGATCCCGTTCCGCGCGGGTCGCGAACCAGTGCTCCCGGTGCCAGTCGTCACCCAGCAGGCTGCGGAACGGGTCGTCGTGGCGCAGGCGGACCCGGATCCCGTAGGGCCGGGCTGCCGGCAGCGGGGCGCGCAGGTTGTGCTCGTGGCAGGTCGTCATGGTGGCTACACCGCGGGATCGGCCGGCGATTCTAGCGCGAATCGCCGGCTCAGAAGGTCTTGCCGAGGACGAGGTACAGCGCGGCGTCGCCCTCCGCGAATCCCGCGGCGAGATACAACGGCCCGAACGGAGTCTCCGCGGCCAGGAATCCGCTGCCCCCGACCTTGAGGTCGCCGAAATCGACGTCCGCCTTGGTCTGCCAGACGTTGCCGGCTTCGAGCGAGGCGCCGATGTACGCCGGAAACTCGAACAGCCCCG
This sequence comes from Steroidobacteraceae bacterium, assembly GCA_035429605.1. Lineage (GTDB taxonomy): Bacteria > Pseudomonadota > Gammaproteobacteria > Steroidobacterales > Steroidobacteraceae > RPQJ01. The sequence continues at coordinate 4,669 of DAOMFD010000090.1, read as the reverse complement.
TGCCGCCCCGGCTGATCCTGCGGTAGACGATGGCACGCGCGATGCCGTACTGGGTGCCGATCAGGTCGTCCTGCGGGAGCCCCGACAGGTTGAGGAAGCCACCCAGGGTGAACAATTCCTGCGGCGAGACGACGCGGTCGTCGAGCGCCGAGCCACCCGCGAGGGACAGCACCAGGCTGTTGCGATCGTGGCTGCGGGCGAAGACCCACGACGCCTCGACGATGTCCGCGTTGGCGCTGGCGCCGAGCGCCTTGCTCTCCGACTGCCAGCTCGCCCGGAATGCCTGCCCGTGCTTCGGGAAGTACGCGCTGTCGAGGCGGTCGTAGCCGAATTCGAGGTACGCGGCGCCGAGGTCGAATTCCTCGTTGGGGAACACCGGCTCGCCCACCATCAGTCGGCTGCTCCCGGTCCCACGGCGCACGCCGAGGCGCACTTCCCCCCAGTTCGAGAGTTCCGCCCCCACCGCGAGCAGGAACTCGGTGTCCCGCACCCGGTACTGAGCGAGCCGGTGCCCGTCCTGCACGTACTGCAGCGTCTCGAGGTCGTAGCGGAAGGCCGGCGCGATGAAGAACTCCGTCTTGAACGACAGCGGCTGGAACAGTTCCGTGTAGAAGTGCGGGTCCTCGCCGAGCTGACCGTCGAGCAGCAATTCGCCGTCGAGCCGGTTGACGCCCGTCATGAGCAGGCGTGCACCGGCGTTCGCGTACGTGCCACCCTCGTAGTCGCTCTCGATGCTCATGCCGAAGCGCAGGAAATTCGGCCCCCAGGACTTGCGTCGCAGGTCGATCTCGAGGCCGCGCTCGCCGTCGTCGTTCACGACGCGGTAGTCCACCGCTTCGTAGCGGTCGAGCGCGTACTGGGAGTAGGCCCGCTGCTGCAGCTCGCGCGTGTCGAGCGGCTTGCCGGCGAGGTCGCCGAACACCGCGTCGATGCGCTTCGCATCGGCCTCTGAATGCGGTCCCGGCCTCACGAATGCGACACGCACGTTCGGATCGGCCGCGCGCGCCCGTGCGGCGACGTAGGCCGCATACTGGTCCGCGGGCAATGCCAGGGACGCAAGCTTCGCCGACTGCTGGTCGGCCGCCGTCTCCCCCGCCACGATGACCTGGGGCATTTTCGTGAAATCGATGGACGTCATGCGCCCGAGCTCGGGCGTGACCAGCACGTCGCCCGGGCGCAGGTTCGCGAGCGACGCTGCGGTGCCCCGACGCACCATGATCGCGATCATCTGGCTGGTGACGTCGAGTGGCGTCTCGAGGCCGCTGCGCCGCGCCAGCGGAAAGCTCACGTCCACGGCGATGACGACGTCGACGCCCATCTGGCGCGCGAGGTCGACCGGGAGGTTGTCGACGAGACCGCCGTCGACGAGCAGGCGATCACCGATCTCGACCGGGGCGAGCACGCCCGGCGCCGACATGCTCGCGCGCAGTACGGTCGCGAGGTCGCCGGAGCGCAGCACCACCGGGTCGCCGGTCTCGAGGTCCGTCGCCAGCCCGCGGAACGGGGTCGGCAGCTTGTCGAAGTCCTGCACGTCGGCGACGCGCATCGTGGAGGTGCGCAGCACCTGCGTGATCTTCTGGCCGGTGATGAGGCCGAGCGGCAGTACGACGCCCTCGTCGGCACGGATGCCGAGACCGCCCGTCGCGAGGAAGCTGCGGTCGTCGAGCTTGCGTCGATAGACGAGGTCACGGCGCGGCGCGCGATCGCGGAGCAGCTCCTGCCAGTCGAGCGAACGGAACACCTGCTCGATCTCGTCGCCGCTGAGGCCGGCCGCGTAGAGACCGCCGACGACGGCGCCCATGCTGGTCCCCGCCACGGCGTCGATCGGGACGTGCATCTGCTCCAGGGCGCGGATTACGCCGATGTGGGCCGCGCCACGCGCGCCGCCGCCGCTCAGCACCAGGCCGATCTTCGGCCGGGAAGCGGCCGGCTCCTGCGGCGCGTCGTCCGCCATGACCCGCCCGGGCCCGGCGATCAGCAGCATCGCGCAGGCCGTCATCAGCACGCATCGGATCCGCATGTGAATGCTCCGGAGATCCCTGCATCGATGTTAACAAACCGTCGTACGGACACCGGATCGATGCCGGATAATCGCTGCAGCTTTCCTGCCGGGCCCGCGATGACCGACGCCTGCGTCCCGCGCCGTGACGACTCCAGCCGACTGCGGCGCCTGCTCATCGCAGCAGGCGTGCTGTACGCGAGTCACGCGGCCGCGCTCCATGCGGAACCTGCGGGGCCGCTCGAAGAAGTCGTCGTCACCGCGACGCGCAAGCCGCAGCCCGCGCTCGACGTGCCGCTCAGCATCGGCCGGGTCGGCACCGATGGCATCGTGCTGGTCGACGCGACGCACCACGCCGAGATCCTTAACCGCATTCCCGGCGTGATGATCCAGCAGGGCAGCGGCCAGGAGAGTCTCACGGCCATCCGCTCGCCGGTCCTGACAGGCGCCGGGTCCTGCGGCGCGTTCCTGTTCCTCGAGAACGGCGTGCCGGTGCGTCCCGTGGGCTTCTGCAACGTGAACGCGCTCTACGAGGTCAACACGGAGCAGGCTCAGGCGGTGGAGGTGCTGCGCGGGCCCGGCAGCGCCCTCTACGGCTCGAACGCGATGTTCGGCACGGTGAACGTCATCCAGCCGGCACCGCTGGATCGCCCTCCCCTCGCCGCCAGCGTGGACGCCGGCCCGTCGAGCTACTGGCGCGTCAAGGTGGCGGGTCGACACGACGGCAGCGCCGCCGACTTCGGCGCCGCGGGCTTGTATACGCACGACGGCGGCTGGCGCGACGATTCCGGCTACGACGAGGCCAAGTTCAATGCGACGCTCGTCGGTGACCTGGGCACGACACCGGCACGTGCAGACCTGGCCGTCACGAACCTCGACCAGGAGACGGCGGGATTCATCACCGGCAAGAATGCGTACCGGAGCCTCGAGCTCAGCGAATCGAACCCGACGCCGGGCGCATTTCGCAATTCGACGGCCGTGCGCCTCACGGGCCTCCTGCAGCCTCGTTTGCTGGATGGCGCCGAACTCGACTTGCGGCCATTCCTGCGCAGTTCGCACATGGATTTCCTGCAGCATTTCCTGCTGGGCCAACCGGTGGAGAAGAACGGCCAGGTGAGCGGCGGGCTCCTGACGAGCATTGCCTGGGGTGACGTGCAGGGCTGGTCGGTCATCGTCGGGGCCGACGTCGAACTCGGGCAGTCGTCGCTCGAGGAGTACCAGGACCACCCCACCACGGGCGGCTCGGCGGCGGCCAACGCCATCCGGCCAGCCGGCAAGCACTACGACTACGAGGTGCGGTCGAACGTCGAGTCGCTGTATGCGCAGGCGGAGCGCCGCTTTGCCGAACGCTGGCGAATCACGGCCGGCGTGCGCGCCGAATGGGTGACGTACGACTACGACAACCGGATGCTCGACGGCAACACCGATGACCAGGGGGTGCCGTGCACGCCGGCGCCGTGCCTGTACAGCCGGCCCGCCGACCGCACGGACCATTTCAACGACTGGGCGCCGAAGCTCAGCGTGTCCTACGATTTCACGCCGTCCCTGGTCGGGTACGCGACGCTGACACAGGGTTTCCGGCCGCCGGAGATGACGGAGCTGTATCGGCTGCAGCGCATGCAGCGAGTCGCCGACCTGCAGCCGGAGGAACTCGATTCCGTCGAACTGGGGCTCAAGGGCGCCTGGTCGCGCGTGTCACTCGCACTGGCCGTCTACGACATGAAGCGCAGCGGGGTGATCCTGCGCGAATCGAACGGCTACAACGTCGACAATGGGCGCACCACGCACCGTGGCATCGAATACGACCTGCGCTGGCGCGCCCTGCCGTCGCTGGACGTGGTCGCCGCGGGCACATACGCGATCCATCGCTACGACTTCTCGCGCCGGGTGGACGGCGGCGAGACCCTCGTGGCCGGCAACGACATCGACACCGCTCCCCGCGAGATCGGCCGCTACGGCCTCGAGTGGCGTCCGACCGCATCCGTCGAAGCCGAGGCGGAATGGATGGTGGTCGGACCGTACTGGCTCGATGCCGCGAACGCCCATCGCTACGGCGGCTACGAACTCGTGAACCTGCGCGGCCTGTGGCGATTCGCTCCGCAGTGGTGTGCCGGCCTGCGCGTCACCAACGCGCTCGACGTGCGCTACGCCGACCGCGCCGACTACTCGTTCGGGACCTACCGTTACTTTCCGGGCGAACCTCGCGCCGTGTTCGCGGAGATCGCCTGGACGATGTGACCTCGGGCCGGCCGATCGACGCGGTCACTCACGCGACCCGGCGCAGCGACTCCCAGCGGCGCGGCTCCTCGCCGAACCAGGCAAGCGTCCCGGCCAGTGCCGCCACCTCGCCCACGATCACCATGGCCGGGGACTGCAGCGCCGCGCGAACCGAAAGGTCGCCAAGCTGCCCGAGACTCGCGAGCGTCACGCGCTGGTCGGTGCGCGAGCCGTTCTCGACGACGGCCACCGGTGTCTCCGAGCGCCGACCATGTGCCATGAGTCGTGCAGCGAACGATGCGAGCTCTGCAATCCCCATGTACAGGCACAGCGTTTGCCGACCGGCGGACAACGCGGCCCAGTCGGCCTCGGCGAACGACTCGTGGTCGTGCGCCGTAACGAACCGCACGGACTGCGCGTGCTCGCGGTGCGTGAGCGGCACACCCGCATACG
>DAOMFD010000089.1:6284-8174 GCA_035429605.1 Steroidobacteraceae bacterium | reverse complement strand
CGCGTCGTCGGCTTCATGCCCAATCTCCCCGAGACGACGATCGCGATGCTCGCCACGACCAGCCTCGGCGGCGTGTGGTCCTCGTGCTCCCCGGACTTCGGCATCAACGGCGTGCTCGACCGCTTCGGACAGATCGCGCCACGCGTGCTGTTCACGGCCGACGGCTATTTCTACAACGGCAAGACGCTCGACTCGCTCGCGCCGATCCGGGGCGTGCTCGAGCGGCTGGACACCGTGAAGCGGGTCGTCGTCGTTCCGTACGTCAACCCCGACCCGGACATTTCCCGGCTTCCGGCCGCGGTGAGGTTCGGCGAGTTCGGCCAGCCGGGTGCACCGCTGCAGTTCGTGCGATTGCCCTTCGACTCGCCGCTCTACGTGATGTATTCGTCCGGCACCACCGGCGTGCCGAAGTGCATCGTGCACGGCGTCGGCGGGACGCTGCTGCAGCATCGCAAGGAGCACGCGCTGCACAGCGACCTCAAGTCCGGCGACCGGCTGTTCTTCTACACGACCTGCGGCTGGATGATGTGGAACTGGCTCATGTCGGGGCTCGCCTCGGGCTGCACGCTCGTGCTGTACGACGGCTCGCCCTTCGCGCCGGACCGCGACGTGCTGTGGCGCATGGCCGAGCGCGAGAAGGTCACGCACTTCGGCACCAGTCCCAAGTACCTCGCCGCACTCGAGAAGGACGGAGGCGCGGTCGGCAGCGCGTTCGACCTCACCTCGCTGCGCGCGATCATCTCGACCGGTTCGCCGCTCGCGCCCGAGCAGTACGACTACGTCCACTCGACCATCAAGCGCGATGTGCACCTCGCGTCCATTTCCGGCGGCACGGACATCGTGTCGTGCTTCTGCATCGGCAACCCGTGCCTGCCCGTCTATCCCGGCGAGATCCAGTGCCGTCCTCTCGGCATGAAGACGCAGGTATTCGACGACGACGGTCATCCTCTGGTCGGCCGCGAGGGGGAACTCGTCTGCAGCGCGCCCTTCCCGTCCATGCCGATCGGGTTCTGGAATGACGCGGACGGCAGCAAGTACCGCGCCGCGTATTTCGAGCGCTATCCGGACGTCTGGTGCCACGGCGACTACGCGTTGCAGACCGAGCACGGGGGATTCGTGATCCTCGGCCGCTCCGACGCCGTGCTGAACCCGGGTGGCGTGCGCATCGGCACCGCCGAGATCTACCGGCAGGTCGAGAAGGTGCACGAGGTGCTCGAGAGCGTGGCCGTCGGCCAGAACTGGCGGCACGACGTGCGCGTCGTCCTGTTCGTGAAGCTGCGCCCCGGCGTGGCGCTCGACGCGGCGCTGGAGAAGCGCATCCGCGACACGATCAGGGCGAACACGACGCCGCGCCACGTGCCGGCGAAGATCATCGCGGTGGCGGACATCCCGCGCACCATCAGCGGCAAGATCGTGGAACTCGCCGTGCGCAACGTGATCCACGGCCGTCCGGTCAAGAACACGGACGCGCTCGCCAATCCGGAAGCGCTCGAGCACTTCCGCGACCTGGCGGAACTGTCCGACTGACACCGCGCCCGGCCCGATGAACGACGCCGGAAGCCTGGCCCGCGCCTACCACGAATCGTTGCAGCGCCACGGGTACTCCCCGGACCGCTCCCAGCTCCACGCGGTCGGCAAGCTCGACGCGCTGCATCGCCGACTGCACTCGCCGGCGCCGGGCGGCTGGTTCGCGAGGATGCTCGCCACGTTGCGCGGCCCGGGCACGGAGCCCGCACGCGGCCTTTACCTGTGGGGTGGCGTCGGGCGCGGCAAGACGTTCCTCATGGACCTGTTCCACGCCGAGCTGCGAGTCCCTGCCCGGCGCGATCACTTCCATCGCTTCATGAAGGACGTGCACGGGCGCCTCGCCGGGTGGCGGCACGTCGAGGA
>DAOMFD010000089.1:0-6184 GCA_035429605.1 Steroidobacteraceae bacterium | reverse complement strand
CGTCGCGTGGTTCGACTTCGCCGAGCTCTGCGAGGGCCCGCGCGGTACCGCCGACTACGTGGAAATCGCGCGCGGTTTCCACACGGTCTTCGTCTCGGGAGTACCGGTTTTCGATTCGGCACGGGACAACGAGGCACGCCGGTTCATCGCACTCGTCGACGAGTTCTACGACCGGTCGGTCAAGCTGGTGCTGGCCGCCGCGGCCATGCCGGATGCCCTGTACCGCGGCGAGCGTCTTGCCTTCGAATTCGACCGCACGCGCAGCCGGCTCGCCGAGATGCAGACCCATGCCTACCTCGCGCGGGCGCACCGCCCCTAGTGCATGGCACGGCTGCGCCCCGAATCGTTACACTTGCAAACATCGGGTCGGCGGGAGACGCCGTGAAGCACAGTGCGGTGACGTCCATAGAGCTGGAGCGGTTCCTGCCCTACCGGCTGTCGGTGCTCACCAACCTCGTGAGCAGCGCGATCGCGGGCGAGTACCAGCAGCGCTTCGGGCTCGGCATCCCGGAGTGGCGGGTGGTCGCCGTTCTCGCCAGGAACCCGGGGCTGTCCGCAGCCGAAGTGGCCGCCTACACGCGAATGGACGCTGTCGCGGTCAGCCGGGCGGTGACGCGACTGGCGCGTGCCGGCCGGATCCGCCGCTCGGTGGCGCCGGACGATCGCCGTCGCTCCGTGCTGCGTCTGTCGCCGGCGGGTCGCGCCGTCTATCGGCGCATTGCCCCGCTTGCACTGCGCTACGAGCGCGAGCTGCTCGAATGCCTGGCAGACGGCGAAACCGTGGCCCTCGACACGATCATCGCCAAGCTCACCTCGCGGGCCAACGCGCTCGCGACGGATGGCCTCGATGATGGCCGTTGACGTTGCGGGTTGTGCGGATGCATCGGCATCCGAGCCGCGGGCGGCCGTGGCCTATAATTCCGCCCACGGCGGCAATCGGAACTGAGGAAGAACAACATGGCAGGCAGCATCCCGGCCGCGCGCAAGCACCTGATCGACCTGATCGCAGCCCAGGCCCGCCCTGCGCAGCCGAAGACGCCGGTCCCGCCCGCGCACTTCGCCAGGGACTATTACCGCGGCGTGGACGAGGACGACCTGCGCGCCCGCACCCCCGCCGCCCTGGCAGCCGCCGCGACCGATCACCTGCGCTTCGGCACGAAGCGGCGCGCCGGCCAGCCGCTGGTGCGGGTGTTCAACCCGACGCAGCTGCAGCACGGCTGGACGTCGCCGCACACGGTGGTCGAGGTCGTGACCGACGACATGCCGTTCCTGCTCGATTCCCTGGCGATGGTGCTCAACGACTGCGGCCTCGCGCTGCACATGATGGCGCACCCGGTCCTGTACGTGACGCGTGACCGGGCTGGTCGCATCAAGACCTGCTCGGGCGAAGCTGCCAAGGGCGCGCGCGCCGAATCGTGGCAGCACATCGAGATGGATGGCGTCGCTGACGCGGCACGTCTCGAGGACGTGCGCCGCCGCATCCTCGCGACGCTCGCCGACGTCGAGCTGGCCGTCCGCGACTGGGCGGCAATGCGCACCCGCGCGACCGACATCGCGGCCGAAATCGCCGTGGGCGTACCCGGCATCGGCCGCGCCGAATGCAGCGAGGCCAGGGCCTTCCTGGCGTGGCTCGCCGACCATCACTTCACCTTCCTCGGCTACCGCGAGTACCGACTGGTGCGCGGCGCGTCGGCCGACAAGCTGGTGCCGGTCACCGGCTCGGGCCTGGGACTGCTGCGCAGCGGCAAGGGACGAATCACACCGAAGCCGGTGACGCTGCGCGAAGAGACTCGCCGCAGGGCGCGCGAAGCGACGGTACTCGTCGTGACCAAGGCGAACTCGGTGTCCACGGTCCATCGCGCCAAGTACCTCGACTACGTCGGCGTGAAGACCTTCGACGAGCGTGGCGAGGTGACGGGAGAGCGGCGATTCCTCGGGCTCTTCACGTCCACGACCTACAGCGCCAGTCCGCGCGACATCCCGCTGCTGCGCCACAAGGTCCAGCACGTGATCGACCACATCGGCGTGGCACCGGTGAGCCACGACGGCAAGGAGCTGTTCCACGTCCTCGAGAGCTACCCGCGCGACGAGCTGTTCCAGGCGAGCGTGCCGGAGCTCGTGCGCAGCGCCCGTGGCATCGTCAACATCTACGAGCGCCGGCGCGTGCGGCTGTTCGTCCGCCGCGACCCCTACGGCCGCTTCTTCAGCTGCCTGCTGTACGTCCCGCGCGACCGCTACAACACGCAGGCCAGGCAGCGCATCGAGCAGATCCTGCTCCAGGAACTGGCGGGCCTGTCCCACGAGACGCAGGTCCAGATCTCGGAATCCGCGCTCGCGCGCCTGTACACGCTGGTGCGCACCGATCCCGATCACGAGGTGACCGCGGACGTCGAACGGATCGAGCGACTGGTGACCGATGCGCTGCGCACCTGGGAGGACCGGCTGCGCGACGAGCTGCAGGCGCGGTTGCCCGGTGACCGGCCAGCACGGTTCGCCGCGGCGTTTCCTCCCGCATACAAGGACGACGTGCCGGCGCGCGATGCCATCGACGACATCCGCGAACTGCTGGCGCTTCCCGAGTCCGGCACGGCGGTCGGGCTGCAGTTGCGGCCCGGCGATGCCGTCCGCAAGGCGCTGCACCTGCGCCTGTACCGGCGTGGCGAGCCGATCGCGATGTCGGACCTGGTGCCGATGCTGGAGAACTTCGACCTGCGGATCCTGAACGAGCGGCCGTACCGGATCGGCGCGGGCCACGACCTCTGGATCCAGGACCTCGAGGTCACGCACGCGGGTGGCCGCACGCTGGATCCGGAACTCGTGGGCGCCCGATTCGAGGACGCGTTCTTCGCGGTCTGGAACGGCCAGGCCGAGAGCGACGGATTCAACCGCCTGGTGCTCGCGGCCGGGCTGCACTGGCGACAGGCCGTCGTGCTGCGCGCCGTCTGCCGCTACCTGCTGCAGACCGGCCTGACGTTCAGCCAGGGGTACATGGAGTCGGTGCTCACGCGCCACCCGGGCATCGCGGCGCACCTCGCGTGGACTTTCGAGGCGCGCTTCGACCCCGAACTCAAGGACTCGACCCGCGCCTCGCAGTTGCGCTCCCTGGCCCGCGAGACCGACGAGGCGCTCGAGAAGGTCACGAGCCCCGACGACGATCGAATCCTGCGTGCGTTCCGCGCCGTGATCAACGCGACGCTGCGCACGAACCACTACCAGGCGGACCCGGCGGGCAACCCGAAGCCGTACCTGTCGTTCAAGCTCGACCCGAAGAGCCTCCCGGAGCTGCCGAAGCCGCGGCCGATGTTCGAGATCTGGGTGTATTCGCCACGCGTCGAGGGTGTGCACCTGCGAATGGGCAAGGTCGCCCGCGGCGGCATCCGCTGGTCCGACCGGCGCGAGGATTTCCGCACCGAGATCCTCGGTCTCATGAAGGCGCAGAACGTGAAGAACACGCTCATCGTGCCGGTGGGCTCGAAGGGCGGCTTCTTCCCGAAGCAGATGCCCCGCGGCGCGAGCCGTGAGGACGTCCAGCGCGAAGGGACGGCGTGTTACCAGATGTTCATCCGTGGCCTGCTCGACCTCACCGACAACGTGCAGGGCAGCCAGGTCGTCCCCCCGGCGCGCACCGTGCGCTACGACCCCGACGACCCGTACCTGGTCGTCGCGGCAGACAAGGGCACGGCGACGTTCTCCGACACGGCCAATGCGCTCGCGGCGGAGTACGGATTCTGGCTGGGCGATGCCTTTGCGTCCGGTGGGTCCGCTGGATACGACCACAAGAAGATGGGCATCACCGCCAGGGGCGGCTGGGAGTGCGTCAAGCGCCACTTCCGCGAGATGGGCGTGGACACGCAGTCGCAGGACTTCACGGTGGCGGGCATCGGCGACATGGCGGGCGACGTGTTCGGCAACGGCATGCTGCTGTCGCGTCACATCCGCCTGGTCGCGGCGTTCAATCACCAGCACATCTTCCTGGATCCATCGCCCGACGCGGAGGCAAGCTTTGCGGAGCGCGAGCGGCTCTTCAGCCTGCCGCGCTCGTCGTGGTCGGACTACAACACTCGCCTGATCTCCGCGGGTGGCGGCGTATTCCCGCGCGATGCGAAGGAAATCGCGCTGAGTGCGCAGGCCCGCGCACTGCTCGGCATCGACGCATCCAAGGCGACGCCGACACAGGTGATCCGTGCCATCCTGCTGCTGCCGGTCGACCTGCTGTGGAACGGCGGCATCGGCACGTACGTCAAGGCGTCGTGGGAGGCGAATTCCGCGATCGGCGATCGCACCAACGACGCCGTGCGCGTCGACGGCCGCGAGCTGCGCTGCAAGGTGATCGGCGAAGGCGGCAACCTCGGGCTGTCGCAGCTCGGGCGCATCGAGTTCGCCCTGAACGGCGGCCGTCTAAATACGGACTTCGTCGACAACTCCGGCGGCGTGGACTGCTCGGACCACGAGGTCAACATCAAGATCCTGCTCGACGTGGTGAGCCGCCGCAGCAAGCTGCCGACCGCGGCACGCAACCGCCTGCTCGCCGAGATGACCGACGACGTGGGCGAGCTCGTGCTGCGCGACAACTACCTGCAGAGCCAGGCGATCAGCCTGCTCGAGTCGACCGCGGCCGAGCGGCTCGGCGAGCACGCGCATTTCATCCGCTCGCTCGAGCTGGATGGCGTGCTCGACCGTGCGCTCGAGTTCCTGCCGAGCACCGAGGAGATCGACGAGCGCCGGCGCACCGGGCGCGGGCTCACGCGGCCGGAGCTGTCGATGGTGCTGAGCTACGCCAAGATCGCGCTGAGCCAGCAGCTCATCCAGTCCGACGTGCCGGAGGACCCGTACCTCGGCCGTGAGCTGGATCGTTACTTCCCGGACCGGCTCGCCAAGCGCTACGCGTCCCTGCTCGGCGAGCACCGCCTGAGGCGGGAAATCATCACCACCGCGACGACCAACAGCATCGTCAACCGCATGGGGCCAACGTTCGTCGCACGCACGCGCCAGGACACCGGTGCCGACGCGGCCGCGGTGGCGCGCGCCTACACGATTGCGCGGGAAGCCTTCGACGTGCGTGACATCTGGCGCGCGATCGAGCGCCTCGACAACAAGGTCGTGGCCGGCGTGCAGTATGCAATGGTGCAGGACACGATCGCACTGCTGCGCCAGGCAACCTACTGGCTGCTGCAGCGCCACCGCGACGAGCTCGGCATCGAGATGCAGGTGGGGCGACTGCGCCCGGGAATCCGCGAGCTGTCCGCCGCGCTGCCGCAGTGGCTGCACGGTCTCGAGCGCAAGGCATTCGATGCGCGTGCCGCGGAACTCACGGGGGCCGGCGTGCCGGCCGCGCTCGCACGGCAGGTCGCTGCCTGCTCGGCGCTGCAGTCCGCGCCCGACATCGTGGAACTTGCCCGCGCCAGGCGCCTGTCGGTCGACGCAGCAGCCGCCACCTACTTCGGTGCCGGCGCGGAGTTCGGCATCGACTGGCTCCGGGCCCGCGTCGAGGACCTGCACATCGAAGGCCACTGGCACGCGGTCGCCCGCGGCAGCCTCCGCGAGGCGCTGTACGAGACGCAGCGCGCGATCGCGCAGAGCGTGCTCGAGGAATCGCGCGAGAAGGAACCGGCGCGCGCCATCGAGCGCTGGATGAAGAAGCACGAAGCCGCCGCGACGCACGCGCGGGGCGTCGTGGGTGACATCCGCGAGCAATCGTCGAAGGCCGACTTCGCGTCGCTGGCGGTCGCCCTGCAGGCGGTGCGCCGCCTCGTCGTGTCGGAAGGAAGGACGGAATGAGCACGGGAAAACTGGTACTGCTGCGCCACGGCCAGAGCATCTGGAACCTCGAGAACCTGTTCACCGGCTGGATCGACGTCGATCTCTCCGACCAGGGCCTCCTCGAGGCCGCCGAGGCGGGACGCCTGTTGCGCGCCGAAGGAATCGCTTTCGACATCGCCTTCACTTCGGTGCTGAAACGTGCGATCCGCACGTTGTGGATTGCGCTCGACGAGATGGACCTCATGTGGTTGCCGGTCGAGCGCACCTGGCGGCTCAACGAGCGGCACTACGGGGCGCTGCAGGGACTCGACAAGGCGAAGACCGTCGAACGGCACGGCGCCGAGCAGGTGAAAATCTGGCGGCGCAGTTACGACATCCCGCCTCCGCCGCTCGCGAACGACGATCCGCAGAACCCGCGATTCGA
>DAOMFD010000088.1:0-8217 GCA_035429605.1 Steroidobacteraceae bacterium | reverse complement strand
TGGTCGTCGACACCGCAAATTCCGCAAGCCAGGGACGTCCGGCCGCGCCCGACCGGGCAGCCAATAAGTGCCTGTTTTTACCGGGATTCTCGACGCCCGCCCGGCGGACTGCGCAGAAACCACCACAGCCCCCGGACGTCGGCTCGCCACTCTCGGATCATGGCCAGCAGCAGGATCTCCTCCAGGCTGCCGGCGATCGTCACGGCCATGGCCAGGTAAAAGAGCCACGGCTGGTGGCCGATCACGAACAGCACGCCGAAATAGATCCCCAGCAGCACGCCGCTGGCCTTCGAGAGGTACGTGTGGAAGCTCGACAGTCGGCCGTACCTCGCCAGCGAGAGCAGCATCTCGAGCGCCCACAGGCCGACCGCGAGACTGCAGAGCAGTGCGTGCCCGGTGATGACGTCGCGGTGAAAGACCCAGACCCCGTAGACCGTGACCAATGTCAGCGCCGAGTCCGCGACCGAGTCGAGGAAGGCGCCGAGCTTCGTCTTGACATGGAATCCGCGCGCGATCCAGCCGTCGAAGGCGTCGGTGAGCATCGCGGCCACCAGCCACCACGCGAAGACGCGCTCCTCGCCTGCGACGGCGAGCACGGCCAGCACTGGCACCGACACGAGTCGGGCGCTGCTCAGGAGGTTGGGCAGGACGCGTAGGGGCGACGCGAGCCCGCGCGATGTGGTCATGGCCTGAAGCAAAACCGGCCACCGCCGGCAGGCGGACCTGCGGCGGCGAGTTCCGCGAATTCGCAGAGCCAGCGCCGCGACTCCGACGGCGCGATGATTTCCTCCACGTAGAAGCGTTCGGCCGAACGAAACGGCGAGCGCAGGCGCTCGAGCCGGTCGCCGATCTCGCGACGCTCGGCGACGGGGTCCGGCGCCGCTTCGATCTGCGCCTTGAACGCCGCCTCGATGCCGCCTTCCACCGGCAGCGAGCCCCAGTCGCCGCTCGGCCAGGCGACGCGATAGCGGAAGCGCGTGTGGTTCATCATGCCCGCGCCAGCGACCCCGAACGCGCGGCGCAGGATGACCGAGCACCACGGCACGGTGGACTGGAAGATCGTCGCGATCGCCCGCGTGCCGTCGCGGATCGTGCCGGCCTTCTCCGCCTGCGAGCCGATCGTGAAGCCGCCGACGTCGACGAAGTGCACGATCGGCAGACCGAAGGTCTCGGCGAGCTCCACGTGGCGGGTGATCTTGCGCGAGGCCGCCGCAGTCCACGTCCCGCCCATCTGCCCGGGATCGCTCGCGATCACCGCGACGACCACGCCGCGCAGGCGCGCCAGCGACGTCACCACCGAACGACCCCAGGCGCGGCCGACCTCGAACACGCTGCCGCGATCCATCACGGCCTCGACGATCGGGCGGATCTCGTAGGGCCAGCGCCGGTCGCGCGGCACCGCCGCGTCGAGCCAGGCCTCCGCGCGATCCGCTGGATCGTCGCACTCCGTGCGCGCGGGTTGCACTCCGGCGCGACTCGGCAGGTAGGAGAGGAATCGGCGCGCGCGCGCGAATGCCTCGGCTTCGCTGTCCACCGTGTCGTCCACGCTGCCGGTCGATGCGTGCAGGTCCGCGCCGCCGAGCTGGTCGGCCGTGACCTTCTCGCCGGCCGCGGCGACCACGGGCGGGCCGGCGGTGAACATCTGGCTCAGCCCGCGCACCATGATCGAGTAGTGGCTCGCGACGAGTCGCGCCGCGCCGAGGCCGGCCACCGGTCCCAGGCCCAGCGCGACGACCGGGACCAGGCCAAGATTGGCGACGACCCGATCGAATCCAGGCACGTACGGCACGTAGGTCGCACCCATGCGCTCGACCTCGGCGACGGATCCGCCGCCGCCCGTGCCGTCGAGCAGGCGCACCAGCGGCAGGCCGTACTCGGCGGCCATGAGCTCGGCCTGCACGTTCTTCTCGTGGTGGTAGGTCTCGGACGATCCGCCCCGGATCGTGAAATCGTCGGCGCTCACGACCACGGTGCGGCCGTCGATGTGGCCGCGGCCGGTGAGGCAGCTCGACGCGCGAAACGACTCGAGCCGGCCGTCCGGACCGTACCGGCCCTCGCCCGCGAGGCTGCCCCACTCGCGAAACGAGCCCGGGTCGAGCAGCGCCTCGATGCGCTCGCGCACCGTGAGCTTGCCGCGCGATCGCTGTCGCGCGACGCGGTCCTCGCCGCCCATCTCGGCGGCCAGCGCCTGCCGGCGTCGAATCTCGTCGATTTCCGGATGCCAGCCCTGGTCACTCATGCGATTCCTCCGGCGGCCTCGGGCGTGGCCGGCCCGGGTCCGGCAAAGTGACGCAGGAAGCCGCAGCTTGGCAAGTCGGGACACCCGCGCCCCGGCGCGCAGGAACTTCCGTGACACGCCGCCGGTCCCATGCGGAACGTGCGGAATGTCCGCACCGCGCGTAACATGCGCGCCCTTGTCGCCCCAGCCTGGAGCCCTCCCGATGCCCCGCATGCTTGCCCGTGGCGCGCTCGCCGCGACCCTGCCCTTCCTGGCCACCGTCGCCATGGCCGCCGACCCTGCGCCGCTCACCGACGACACGGCGAAGGCGAGCTATGCGCTCGGCTACCAGATCGGGCTCGACGTCCAGGGCGTGGAGTACCGGCCCGATGCGGTCATGCAGGGACTGCAGGACGGCGCCTCGGGCGGCAAGGCGAAGCTGACGCCGGAGGAAATGCGTGCGGCGCTGCAGAAGTTCGAGCAGCAGGTCCAGGCGCAGAAGGCTCAGCGACAGGAGGAACACCTGAAGAAGACGGCCGCCGCCGGCAAGGCCTACATGGACCAGAATGCCAAGGAAGCCGGCGTGAAGACCACGGCCAGCGGACTGCAATACCGGGTGATTGCGGCGGGGGCTGGCAAGAAGCCCGCGGCCAGCGACACCGTGACGGTGAACTACCGCGGCACCCTGATCGACGGCACGGAATTCGACAGCTCCTACGCGCGCGGCCAGCCCGCGACGTTCCCGCTCAACGGCGTGATCGCCGGCTGGACCGAGGGCCTGCAGCTGATGCAGGAAGGCGGCAAGTCGGAGCTCGTCATCCCCGCGGCGCTGGCCTACGGGGACAAGGGCCCGCTCGCGGGCCAGGTCCTGGTGTTCGAGGTCGAGCTGATCAAGGTCGGCGCGCCCGAGCCCGGCAAGTAACCCGCTTAACGGGTGACCTCGCGCGCGACGCGCAGCATGGCGTCGATGCTGCGCTCGACGTCCTCGTCGGTGGTGGCCCACGAGCAGACGCTGATGCGCATGACGGTGCGGCCGTGCCAGTGGCTCACGCCGCACCAGCACGTGCCGTCCTCCTGCAGTGCCTCGATGACCTTGCCCGTCACCTCGGGCGTGCCGAACGACACGATCACCTGGTTCAGCACGACTTCGTTCAGGACCTCGTAGCCCGCGGCCGTCAGCGCTGCCCCGAAGCGCTGTGCCTGCCGGCAGTTGCGCTCGAACATCTCGACGAGGCCGCTGCGGCCCAGCGAGCGCAGAGCGGCCCAGACCTCGACGCCACGCGCGCGGCGTGACAGCTCGGGAGTGTAGTCGGCGGGATTGCGACGTGATTCGCCGCTGGGCAGGTACTCCGCGGTGATCGCCATCGCCCGCGGCAACGCTCCGGTCACGCGCACGAACGCGAGACCCGAGTCGTAAGGCACGTTCAACCACTTGTGCGCGTCGGTGGCCCACGAGTCGGCATCCGACATTCCATGCGCGAGGTGCTGCAGCGACGGCACGCCGGCTGCCCACAGCCCGAATGCGCCGTCCACGTGCACCCATGCACCGGCCTCGTGCGCTCGTGGAATGATGTCCGCGAACGGGTCGAAGGACCCGGTGTTGATGTTGCCCGCCTGCATGCAGACGATCGCGGGTCCGCTGAGCGTGGGGAAGTCACGTGCGCTCATCCGTCCCTGGCCGTCGACGGGGACGCGGACCACGCGATTGCGCCCGAGACCGAGCAAGCCTAGCGACTTGATCAGCGTCGGGTGCGCCTCCTCGCCCACCACGACCGTCACCGGCGGTGCGCCGAAGAGCCCGTCGGCCTCGACGTTCCATCCCGCGCGCGCGAGCACCTCGCACCTCGCGGCAGCGAGCGCGGTGAAATTCGCGACCGTCGCGCCGGTGACGAACGCGCCCTGGGTTGCTGCCGGCAACCCGAGGAACTCGACGAGCCACCGCAGCGAGATCTCCTCGAGCATCGCCGCGCCGGGCGTGACGTTGGCGAACGCGGTGTTCTGGTCCCACGCCGCTGCGAGCCAGTTGGCCGCAAGCGTCGCCGGCAACGAGCCGCCGATCACGAAGCCGAAGAAGCGTGGGCCCGCCATCGCCATGGTGGCGGGCGACACGATGTCGTCGAGGACCGCGAGCACCTCGGCGGGATCGGTCGGTCCGGCCGGCAACGGTTGCTCGAGCACGGCGAGCCGCTCGACCGCCGCCGCACTGGGCGCGACTTTCCGGTCCTGCAAGCCGTCGAGGTAGCGAACCGCCCGTCGCCGGGCATCCTCCAGCAATGCTGCGATGGCCGGCCCGGGCGGTGCGGATTTCTCTGCCGTCATGACGCCTCGCGAATCACGGTGCGCATGGCGGGGATGCTACGGCCGCGACCGGCGCCGCGCCAATGGAAATGGGGACATTCTCCTATTTCGCGAAGCCGAAATAGGAGAATGTCCCCGATTCCCGATTCCAACCCGTCAGCCGAGCTCGACGGGCACGAAGATCCTGGAGTCGCCGCGCTGCACGAGCAGTGCCACGTGGTCTTTCGACCCCGACACCACCTTGCGCAGGTCGGCCACGCTGCGGACGGGCGCGCCATTCGCCGAAATGACGATGTCGCCCGGCCGGATGCCGGCCTCCGCGGCCGCACCGTCGACGTCCTCGACGACGAGGCCCTGGCTCACGTCGGCTTCGCGTTGCTCCTGCGGCGACAGCGGACGCACCATCAGCCCGAGCCGGCCGGATTCGGACTGCGCGCCGTTGTCGGCCACGGCTTCGTCCTTGGTCGCCTCGCCGAGCTTGACGCTGACGTCGCGCTCCGACTTGTCGCGCCAGACCTTGAGTTCGACGCTCGTGCCCGGCGCGGCGGCCGCGACGATCGACGGCAGCTGCCCGGCCGTGTCGACGGGCTGGTCGCCGAACGCGAGGATCACGTCGCCGGCCTTGAGGCCCGCCTTGTCGGCCGGGCCGCCGGACTCGACCTTGGAGACCAGGGCGCCCCGCGGCGCGTCGAGGCCGAACGACTCCGCGAGCGCCTGGTTCACGTCCTGGATGCCGACGCCGAGCCGGCCCCGCGTCACGTGTCCACTCGCCTGCAGCTGGCGACCCACGTTCATCGCGACGTCGATCGGGATGGCGAACGAAATCCCTTCGTACGCGCCCGAGTGACTGTAGATCTGCGAGTTGATGCCGACGACCTCGCCGTCGAGGTTGAAGAGCGGGCCGCCCGAGTTGCCGGGGTTCACCGCGACGTCGGTCTGGATGAACGGCACGTAGGAGTCGTCGGGCAGGTTGCGGCCGAGCGCGCTCACGATACCCGCGGTCACCGAATTATCGAACCCGAACGGCGCGCCGATCGCGACGACCCACTGGCCGACCTTGACCTTGCGCGGGTCGCCCAGGCGCACCGTCGGCAGGTCCTTCGCGTCGATCTTGATGACCGCCACGTCGCTCGCCTCGTCCTGGCCGAGCACCTTCGCCTCGAACTCGCGGCGATCCTTGAGCTTGACGGTGACTTTCTGCGCGTTCGCGACCACGTGCGCGTTGGTCAGGATGACGCCGTTCGACGCGACGATGAACCCGGAGCCCTCGCCGCGCACCGGCATCGACTCGTGGGGATTGCGGGGCATGCCACGGAAGAACTGCTGGAACGGGCTGTCCGGCCCGAATCCCGGGAGCGGCGGCATCTCCATGCCGGCGGACGTCTTCACCGTGCCCTGGATGCTGATGTTGACCACGGCGCCGCCGTACTGGTCCACGAGCGACGTGAAGTCGGGCAGACCATAGCGCGCGGCGGCCGTGGCCGGATTCGTGGCCTGCGCGGCGCGCTCGGCAACGACCTGCGGACCGTGCTCGGCGACGGCCGATGCGGCGCCGGCGCTCTCGGCCGCGTGCGGCGCAGGGCCATACAGGTAGAGCGCACCCGCGGGCAGCGCGATCGAGGCGGCACCGGCGATCGCGGCCAGCCAGGGGCTGCGCAACGGGTTCTGTGCATTCATGCTGCTTCCTCCGATGAACTGCACACGGCCGGACGCACCCGGTCGTGGCACGAAGGATGCTGCCGTTGCAGTCTTAAACGAGGCTTAAGCGGCGGACGGCCCCGGGAAGACGACGCGCGCCCGGAGGCCCCGGCCTGCTGCGCCGGCCGACAGTTCGACCCGTGCACCGTGCTGTTCCGCGATCGCCTTCACGATCGCGAGCCCGATGCCGCTGCCTGCGGCGGTCGCACCCGCCAGGCGGTAGAAGCGATCGAATACGCGCTCGCGCTCGTCCGGGGGAATGCCCGGGCCGGTGTCACAGACTTCCAGCACCGGGCGGGAGACTCCGCCGCTTGCCTCATGCAGCACTGCGACGTCGACGCGTCCGCCCTCGGGCGTGTAGCGGATCGCGTTGTCCACGAGGTTGCGGACCAGCACGTGGAGCCCGTCGGAATCGCCGAGCGCCACCGCTGGGTCGGCCCGCGTGACACCGAGATCGATCCGTTTCGCGTCCGCCAGCGGCAGCAGCTCGGAGACGATCCCGCGGACCACGTCATCCAGCGAGACCGGCGCGTCCGCTGCAGCCGGCGCGCGCTGATGCCGCGCCAGCGTCAGCAACTGCTCGACCAGCCGCGTGGCGCGCACCACCCCGGCGCGGAGCCGCATCGCCGCCTCGTGCCGCTCTTCGTCGCTGCCTGCCGCGGCCAACGCCTGCAGCTGCAGGCTGAGCGCGGTCAGTGGCGAGCGCAGCTCGTGCGCCGCGTCGGCGATGAAGGCGCGCTCGTGCTGCAGGGCGGCCCCGAGCCGCGAGAGCAGGTCGTTCAACGCATCCACCAGTGGACGGACTTCGTCCGGAAGCCGGTCCGTCGGCAGCGGGTCGAGCGCGGACGGGCTGCGCGCCCTCACCGAGTCCGCCAGTGCGCCGAGCGGCCGCAGCGACCAGCCCACGATCCACCAGATCAGGAGCGCGAGCACGGGCACGAGCACGCCGAACGGCTTGAGCGTGGAGAGCGCCAGCCGCGCAGCTCGCTCCTCCCGCACCTTGAGGGCCTGCGCCACCTGGATCACGTGGCCGCGCGCCAGGATGCCGAACACCCTCCATCGGCCGGAGCGCGAGTCCACGGTCGAGAACCCAAGCGTGGTCGCGGCGGGCAGCGCGGCCGTCGGTTGCGACAGGTACAGCCTCTGCCCGTCGAGCGACCAGACCTGCACCACGAAGTCGTACTGCGGGACTTCCTGCGGCAGTCCCTCGGGCGGCGCGAAGCCGTACGCCTGGTCGCGCAGCAGCATCGCAGTCTCGCGCAGGTGATAGTCGAAGAACGCGTTCGCCTCGGCGAGCGCATTGCGGTAGAGGACGAAGCCGCCCGCCACGCCGACCAGCAGCACCGCCGCGAGCAGCCACGCGAGCAGCCTTGCGCGCAGCGAGTTCACGTCGCGGGGGGCACGCGGTAGCCGACGCCGCGCACGTTGCGGATGAAGTCGGCGCCGAGCTTGCGCCGCAGCGAGTGGATGTGGACCTCGACCACGTTGCTGCCCACTTCCTCGTCCCAGCCGTAGAGTCGCTCCTCGAGCTGGGCGCGCGACAGGATCCGTCCGGGGTGCTCCATGAGTGCGTGCAGGACGGCGAACTCGCGCCCCGACAACTCGACCGGACGGCCGTTACGCCGCACCTCGTGGGTCGCGGTATCGAGCGCGACGCCGAGGTGCTCGATCAACGAGGATGCCCGGCCGCCCTTCCGACGCAGCACGGCACGGATCCTCGCGGCGAGTTCCGCGAGCTCGAACGGCTTCACGACGTAATCGTCCGCCCCGGCGTCGAGACCGGCGACACGGTCGTCGATGGCGTCGCGCGCAGTCAGGATCACGACCGGCAACGCCGATCCCTTGCGTCGCAGGCCGGCCAGGACCTGCAGCCCTTCCTTGCGCGGCAGCCCGAGGTCGAGGAGGCAGAGATCGTACGCCGCGACGTCGAGTGCGTGTTCCGCGGCCGCGCCGTCGCGGACCCAGTCGACGGCAAAGCCCTGCTGGTGCAGCCCGGCACGGAC
>DAOMFD010000087.1:3213-8442 GCA_035429605.1 Steroidobacteraceae bacterium | reverse complement strand
GCGCTCCACACCTCGTCGCAGCACGGTTGCGTGCACTGGCAATGCAGCAGGCTGCCGTGACGCTCGAGCACCTGCCAGTCGGTGAACCCGGCCTCGAAGAACTGGCCGTCGATGTTGGTCGTCGCGACGAAGCTGCCGCAGGACATCGCCTGGCACCACGAGCGCACGATGCGATAGCCGTCGTGCGGCCGCATGCGGCGGTACCAGCGCTGCCGGTGTCCGTACCAGCCCCACGCGAGGTCGGCGTGCTGGTCGAAGCGGTACGGCTGCGCCATCTCGCGGAAGCTGCGTCCCTGTGCCTCGAAGCGCGCCTGCAGCTCCCGCAGTTCGGGATCGTCGGCCGGCACGCACTCCGCACTCATGCCGCTGCCCGCGGTAATGAGCAGTGCGTCCGCGTTCGCCAGCAGGTCGGCGACGCGACGCGCAGTGCGGCGGGCGTGGTCGGAGACCGGACAAGCCTGGGCGCTCATTGGATGCCCCCCTGGATCGGTGAGCCCATCTTTCCGGTGGACGGGCTCAGGGGATGAGCCTGGGGGGCGTGCCGCAACGACGGACCGCGGACCGAGGCGACGGCTCTCAGCGCGGCCGCGTCACCCCTCGTACTTGAACGAGAGCAGCACGCGCGCGCGATAGGCGACGACCTTGCCGCCCTCGATCTTCATGTCGAGCTTGCTCACCTCGGCGATGCGCAGGTCACGCAGCGACTTGGCGGCCGCTTCGACCGCGCTGGCGGCCGCATCTTCCCAGGATTTGCGGCTCGTACCGATGACCTCGGTGACGCGATAGACGCCGTGATCGGCCTTTTTCTTTGCCATGGTGCTCTCCCGCGTGTGACGAGGCCCGCGGCCTCGCTGTTGAAATCATACGCCCGATGACGCCGCCCGGAGCGTCGTCGCCAGCGGCGGGACGGCTGCCGGCGTCCACGGAAGCATGCACTCACCTCGAAGGCTGGACTCTCAGGTACTGATCCCGGGCTCCGGTGGCGCGGGCCACGGGTGGTCGGCGTCGTGCACGGCACCCGGCCACTCGATTCGACGCAGGCGGCGGTCCACAATTCCGCCCATGACCACCCGCAAGCGGGTCGAGCCCGACCACGCACGCCTCGACCGCATCGTCGCCGAGGCCCGACAGGCACGGCAGGAACGCGAGCGCACCTACCGCGGCCAGGCCTTGAAGCTCTTCCCCTGGATCTGCGGCCGCTGCGCGCGCGAGTTCGATCACACCAACGTCCACGAGCTCACGGTCCATCACAAGGACCACGACCACGACAACAACCCGCCGGACGGCAGCAACTGGGAGCTGCTCTGCCTCTATTGCCACGACAACGAGCACCAGCGCCAGCTCGACATGCGACCGCTGACCGATGGCAGTGCGTCCGCCCCCGGCGCCACCCACACCCCGTTCGCGGAGCTGGCGTCGCTGCTGAAACCTGACGATTGATGCGTCAGGCGTCCCCGACTCGCGCGGGCTTCACGACTTCGTGGGTCGCACCCGGCCGCGGCACCAGCATCGGCACGCGCTCGCGGTAGCGCCGATAGTCCTCGCCGATGAAGTGCACCAGGTCGCGCTCCTCGTAGCGGATGCCGATCAGGATGTAGACGGACATCCCGAGTGCGAACACCAGCCGGCCGACCGTCATGGTGGGCGCGCTCCAGAACGCCAGCAGCAACCCGAGGTAGATCGGGTGACGCACGAACCGGTAGATCCAGGTCACCGTGAACTGCGGGTGCACGTACTGGCGTCGCAGCAGGTGCAGCCAGACCTGCCGCAGCCCGAACAGGTCGAAGTGGTCGATCACGAAGCTCGCGGCCAGGACAAGGCCAAATCCGGCCAGGTACAGCACCCACAACAACTCGACTGCGGTGGGGTCCGACACCGACCAGACGACCGTGGGCAGCGGGCGCCACTGCCAGTAGAGCAGGACGAGCACGAGGCTCGCCGCCAGCACGAAGGTGCTGCGTTCCACGGCGGGAGACACGAAGCGCGTCAGCCACGACTTGAAGCCCGGGCGAGCCATGACCGAGTGCTGCACGCCGAAGGCAGCGACCAGCGCGAGATCGATGACGATGGCCACGATCGGCGCGGTCACGATGCCGTCGTTGATGCCCTTCGGCACGTAGGCGCCGGCGATGAAGCCCATGAGGTACAGGAACGTCGCGAAGAAGACCGCGTAGCAGACCACGCCGTAGAGGAAGGCGAGGATGCGACTCATGACAACCTCCTGGCGGCCGTGATCCATGCACGCAAGCGCCGGGCACTGGCCTCCGCGCTGACGCGCCGGGTAGCCGCGGGCCCCATTAGACGCCTGGTCGCGGGAAAGTCAACGATTATCATTTCGATGCGGCCGGGCGGGTCGCGCCCGGTAAACCGCAGCCTTATCCTTCCGGCGCGCCGCGACGCCGGCCATCGCTACTCGAGGAGCCGCGCCCCGTGATCCTGTCCCGCATCATCGAGCACGTGAAACGGCAGCACTGGACTGCCATCGGCATCGATTTCGTCATCGTCGTGGTCGGCGTGTTCATCGCCAACCAGGTGACGACCTGGAAGAAAGAAGCCGAGCTGTCGCGGCGAAAAGCGGCCGCGCTCGAACGCCTGCACGCCGAGAGCGAGGCGGTCGTCGACTACATCACGGAGCGTGCCACGATGTTCGCCAAGGACAACGCGCTGCGCGAAGACGCCCTGCAACGGCTCGGCGACGACGACTGGGCCGGGGCCGATACGGAAAAGGTGAGCGAGGCCTTCGGCTCGATCGACCTGGCGCCGGCCGCCTCGCCTCCCCGCTCGGTCTACGACGAACTGATCAGCACGGGCCTGTTCGCCGAGATCGGTGACGCGAAGCTGCGCGACGCCGTCGCCGACTACTACGCCTACCTCCTGTTCCTGCAGGGGCAGATCGACTACGTCCGGCAGGGAATCACGGCGGGCCCGGGACTGCAGGACTTCAAGGGGATCCGGCTCTCGTACGATCGCAAGGAGTTTCGCGGCGTGCGCACCGACTTCGACTTCCACGCACTGAGCGCCGACAAGGCATTCGTCGACTACGCCATCATGCGCAATGCCGACCAGGTCGCGCAGCAGCAGTGGTGGACGCTCACCCTCTTCAAGGCCAGGGCGATGTGCGCGGAGATCGCCCGGTACGACGGACGGCCGTGCCGGCCGAAGACCTCGGGCCAGGGGAACGAGATCTTCGGCACGACCGACGCTCCCGGAACATGATGCGATGGGCAGGACCTCCTTCGACCGCCGCCAGCTCTCCCGCTCGAAGCTCGACCTGTTCCTCGAGTGTCCGCGCTGTTTCTACGAGGACCTCGTGCGCCACAACGGTCGCCCGGGCGGCCCGGCATTCACCTTGAACATCGCGGTCGACGAGCTCTTCAAGCGTGAGTTCGACGCGCATCGGGCGCGACAGGAGCCGCACCCGCTCTTCGCCACGGTCGGGCTCGACGCGGTCCCGTTGCAGGACTCGCGCCTGCCGCAGTGGCGACACAACTTCACCGGCGTGCGCTGGCTGGACCCCGACACCGGCTGGACGCTGTACGGCGCCGTGGACGATCTCTGGCTCGGCGCAGACGGGCGCGTCATGGTCGCGGACTACAAGGCGACGTCGAAGGCCGAGCACGTCACTAGCGCGACCCTGCACCCGGCATACCGGCGCCAGGCGGACGTCTACCAGTTCCTGGTCGCGCAGCAGGGGCTGGAGGTGAGCGACCGCGCGTGGTTCGTCTATGCCAACGGCCTCAAGACCGCCGACGGTTTCCACGACACGCTGCGCTTCGACACGCGGCTCGTGCCGTACGACGGCAATCGCTCGTGGGTGGCCGCGGCATTTCGCGACGCGGTGTCACTCGCCCTGTCGGGGCAACTGCCGGATCCCGGGCCCGAGTGCGCGTGGTGCAAGTTCGCGGCGAACTGGTCGGGCGGATAGAAGACCTGCGGGTCGAAATCGATTTTGCAGTGCGACGGAAAAAGTGGCGGAATTCCGCCATTTTTGCGTTTCAGCTGAAACTGCGCGGTGGCGGCCGGTTGATATGGGCAAAGGCTCCAACGCCCGCATGCGCGGTTCCGTGCAAAGCCGCCCCATATTCAGCAGGCGAGACCGGGGCCGGTACCCGTTGAATGGGCGCGAGTGGCCGGCTGCCCGTGGCGTGCCGTGCCCGCGTTGCACGCCATTAGACCAGTCGATAGACTAGTTGCTGTGAAAAGATCCATGACGGTAACGACCGAGATCGGCGCCTACGAGGCCAAGACCCGCTTGCCGGAGCTGCTGCGCGAAGTGCGCGCCGGGCGGCGCTTCACGATCACCAACCGCGGCGAAGCGGTCGCCGACCTCGTGCCGAGCACGGCCGCCATATCGGCCGACGCCGCGACGGCCATCGACCGGTTCCGGGCCTTCATGCGCGAGCACCCGCTCAAGGCAAGGCGGCGGGCAAGTGTGCGGGCGCTGATCGAGGAAGGCCGCGCGTGAGCGCCTTCGTGCTCGACGCTTCGGTGACGATGTCGTGGCTGCTTGGTGACGCCAGGCCCGCCGACGATGCCTATGCGGCAGCCGTGCTCGACTCGCTGCGGCAGCCGGACTGCACGGCGCTCGTCCCCATGACCTGGGCGCTCGAGATCGGCAACGTCGTGGTACGCGCCGAGGCCAGGGGCCTTGTCGATGAGGCGCAGAGCGAGGCCTTCCTCGAGATGCTCGCCGGTGTCGCGATACAGCCGGATGACGCGACCTTTGCCCGCGCGCTGACGGACACGTTGCATGTGGCTCGCCGGTACGCGCTCTCCTCGTATGATGCGTCCTATCTCGAGCTCGCGCTTCGGGCCGGTGCGCCGATCGCCACGCTGGATGCCGATCTGTCGAAGTCGGCGCGCAAGGCTGGCGTGAAGCGCTTCACTCCGCACTGAGGACGTCGGCGACACCTCGTCGGATCAGCGCGGCTCACCGATACCCGTTACCGACCCTGGCGGTGATGTCGTCCGCCATCCGGCGCAGGCGCGGATATTCGATCTCGACGCGCGGACGCAGCGTGTCGCGGAACAGGTCGGTGTCGCGGAAGGCGAAGAACGCCTTCTCGTAACCTTCGTCCGGGATGCCGGCGAAGTGGGCCAGCACGCGCTCGATGCCCGGGTAGTTCATGTTGCGCAACCGGTTCACGGAGGCGCGCGCCTGCGTGATGACCTCGGAGTCGTCTTCGTAGTCCTGGTCGAGGTGGTGCGTCAGTGCGTCGTACTGCGCGA
>DAOMFD010000087.1:0-3113 GCA_035429605.1 Steroidobacteraceae bacterium | reverse complement strand
GCGCAGGTAGTCGCCGAGCCTGCGCTCGGACAGCAGCTGCTGGCGCATCCGCCTGAAGAACGCGACCAACCGCCCCCGCTGCTACCTCACCACCGGATACGTCCCCTGCCCCCACAGCGTGTCGGGGTGGTCCATCATCACCTCGATCACGAGCGGCACCAGCTTCGCCATGAAGCTCGTGCAGTCCCGGAGCTGCTCGCGGTTCACCGAGCTCTGCCAGGTCGCGCCGCCGTGCACGAGCTGGTTGCGCAGCGTGTAGATGCGCGCCAGCACGATCGCGAGCACCGACACGGTGTCCTGGCTGCCAAGGGCCTTGCGCGCGGCGTGATTCGCGGTATCGAAGTTGCGCCTCCACTCGTCCTCGCCCAGCGCGCCACTCTGGAATTTCCAGAAGTCCGCGAACACGTACGGGTTGTCGAGCAGGACCCGGATGCTCTTCGGGAATTCCTGCCAGGTCAGGAGCTCGAAGCGGCGCTTGCCCTGGTCCAGTGCCGTCAGCTTTTCGAGAAAGGCCCGGAATGTCTGCTGCTCGGAATCGCGGTACTTCTCGTCGATGTCCGTCGCGTAGGCCGCGTTGAACGCGATCCACAGGAAGATGAACTGCCCGTCGAGGTCGTCGTTGATCCCCAGCTGCTCGGCGCGGTGCAGCCAGCTGAGCGCCCGATGGACCCGCAGCGCCAGGCTCTCCGGGTGCGCGTGCCGCTCGGCGCGTTGTCGTTCCTTGAGTCGCTCGTAGTCCGTCACTGCCCCGCTCCCCTGGTCGCCGCCTGCTTCACAGACTACTGCATGGCACGCCGTCGCTGCAGCTGGCGCGCGAGGAACTCCGGGGCGACAATGCGCCATGCCGACCGATTTCATTGCGCTGTTCGCGGTTCTTGCCGGCGCGCGAGTGCGGTTCGTTGTCGTCGGTGGCCTGGCGCTCGTGCTTCACGGGCTCGACCGCCTGACCGCGGACGTGGATATCGTCATCGATCTCTCGCCCGAGTCCACGCTCGATGTCGTACGCGCGCTCACGGCCGCGGGCTATAAGCCGCTGGCCCCGGTCGACCCGGCACGACTCGCCGACCCCGAGCAGCGTCGCGAATGGCAGGCGACGCGCCACATGCAGGTGTTCAGCTTCTGGGATTCCACGAACCTGCGACCGACGGTCGACGTCATGCTGGAACCCGCCGTCCCGTTCGCGGAACTGTGGGCTGCCGCCTCGTTGGTCGACATCGGTGGATGCAGGGTGCCCATCGCGTCGATCGGACACCTGATCCAACTCAAGGAGGCTGCCGGCCGGCCGCAGGACCAGGCGGACATCGATCGACTCAAGTCGATGCTGGCAGAATGACGGCATGAAACGCTTCGATCCAGGCCAGGAACCCAGCGCCTGGGGCAGCTTCGACGACGCCGAGGCCCTCCGCCGATGGTCATTCGAGCGCCGCACTCCCGAGCAACGCATCGCGTGGCTCAAGGCCGCGCTCGAGCTCGCCTACCAGAGTGGCGCGTTGAAGCCGCGCCGCCCGGACTGCGCTGACGCGCAGTCGCTGCGCACTGACCGATAGCGCGCGCTGGAACGCTCGCCATGACGCCTCAGCGCTTCTGCTGAGGATACCGCCAGTCGGCGAGCCACACACCGGTGCGGCTCACGTCCGGGCAGTGCGCGGTGACCCACGCCTGCTGCTTCTCGATGTCCGACGGAGCGCTCCTGGCCGTCGGACGCTGCAGGTTCAGCAACTTCTCCCGAGCCTCCAGGCAGTCGGGACTCATCGCCTGGAACAGGTCGCTCGCACGTTGCTTCTGCGAGGCGAGCGCTTCCGGGTCGGCACTGCAGTTGTCATCTCGCTCACGTGTCAACCGCTCGATCTCCGCCGGACGATCGCGATCATCCAGGTAGACGCGCTCGCCGCCGGGCCCCGCCTTGTAGACCTTCCAGTCGCCCGCCAGCACCTCCAGCTGGAACAACGCATCCACGCACCGGGTGTCGTCACCGGCATCGCCCGCACCCGCAGCGCCCCGAGCCTGAGCGCCGGACGCCGCCGCTGGAGCCGACTTCGCCGTGTCGGGCGCAGACGATAGCACCGTCAGGACCAGCGCCAATGCCAGCAGCCAGTAGCCGCGGTCGGTGCTTGAATTGCAGCAGTGCATGCGATTGACCCCTCCTGCTCTTTCGTCCCCTACTCGACGGCCCGCATCGCCGCCTGCTCGACGCTCTGGATCCGCTGCTGGTCCGCCGCGGAGAGCTTCGTGTCGCCGAGCTGGACGACGACCTTGCCGAGGGTCCCGGCGAATGCGAACGGCACGTCGTAGTCGAGACT
Organism: Steroidobacteraceae bacterium; assembly: GCA_035429605.1. Taxonomy (GTDB): domain Bacteria; phylum Pseudomonadota; class Gammaproteobacteria; order Steroidobacterales; family Steroidobacteraceae; genus RPQJ01. The sequence goes on along the minus strand of DAOMFD010000087.1, from coordinate 813 downwards.
CACCGGCGTACCGGTGTCCTCGCCCACGTCGAACGTCTCGTCGAGCGACAGCCGGAACGCCATCGTGTGCTCGATGCGGCCCTGCGCGACCTGCTGGCCGTCCACGCTGATCGTGCCGGTGCCGCCCTTGCCGATGCCACCGCCGTCGTATTTGAAGTCGAACACGACGACGTGCTTGCCGGGCGGAACCGCGCTCGCGGCGGCGACCTGGTAGTGCGCGACATTGCCGAAGTTGTAGTGGAAGACCGGACGGCCGCCCTGGAACATCAGCGCCCAGCCGGCGCTGAGCCCGCCCTGCGTGAGGACCACGCCGCTCTCATCGCCCTTGGGCAGCGTCACGTCGGCCGTGATGCGGAACGACTTGTTCTTGAGGTTGGGCGCAGCTCCTTCCGGAATGCGCGCGATCGTCCCGTAGTAGGTGAACTCCGTCCGGCCGCGCGTCAGGCTGGGACGGATCGAGACGTCGGTGCGCGGGATGCGCTGGTTGTCGAGCGGCAGCACGTTGTACTTCGCCGCCTCCGAATAGAAGAGCAGCTGCATTTCCTTCAGCTTGTCCGGGTACTTGTCCGCCAGGTTCACCGCCTCGCTGAAGTCGTTCGTCGTGTCGTACAGCTCCCACTGGTAGCCGGTGATGATGTCCACCGTGGGGTCGGCCTTCTCGCCGAGCGGAGTCGGGGGCGTCGTGCACGCGACCCAGCCGTCGTGGTAGACGGCACGCAGGCCGAACATCTCGAAGTACTGCGTGTGACGGGTCGACGGCGCCTTCGCGTCGTCGAAGCTGTACGCCATGCTCACGCCCTCGATCGGCTTCTG
>DAOMFD010000086.1:3440-8488 GCA_035429605.1 Steroidobacteraceae bacterium | reverse complement strand
GCCAAGCCTGCGACGCACGACTGCTGCCACGGCGCTCCGGTCGCGGGTGTCCCGCCGCCGGCGCGCGTGGCAACTGCGCCGCATGGCGGGAAGGCCCTTTACATCTGTCCGATGTGCCCAGCGGTGGCGAATGACCGTCCCGGAGCCTGCCCCCATTGCGGCATGGCGCTCGAGCCCGCGCTGCCGTCACTGGCCGATGGCGAGGATCCAGAGTTCAAGGACATGCGCCGGAGATTCGTCGTGGCGCTGGTGCTCACGATCCCGCTATTTGCACTCGCCATGGCCCCAATGGCGGGATGGCATCCACCGCTCGCCGCCGCGTGGCTGCAATTCGCGCTCGCGACGCCGGTCGTGCTGTGGTGCGGGTGGCCTCTGCTCGAGCGCGGGGCGCGGTCGCTCGTGACGCGACGACTCAACATGTTCACGTTGATCGGCCTGGGTGTCGTGGTCGCGTACGGGTACAGCGTATGGGCCACACTCGCGCCCGGCACGGTACCGCATGCGTTCCACCATGGCAGCGAGGCCGCGCTGTATTTCGAGTCGGCGGCGATGATCGTGACGCTGGTACTGCTGGGGCAGGTGCTGGAACTGCGGGCCCGGGGCCGGACCGGCGCGGCATTGCGGTCCCTGATGGACCTGGCGCCGAAGACCGCGCGCCGATTGGAGGCAGACGGTCGCGAGGTCGAGGTGGCGCTGACCGACGTGCGCATCGGCGACCAGCTGCGGGTGCGGCCGGGTGAGCGCGTGCCCGTGGATGGCGAGGTCCTCGAGGGCCGCGGCGCGGTGGACGAGTCGATGGTCACCGGCGAGTCACTTCCGGTCGAGAAGGCGGTGGGCGCCGCGCTCATCGGCGGCACGTTGAACGGGCAGGGATCGCTGGTCATGCGTGCGGCGCGCATCGGGCGGGACACGGTGCTCGCACGCATCGTCCAGGCGGTCGCGGAGGCGCAGCGCAGCCGGGCGCCGGTCCAGGCGCTGGCGGACCGGGTGTCCGCCTGGTTCGTGCCAGCGGTGGTCACCGTCGCTGCGGTATCGGCAATCGTCTGGGCCATCGTCGGCCCCGAGCCGCGCCTCGCGAACGCGCTGCTCATCGCGGTGAGTACGCTCATCGTGGCGTGCCCGTGCGCGCTCGGACTGGCGACGCCGATGTCCATGACCGTGGCGATGGGCCGTGGTGCGCGCGCGGGCGTGCTGTTCCGCGACGCGGCCGCGCTGCAGGCGCTCGAGGAGGTGGACACGGTGGTGCTGGACAAGACCGGCACGCTGACGGCCGGCCGGCCGGAGGTCGTGACCGTCATCCCCGTGGAAGGGGTCCCTGAAGCGGAACTGCTGCGTTTCGCCGCCAGCCTGGAGCAGGCCAGCGAGCACCCGCTCGCCGGGGCCATCGTGCGCGCGGCGCAGGCCAGGAGCCTGCGCCTCGGGCGAACCTATGGATTCGAAGCGAAGGCGGGCGCCGGTGCGACAGGAGTCGTGCAGATGCGCCGCGTCGCGGTCGGCAATGCGCGACTGATGGAGGAGGCGGGCGCCGACGTCGGGGCGCTCGAACCGGAGGCGGACCGCTTGCGCGAGCTGGGCCAGACGACGGTGTTCGTCGCCGTGGATCGGGTGCCGCTGGGTCTCATCGGCATCGCCGATCCGCTGAAGCCCGACAGCTGGGAAGCGGTGCAGGAATTCAAGCGACTGGGCCTGCACGTCGTGCTGCTGTCCGGCGACCACGCGGCCTCGGTGCGCGCTGTCGCGCAGATGCTGGGCATCGACGAGGTTCACGCCGGGGTCGCGCCTGAAGGCAAGGCGACGGTGTTGCGCGAGCTGCGAGCGGGCGGGCGTAAGGTTGCCATGGCAGGCGACGGTATCAACGACGCGCCGGCACTGGCCGAGGCCGACGTGGGCATTGCAATGGGCGGCGGCACCGACATTGCCAAGCAGACTGCAGGGGTGACGCTGATCAGTGGCGACCTGCGTGGCATCGCGCGCGCGCTCGAGCTGAGCGAGGCGACGATGTCCAACGTGCGCCAGAACCTGCTGTTCGCCTTTGGCTACAATGCGCTCGGCGTGCCGCTGGCCGCCGGCGCGCTGTATCCGCTCACCGGCATGCTGCTCGCGCCCGCCGCGGCCGCGGCGGCGATGTCGCTGAGCTCCGTCAGCGTGATCACCAACGCGCTGCGACTCGGCCGGGTGCGGCTCTAGAGCCTCAAGAGCCTGTGGAGCGGACCGCGGGCTGGTGTGTCCGCGGTGCCTGGAGGACGCAACGTGACCCGCACACTCTCGACCGATCCCCGACGCGACGGCTACAGGATGCCCGGCGAGTTCGAGCGGCACTCCGGCTGCTGGATGCTGTGGCCGGAGCGGCCGGACAACTGGCGCCTGGGCGGCAAGCCGGCGCAGCAGGCGTTCACGGCGGTCGCTGTCGCCATCGCGGCCAGCGAGCCGGTCACGGTGGGTGTTTCTGTCGGACAGTTTTCCAACGCGCGCCGGCAGCTGCCGCCGGCCGTCCGCGTGGTCGAACTGTCGAGCAACGACGCCTGGATGCGCGACGTGGGCCCCACGTTCGTCGTGAACGGGCGCGGCGGCGTGCGCGGCGTGGACTGGCAGTTCAATGCCTGGGGAGGCCTGGACGGCGGGCTCTATTTCCCCTGGGACAAGGACGACGCCGTGGCCGGGAAAGTGCTCGAGGTCGAGGGGCGCGACCGGTATCGCGCGCCGTTCATCCTCGAGGGCGGCGCGATCCACGTCGACGGGCAGGGCACGTTGATCACGACGGAGGAGTGCCTGCTCAACCGCAATCGCAACCCGCAGTTCACGAGGCCCGAGATCGAGCGGCTGCTCGAGCGCTACCTCGGTGTCGAGGCGATCGTCTGGCTCGGTCGCGGCGTGCACCTCGACGAGACGGACGGCCACGTGGACAACCTCTGCGCATTCGTGCGTCCAGCGGAGGTCGTGCTGTCGTGGTGTGATGATCGCCGTGATCCCCAGTACGAGATCTCACGCGACGCGTACGAGCGGCTGATCGAGGCGCGCGATGCGCGCGGACGACGCTTCAAGGTCCACAAGCTGGTCCAGCCGGGTCCGCTGCACATGACGAAACGCGAGGCAGAGGGGATCGACTTTGGCGCAGGCGCCAAGCCGCGCGAGGCGGGCGCGCGGCTCGCGGGTTCCTACGTGAATTTCTACATCGGCAACCGACGGGTCGTCGTGCCGCTGCTCGATTCGAAGCGCGACGGCGCGGCGCTCCGCAAGCTCCGCGAACTGTTTCCCGGGCGGGAGGTCGTCGGGGTGCCGGCGCGCGAGATCCTGCTCGGCGGCGGCAACATCCACTGCATCACGCAGCAGGTGCCGGCCGGCTAGAACCAGGCCGAGAAGAACACCCGCAGCACGTCCGCGCTCATCTTGTACAGGGGTTCCTCGCCGGGCGGACCACCCTTCAGGATGTTGCGGAAGTCCGCGTAGTCGTAGAGCGCGTGGTCGTAGAAGACGTTGACGGTGGTGCGGTCGAGGCCGCCCCACTTGAGCGGAGGCAGGCGCCAGGTGACGCCGAACGTGAACATCTGGCTCTGGAACGTGCTCAGTTCCTTGTCGCGGCCGACGAAATTCTGCGAGTTCTCGCGTGGGAAGAGGTCGGAGTAGAAGTCGGCGCCCGTCTGGTCGTACCAGCGGTAGTCGGCTTCGAGGATCCAGCGCTCGCCGATCGGGTGCGTGTAGCCGATCCGGAACGTGTTGCCCGACACGCCCCAGGAGTCGGTGTAATAGCGATACATGCCGTGCACGGCCGCGCGATACCAGACGTAGTAGTCGCCGTCGAGCGTAACGGCGGTGCTGTTGTGCGTGTTCGGGTAAACCTCGGGCTCCCACGCGAAGCCCGCCGCGACGTCGGGGTCGAGGTAGCGCGCAGAGCGATACGGGTTGTGCAGGTAGCCCTCGTCGGTGATGGTCTCGAGCGACAGGCCCATCATCAGGCGGGAGGTCAGGATCTGCGAGACGCCGAAGCGGTAGCTCCAGCGATCCACCGGCTCCTTGAAGCTGGGGTCGCCGCGCTTTTCGACCTCGTCCCACGCGCGGCTGAATCCCAGCGAGACCGTGGTCAGGTCACCGAACATCGTCTGGCTCAGGTCGAAGGAGGCGGTGTTGGCCTGGTAGTCGTTCTCGGTGCTGTTCACGTAGGCGACGGTGTACTGGGTCTTGCCCCGGATGGCGTCCACCGCCAGGCTCATCTGGCGGCGCTCCTCCTTGTACGGGCTCGCCTGGGTCACGACGTCGATCGACGCGCTCGACACCATGTCGACGTAGTAATTCGCGGCGACCGAGAAATTGTCTCCCAGCTTCTTGCGCACCAGCAGCGAGGGACCGTCGACCGTGACGCCGCCACCCTCGTAGCGGTGGTACATCGCGTCGGCGCGGTCGTCCGGCAGCGTCGCAGCCTTGGCCGCCGGCGCAAGCGCGGCCAGCGCAAAGGGCAGCATGGCCAGCGTCGAGGCGTCGCTCCTGCCGCGCGACGTCGCGCGATCGTTCTCCGTCGCGGCAGGCGACGCGGCGTCCGCGGCGGCGGTGCCGGTCGTGCGCTGGTCGTCTGACTCAGTTGCAGCCACAGCCGCCTCCGTGACCGCCGAGCGCCCCGCGCGCGCCTTCGCGCGCCTCGTAGACGTGCTCGATGTAGGCGAGCGAGACCGGGTCGCGGTCGGCCGCCATGATCAGGTCCGCGAAGTTCTGCCGCTCGTATGGCTTCACCCACGGCTCGACGTTGCTGCATCCAGCGGTGGCTACGAACAGTGGGAGCGAGACGATGAGGCTGCGGACCATGCGCATCACTCCTTCACGAGGCTGCGGACCATGTCGGCGTACTTGGCTTCGTCGCCGGGGCGGTAGCCGCGGTGCACGTAGCGCACGGCGCCGGTGCGGTCGATGAACACCGTGCTCGGCATGCCGTCCACCCCGAACGATTCGGCCACCTTGTTCTCGCGGTCGAACAGGATCGGGAAGGTCAGCGACACCGGCACCTGGGCGAGCCACTTCTGCGCGGCGTCGCTGTCGGGCTCGACGTTGATGCCGACGAT
>DAOMFD010000086.1:0-3340 GCA_035429605.1 Steroidobacteraceae bacterium | reverse complement strand
GCGGTCATGCCGAGGTTGAACTGCAGGTTGTGCGTGAGCTTGTCCTTGCCCAGCAGGTCGCTGTTGAACATCTGGTCGCGGAAGTCGAGGTGCGCCGCCAGCCAGTCCGTGGCGAGCAGGCGGAAGCCGGCGCCCGGTGTCAGCGTGAAATGGTTGTCGCCGGCGAAGTGCGTGCTGCCGGCCCCGAGCGACAGGTACACGGCACTCGGCATGGCGCGGTGGCCGCCGAGGTAGATCTCGCCGGGCAGCGCGTTCCAGCCGAGCGCGAGGTCGTAGTAGGTGTACTGCCGTTCGCTGCTGGTGAGCAGCTGCGCCGACCCGCTCAGGTCCTCGTAGCTGGTCTTCCCGGCCTTGGCGGTGCCCGCCGTGGCTTCAGCGTACACGTCCTCGGTGAAGTGATAGGCGATGCGCCCGCCGTACAGCATGCTGGTGCCGAAGTCCTCGATGCTGATCGTGCCGACGAACAGGCCCGCCTCGAAGTTCTCCGTGTCGATCGCGGGCACCGTGACTTCGCGCCGGTGCACCTTGGGCTCGACGACCTGCGGCGTGTCCGCCGCGGCGGGTAGCGTGTCCTCCGCACGGGACGGCGCCGGCCCGGCCAGCAGGCACGCGAGCGCCGCCGCGTTCAGAAGTAGTGGGTGAAGCCGACGGTCCATTCGCTGATGACCTCGTTGTCGTTGGTGTCCATGAAGACCACGTACTGGCGGTACTCCGCCTGCAGCAGGAAGCGGTCGGTCAGGTAGCCGCGCAGCCCCGCTCCGGCATACGCGGTCGAGTTGGTGCGATGCGACGTCTGGACGAGCGTCGCGTTGGGGTCCACGTACACGACGCCGCCGCCGATCCCGACGAACGGCGACACCCGCCATTCCGGCACGAAGGAATGCGCGATGCCGACGGTGCCGAGCCAGCCGTTGGAGTAGTCGCCGAGCAGCTGCGACACGTCAGCGCGCGCGAAGAGCGAATCGGTGAGCGCGAACGAGGCGCCGGCGGTGATCGTGTCGGCACCGTCGAAGTCGCCCGCGCCGATGCTCACTTCCCAGCGATGCCTGGTCCGCGCGTCGGGCTCCGGGCCTGCCAGTCGCACCGCCGACCCGTCGGGGGCGAGCGTGCGCTCGAGCTGGCTGCGGTTCACCCAGCCCTCGTAGTCGCGGTCCGTGCGCACCTTGATCCAGTCCGTGCGCTGCCTGAGCAGCACGACGCTCCCGCCGCGCTCCACGACCTGGGTCACCGGGTAGCCGCGCCCGGGCCCGCTGTGCAGGTCGATGTAGGCGTCCTGCACGACTACGCTGGCAACCGCGGCGCCGCCGCCGGCCACGGCCGGAGCGGACGTGGCGAGCAGGGCCAGGGCGGTGATGAGGATCGCTCGCATCGCTTCAGTTCACCGGCGCGGCGAACGGGTCGTTGTAGTACTGGGCGCCGAGGTCCACCCATTCGGAGATCAGCCTGAGCTCCGCGGGCGTGAGTCGACCCGCATGGCTGCCGCCAGCGGCGAACAAGGAAAAGAAGTCCGTGGACGCGTTGGCGTTGCCGGCGCGCAGGGAAGGAGCCACCGGCACCGTGGCGAACTGCGGCTGCTGGGTGACCGGATCGACGCCGACCTGCACCTGCCGGTCCTGCAGCACGCCGCCCACGAGTTCCTGCTCGTTGTCCGTCGCGAGCAGCTCGCGGTACGCGTGGAACTGGTCGGGCACGTCGGGCGACGGGCCGTCGGTGAGCTCGAGCTGGCCCGGTGGCACCTGCAGTGCCCCGGCCGCCGTGCGATTCGAGTGGCAGCTCGTGCACGTGTCGTCGGACAGCACGGTGACGCCGTCGGCCGCGAGCGTCACGCGCGGCAGGCTCCAGAGCGGGTGGATGTTGCGCTCGTAGTTGATGGTGATGCGGCAGCCTGCCGACCACACCGTCATGCATTGGGTGCTGGTCGGTGCGGGTGTCGACAGGTCCGGATAGCGGTAGGCGAACGAAGCGTCGGGCACGCGGCCGGCCGCAACCGGATCGGTCCACTCGTCCACGAACGCAACGCTGGTCGACGGCAGCAGCGCCGCGCAATCGGTCTGGCAGCTGATACGCGTGCGCACCTCGGCCATGGTCTCGCCGAAATCGGCGAAATACGCCGGGTTCGTGTTCGGATACGGCAGGCCCGTCGTCGGCGCGCCCGCGTGCACCGTCGCGAACACGTCCGACCGGCCGTGGGACAGGTTGCTGGCGGGGTCGTGACAGCCGTTGCAGCGCACTTCCTCGCCGGGTCGGACCTGCAGCCAGTTGTTGTGCCGTGTCCCGATGCGCCGGCCGCTCGAGTCGAGCACCGAGATGGCCAGCGCCACGTTCGCAGGAACCTTGATGCGCACCGACCCGTCGGGCTCGACCGGAGCGTAGCCCAGGATCTCGCGCATGCCGAACGCGGAGGTGACGCCGAACGCGCTGGCGCGGAAGTCACGCACGTCACGATCCGGCAGGCTCACCGCCTTCTCGATCTTGAGGAATCGCGCCGGGCGCGCCGCTGCGAGCGTGACCTTGGGATCGGCGAGGGTCGCGATGCCGCCGGGCGCGGTATCCACGCCGTCGACGTCATAGACGCTGCGGATGTTGAGGATGCCGACGTCCTCGTTCGCGAGTTCGTCGTCGAAATCGACGCCTGCGACCCGGTCGAGCAGCACGGGCGGCAGCGGGGTCGGCTGCAGCGCCACGACTTCCGAGTACACAATCCCTTCGACCGGATCGGCGACCGGGAGCTGGGTGCGCTTGGACGGGTCGTACATCCACAGGCCGTAGAGCGGCGGCGCAACGGTCGCCCCGGCCGCCGCGAGGCGGTCGGCGGTGCACGGCACGATGCGCGTGCCTTCGAGGAGACGGCACTGCGACCAGGTCACGAGCAGGCGCCCGGTGCCGTCGCGCAGCGGAAACGCGGAGCCGAATCGCCCGCCCGGGGACGGTCCGTCCACGGTGCGCACGTCGTTGGTCGTGGCCGGCACCTGCGCCGGACCGGCCAGGACGCCCGAGTTGGCCGCGGTCGGCTGGGTGTTCTCGACGTAGTTGGCGACGTCGATGTCGAGCAGCTCGCCACCGAGGTCCTGCGACTGCATCGGCTGCGCGCGCACCAGCACGTGGCCGTTGCCCGTCGGGCGCGGGTCGAGGAACTCGATGTCCGCGCCGTCCGTGCCCGTCGCATGGCTGTTGGCGCCGTAGAGCAACTCGAGGTCGCTGCCGTCGGGGCGCATCGTGTAGAGGCTGATCTCGTCGTGTCCGGGCGCGCCGTCCCAGCGGCTGTACACGACGCGGCCGTCGTCGAGCACCGCGGGATCCATGTCGTGGCTCTGGTTGAACGACACCTGGTGGATGTCGC
>DAOMFD010000085.1:0-8488 GCA_035429605.1 Steroidobacteraceae bacterium | reverse complement strand
CCCACGGTTCCCGCACCTGCCGGAGCAGGCCGAGCGCGGTCGTCTCGACGCGGTCCGCCTGCGCCTGCTCCACGTGGAAGCGGGCCTCCATCGCGCGGACGCTGCGCACGCGCGCGTCCTCGTCGGTCAGTCGCCCGAGCAGGTCGTACAGCAGGCCCTCGCGCAGGGCGCCGTCCGCGACGCGCAGCGACTCGATGCCGAGCATGTCGAAGGCCTCGACCATGATCGCGACACCGCCGGGCAGGATCTCCAGGCGGTCCGCCGTGAGCGCCGGGAGCTTGAGCCTGCCGACGCTGCCGGCGCGCAAGCACTCCGCGACCAGCCAGTCGACGCCCTCGCGGGAAATCTCGCCCGCCGGCGCGCCCCTGGCGGCGAGCACGTCGCTCACCGCGCGCATCGTGCCGGATGCGCCGAACGCCGCGTCCCACTCGGAGCGGCGGAACCGCGCCATGACCGGCTCGAACTCGAGCTGCGCGGCTGTCCGCGCGCGCTTCATGCGCTTCTCGGTGATGTCGCCGTCGGCGAAGTGTTCCTCCATCATGCTCACACAGCCGATGTACAGGCTCTCGAGCCGCCGCGCCGCGAGCCCCTCGCCCACGATCAGCTCGGTGCTGCCGCCGCCGATGTCCACGACCAGCCGGTGCCCGCCCTGGCTCGGCGTCGTGCGCGCCACGCCGTGGTAGATGAGCCGCGCCTCCTCGACGCCGGAGATGATCTCGATCGGGTGGCCGAGCGCCTCGCGCGCGCGGTCGAGGAATGCGCCCTTGCGCTTCGCCTTGCGCAGCGTGTTGGTGCCCACCACGCGCACCCGCTTGGCCTTGACGTCGCGCAGCCGCTGCCCGAAGCGCTCGAGGCACGCGAGCGCGCGCGTGGTCGAGTCGCGGCTCAGGCGGCCCTGCTCGTCCATGCCGGCGGAGAGGCGCACGGACTCGCGCAGGCGGTCGACGATGGTGAGCTGGCCGTGCGAGTAGCGCGCGACCACCATGTGGAAGCTGTTGGACCCGAGGTCGACAGCCGCGAGGACGTCGGGCGGGGTGGTGTCGGGGCGGGCCAATCCCGCGTCAGGCCGAGAAGGACGACCCGCAGCCGCAGGTGGTCGTCGCGTTGGGATTGCGGATCACGAACTGCGCGCCGTCGAGATCCTCCTTGTAGTCGATCTCGGCACCGACGAGGTACTGGAAGCTCATCGGGTCGATCAGGAGCTTGACGCCCTGGTTCACGACGCAGGTGTCGCCTTCTTCCTCGTTCTCGTCGAACGTGAAGCCATACTGGAAGCCCGAGCAGCCGCCGCCCGACACGAAGACGCGCAGCTTGAGGTTGGGATTGCCTTCCTCGCGGATGAGCTCGCTCACCTTGACGGCGGCCGAGTCCGTGAAAACCAGGACCGGCTCCGGGGTGGCGCTGGGCTCTTGCATCTGGGTCATTGCGGCGCGACTCAAAGGATACGGGCCGTGGATTTTAGCACCTGGGACCGCCGCTCACCGCACGGTGCCCCGGGGCGGGTCAGTGGGCGCGGCAGCCGCATCGCCCCCGCTGCCGGAGACCTTCCAGGGGAACGATTGCACGACCGGGGTGCCCGACCGGCCCGACTTCGCGCGTATCTCCACCTCGAAAGGCTGGAAATCCACGGGCAGGGTCACCTCCCGCTGGATCGTCTGGAAGTACCGGAACGAGAACGGCAGCTGCGCCTGCGGCTGGCCCGACAGCTCGCCGAACGTGTAGTGCGCCGGACGGCTGCTCTGCATGCCCTGCACCACGACCTGCGCGAGGCCCGAGATCGTGTTGTCCTGCCGCATCGCCTGGATCAGGGTCACCTCGATGACGTACTCGCGCGGCCCGGTGCCGGGGCGCACCGCGAAGCGCTGGATGCGCAGGCCCTGCACGCCGTCCGCCGGCGAGACGATGCTGCGGTAGAACGCGAGATCGTCGCCCTGCCGCGCGAGGCGGGACTGGAGATCGCCGAGCGTGCGCTCGACCTGCCCGTAGGCCTCGCGGTCGAGTCGCCGCGACATCTCGAGCTCAGCCACCTTGGCCACGAGATCGGTGTTCGCAGACTCGAGTTTCGACACCTGCTCGAGCAACCGGCGTCGCTCGTCCGCGCCGGCCGCCGCGTCGTATCCCGCGAAGCGCTGACCCTGCCGGTAACCGAGCCAGAACGAGCCCGCTGCCGCGAATACCGCGATCGCGACCCAGGCCGCGCGCGGCAGGAAGGCCGGGCCGCGCCGCATCCACCCACCCTCGGGCGCGGCGTCCGCCATTACTTCCCGGCCTCCTCCGGCTCGCTCTCCCGCGCACGCTGGGCGTGGCGCGGTCGTTGCGGCATCGGCGGCCGCAGCACCGACTCCGACCACCAGTCCGGGTACGGCGGAATGCCGGCTGGAAACGCCGACAACGCGAGTTCGCCCAGCGCCCGTGCGTAGACCATGCGCTTGAAGTAGATCACTTCGCGGACCGGCGCCCAGTAGTCGACCCAGCGCCACGCATCGAACTCGGGTGTCGGCGTGACGTCGAACCGGAGCCGCTCGTCGCCCCCGACCATGCGCAGCAGGAACCAGCGCTGCTTCTGGCCGATGCACAGCGGCCGCGAGCGCCGGCGGACGTACTGCCGGGGCAGCCGGTAGCGCAGCCAGCTCCGGGTCCCCGCCAGCACCTCGACGTCGCCCGGCTCGAGGCCGACTTCCTCGTGCAGCTCGCGGAACAGCGCGTCCTCGGGCGACTCGTTGCGCCGCACGCCGCCCTGGGGGAACTGCCAGCCGCGGCCGTCGCTGCGACTGCCGAGGAAGACCTCGCCGCCGTCGCGGATCAGCACGATCCCGACATTGGCGCGAAATCCCTGCGGGTCGATGAAGTCAGCCATGCAGCGTAACTTACAGAGTTCATTCAGCTTTTCATATCGTGGCGCACCGCGCGCCGGGCCTGCCGCCGCGGTGAGCCTTGTCGCCGCGACGGGTGGCACCTACCCTTGCCGGACGCTCGCCGCACCCCCATGAACGACCGGATACGCCTCCCTGCCGTATTGATCCTGCTCGGCCTGCTCGCGACGGTCCTCGTCGCCCTCTCGCTGGCGATCGGCAGTTCCCGCCTTGCACCCGCCGACATCGTGGATGCGCTGGTCTCGGGCACGCCCTCGCTGGCGCGTGACGTCGTCCTCGACCTCCGGCTGCCGCGCGCGATGTCGGCGCTGGCGGTGGGCGGGCTGCTGGCACTTGCCGGCGCGATGCTGCAGGTCCTGCTGCGCAATCCGCTCGCCGATCCCTATGTCCTCGGCATTTCCGGCGGCGCCTCCGTCTTCGCGCTGCTCGCGATCATGGTCGGGCTGCCTGGCGCCGGCGTCGACGGCGCCGCGGCGCTCGGCGCTTTCGTGACCTGCCTGGTCGTGTTCGCGCTCGCGCAGGGCCGCGGCGGCTGGACGCCGACGCGCCTGCTGCTCACCGGTATCGTGGTTGCCGCGGGCACCGGCGCGGTGGTGAGCCTGCTGCTCGCGACGAGCGACGACGCAGGCCTGCGCGGCATGGTGTTCTGGCTGCTCGGCGACCTGTCGCGCGCCAGGGGCTGGCCTTGGCTGCTGGCTCTGCTCGGCGTCGCGGCGGCCGTGGGCATGCTCCTCGGGCGTCACCTCAACGTACTGGCACGCGGCATGACGCAGGCCGCGAGCGTGGGGCTCGACGTGCGCCGCTTCCAGATGCTGTTGTTCGTGTTGAGCTCGGTCCTGACGGGTGTCGCGGTGAGTGCCGCTGGCAGCATCGGCTTCGTGGGCCTCGTGACGCCCCACCTCGTGCGGCTGATGCTCGGCAGCGACAATCGCGTCGTGCTGCCGGTGTCGGCGCTGCTCGGCGGCATCCTGCTCGTGGCGGCGGACCTCGCGTCAAGGGTGCTGCTCGCGCCCCGGCAGCTGCCGGTCGGCGCGCTCACCGCGCTGGTCGGCGTGCCGATCTTCCTGGTGCTGATGGGCCGGCAGCGCCCGGCGTGAGCAGGCAGACTCAGGGCGCGATCTCGTAACCTCCGCCACCGCGCTGCTTGGCGCGGTGCATGGCCGCAATCGCGTTGGCGATGACCTCCTCCGACAGCGCCTTGCGGTCCGCCGCGGGAGCCGGCGCGAGCGCGGCGATGCCGATCGAGACGCTGAGCGTCCGTTGCTGGCCGCCGCCCAGGTCGACGGGCGCGCGGGACACCGCGGCGAGCACGCGTTCCGCGAGCGGCACCGCGCGCGCCGCGTCGGTCGCGGGCAACACGACGCCGAAAACGTCGCTGCCGATGCGACCGGCCGCATCGCACGCGCGCACCTGCGATTCGATCCGGTCCGCGATCTCGGTGAGCGCGAGGTCGCCGGCCGGCTGGCCGTGCTCGTCGTTCACCTGCTGCAGGCGATCCACGTCCGCGACCAGGCACGCGACGCTGCCGCCGTGGCGCTGGCAGCGCGCGATTTCCTCCCGCAGCCGTACCTGCAGGTAGCGAGCCGAGTTCCAGCCCGTGAGGGGATCCGCGTGGCCGCCGCGCAGCAGCCGCGCGCGGTCGAACGACCGCTCGAGGCTCGTCGCGATCACCGTGGCCGCGTGCTCGAGCAGGCCCGCGTCGGCCGACGACAGCGCGGGCGGCCCGCTGCGTCCGCCGAGGCTGTAGACACCGGCGAGCTGCCCGCCGCGGAGCAGCGGGAGCATGAGCAGGTGCGTGAGGCCGAGCGCGGCAGGGAACAGCAACCCGTGGTCCACTACCCGGTACGCGCCCGCCCAGGGCCCGTGGAGCGCATCGAACTGCGGTGCGCGACCCGCGAGGCTGTCGACGTACGACACCGGTAGCACGGCGTGCTGCACACGGTCCGCGCCGGCCGTGAGGTGCCGCAATTCGTCGGTCGGGTCCGCGAGGATCAACGACACCGCGTCGTCGGTGCGCGCATCGGGCGGCCCGGCGGCGGCCTGCAGCCACGCGGCAAACGAACCGGCGCCGAGCAGCGTGCGCTCCCAGTCGAGGATTTTCGCGAGCGCGTCCGGCAGCGTCATGCGACCTGCTCGCGCGCTGCCTGCCGCACCATGAGGTATTCGTGCCCGCGCCGCATCATGTCCACGAATCCGCGCTGGTCGTGCTCGTGAACCGCCTGGCAGAGCCGGTCGACAGCGGTGCGCAGAGCCCGGAGCGATACCTCGCCATAGGCATTGAGGCTCTGGATTTCGTAGTAGAGCTCCGGGTTCTCGGCGGCGACCCGCGTCGCGACGTCGAGCTGCGCGTCGAAGGTCGTGCTCGACATGCGCGCCAGGCGCGGCGCCGCCTCGCCGCTCTCGGCCAGCGCGGTGAAGAACGCGATGTTGAGCGCGTGCGACAGGCCGAGCACGAACGCGATCAGCCGGTCGTGCTCGTCGAGCCCCATCACCACGAGGTCGGCCATCGTCGATGCGAACAGCTCGCGCGCCTCCGCCAGCGCGCGCGCATCGCCGAGGTCAACGAAGATGACGTGGCGCCCGGACAGAAGGTCGGTGTCCGGACCGAACATCGGGTGCACCGACGTCACGCACACGCCGGCGGCGCGCAATGCCGCGAGCCCGGCACGCAGCGGCGTCTTCAGCGAACCGATGTCGAACACGACTCCCCTGGGCTGGCGCGTCGCGAGCGCGAGCAGCACGTCGTTGGCGGCCTTGAGCGGCGTGGCGACCACGATGACATCCTGGTCGAGGCGTGACTCGGACCAGTCGGAGACCCATTCGTAGCCCGGCACCGCGCCGGACGGGTCGGCGATGGTCACGCGGAATCCCTGCGAGGCGAGAAAGTCGGCCGTCCAGTGCCCCATCTTGCCTCCGCCGCCGATCACCAGCGCCGCGCGACCCGTGCCGCGGCCCTGGGCGGCGACCCTTGCCTGCTCCTGCGTGGTGAGGGAGCCGCGAATCAGCGTGTGCAGGATGGACTCGGCGAGCGACGGCGAGACCCCGAGCGCCTCGGCGTCGCGCCGCGCCTTGAGCAGCACCTCGCGCTCGCGGCGGAAGTCCCGCGTGGACTGTCCCGTGGCCCGCTTCACGGCCGCGATTTCCGTGCTGAGCGCCTGGCGTTCGGCCACGAGTTCGAGCAGCTCGCGGTCCAGGACGTCGAGCCGCGCACGCAGGTCTTCGAGTGATTTCATGGAGCGTCCGCAAGCGTTATCCGGTTTCTTTTACCGGTCGGCAATGCCGGCTGCAAGCAGGCGGCGCGCGCGCTCGGGCATAATCCGTGCTCGACCCGCCCGGAACCTGCCGATGCTCCACAAGGCGACCTTGCCCGCGAAGCTGCCCTCGGACCCGTTCCCACTTTTCGACGAGTGGTTCGCGCATGCGCGGCAGCATTCGACGCAGCGCAACCCGGACGCCATGGTCGTCGCAACGGCCACGCCGGACGGGCAGCCGTCGGCTCGCGTCGTGCTCCTCAAGCGGCTCGTGGCCGCGCCGGGGTACGTCGTCTTCTACACCAACTACGACAGCCGCAAGGGGCACGAGATCGCCGCGAACCCGCGAGTCGCCGCAGTGGTGTACTGGGACGCCCTCGGGCGGCAGGTCCGCCTGGAGGGACGGGTCGTCAAGTCGCCCGCCGGGGAGAGCGACGAGTATTTCGCGAGCCGTGCGCTCGACAGCCGCATCGGCGCGTGGGCGAGCCTGCAGAGCCAGCCGCTCGAGTCGCGCACGCAGCTCATGAAGCGGGTGGCGGCTCAGGCCGCGCGCTTCGGGACCTCGGTTCCACGGCCGCCGCACTGGGGCGGCTACCGCCTGTGGCCCGAGGCCGTCGAGCTCTGGCACGAAGGCGCCTTCCGCGTGCACGACCGCGCACGCTGGACGCGGCGCCTCGACCCTTCGGGTGAGGCCGATTTCGTCGCGGGCCCCTGGGCCGCAACACGCCTCTACCCTTGAGCCGTGGCCGAGCGCACTTTCCTCGGCACGATGCGCCTCGCGCTGCTCGTCTTCCTGCTCGTCTTCGTGGCACTGGGAGCGTGGCTGGATCGTCGTCGCAGCCACGCGTGGGACCGGACGCTGCGCGTGACGGTGTACCCGGTGTCCGTCGGTGCAGCGCCCGTCGGCTGCGCGGCCGCCGTGACCGCCGCAGACTTCGACGACGCCACGGAATTCCTCCGTGCACAGGCCGCGACCTACGGCGTCGCGCTCGACGTCCCGGTGAATTTCAGCGTCTCGCATGCCGCGAAGGAGCCGCCGCCGGAGCTTTCCGCCGCGCCGGGTCCGCTTGCCATTGCCTACTGGAGCCTGCGGACGCGCTGGTGGGCACGGCGCGTGGCCTTCCACGACCCGCTGCCGAAGCCGGACGTGCAGGTCTTCGCCGTGTACCACGCCGATGACGGCCAGCAGGCCGCGCCGGACTCGACCGGACTATCGAAAGGACTGATCGCAGTCGCGCACCTGTTCTGCGGACCGGATGCGGTCAGCGGCAACGCGTTGGTCGTCACCCATGAGTTGCTGCATACGCTCGGCGCGAGCGACAAGTACGACCGCGCCACCGGCCAGCCTGTGGCTCCGGACGGTCTCGGCAGCCCGGCGCAGTCGCCCCTCTACCCGCAGCGCACGGGCGAGATCATGGCGGGCCGCATCGCCGTGAGCCCGGCTAACGCGGTCATTCCGGGGAGCCTGCGCGACATGGTCGTCGGCCCCGCCACGGCGCGCGAAATCGGGTGGTCCCGATGAGTGAGAAAGTGGCGGACCCAGCCCTCGCCTGCCGCGACGTCGAGGTGAGCGTGCCCGGGCGCGTGCTGTTGCGCGCCTTCGACGCGGTGCTGCGGCCTGGTCACATGATCGCGGTGCTCGGTCGCAACGGCGCCGGCAAGAGTTCGTTGCTGCACGTGCTGGCGGGCCTCAGGCCGCCCGCGAGCGGCGCGGTCGAGTGGCAGGGCCGCGACCTGCAGCACTGGCCACGCCGGGATCTCGCGCGGCACGTCGGCTTCCTGGCGCAGGCCAGCGAGGATCCGTTTCCCGGCACGGTGCTCGAGTCCGCGCTCGTCGGCCGGCATCCGCACATCGGATTCTGGCAGTGGGAAAGCGACCTGGATCGCGACGTCGCGCGGCGTTCACTCGCGGCAACGGACCTCGCCGGCCTCGAGGATCGCGACGTGGGCACGCTGTCTGGCGGAGAGCGTCGGCGACTCGCGATCGCCGCCGTGCTCGCGCAGCAGCCGCGCGTCTACCTCCTCGACGAGCCCATCCAGCAGCTCGACCCGCTGCACCAGCTCGAGGCGCTGCGTCTGTTCCGCGCCCGTGCCGACGCCGGCGACTGCGTCGTCATGAGCCTGCACGACCCCGGCATCGCGGCGTTCTATGCCGACGAGTCGCTGCTGCTGTTCGGCGACGGCCGCTGGCGACACGGCCCGACGTCGCAGGTGCTCGGCGAGGCGTCGATCGGCGAGCTCTACGGGATCGCGGTGCGCGAGCTGCGCTGGGACGGCGGCCGGACCTTCGTCCCGGCGTGAGGGCTCAGCCCGTCGGGATGCGCTGCACGTTTGCGGCGAGCCAGTCGTCGAACGTCTGCAGCT
>DAOMFD010000084.1:0-8524 GCA_035429605.1 Steroidobacteraceae bacterium | reverse complement strand
CGAGGTTGCTCTGCTTGCCGTACCAGTCGTGCAGCAGCTGGTAGGTGCCGCCGTAGACGTTGCGGCTCGCAAGCACGATGTCCTGGTAGCCCACCAGGTTCGCCAGCGTCGAGTCGATCGCGGCCATGCCCGAATTGAAATTCCACGCCAGGTACTCGCCCGCGAGCGGACCGGCCTCGAGGTCGACGATGTGGTTCGCCAGGCTGATCGACGTCGGGTTGAGCAGCCGCGAGTAGATCTCCAGCAGCGGCTCACGACCCTTGAACGCGTCCTCGACCCACTCCGTGCAGGCATAGACGTAAGTGGCCGTGCGCGCGATGACCGGCGTGGCGCTGAACAGCGCGGTCACGTTGTCGAACAGCGCGTACGGCCCCTTCGCTGCGGACTGCGCCGGCTCGTTCAGCAGCGACTGATACGACTTGCGCAGCGGGTTCTGCAGCGTGTCGAGGATCTTCGCGAGCTGGAAACAGAGGAAGCGCTTGGCGTTGAAGCGCGCCACGCGGTCGCGCTGGTCGAGCGCCGCGAGCTCGCGCACGGACAGTTGCCACAGCTCGTGCGCGGCCGCATTTGCCGAGTAGAGACTGGCGGCAAGCGCGCCGAGCCGGCGGCCGTACTCGGACCTCGGGTCGATGGCGAAGTGTCCGAGCTGCTCTTCGACGAGCGTGCCGATGTCGGAGGCGGTCGTCGTATTGCGCCGGGGGCTGAGTTCGCGTGCGAACTCGAACGCGGAAGGGGTGTTGTCCATCCGCGAATCGTACCGCCCGCGTCGGCGGGCCGATACCGCTTCGGGGTCGCCCTGGGGAGCCGGGCCGGCGGGCCCTGGGGCCCGCCGACCGTCGGTGCCTTGATCAGTCGCCGCCGCCCGGTCCGTTGTGGCAGTCGTAGCAGCCTACGGCGGTTCCCGCCGCGACGGTGCGTGACCCCCAATCACGAGCAGCCGCCGTGCGCGACAACGCCGTCCCGCGGTAGTCTGCGCCGTGACACGCGGCGCAGGCCTGGCGATTCTGCTTGGCGATGCCGCCGTGTCCGTTTTCCTGGCGCCAGCGCGAGTCGGCGACGACGTGCATGCCGTGAGGCCCGTTCAACCCGAGCGCGAGCGTGCCCGTGGCGTGGCAGGTCGCGCAGTCGGCGATCGTGCCCGAATGTCCCTGCAGCTGGTTGGCCGCCACGTTGTCGTTGTGGGCCGCGGTCGGGTTTGGCCAGATCGCGTGCGTGCTGTTGTGGCAGCCCTCGCAAGCCACGCCGCCGTGCCCCTTGCTGTAGCGGTAGAGCGTGTTCGTGTTCTCCGCGAATCGCGAACCCGTCGCCTTGCGCGGCGAGGCCGCCGCGTCGGCGGAATCGAATGCAAGCATCGCGCGGATTCCGTCGGTCGCCATGAGCGACGCGTCTGGGAGCGTGAGGTGATTGGTCGCGTCGCCGGTGTGGCAGGACTGGCAGCGCGGCAGGTCCATCCACGGCCGGCGACCTTTGCCGTCGTTGGCGCCGTCGAAGCTGCCACCAGCCTTGAGGGGCGTCGCTCCCCCGACGGCCGCCATCCCGCCGTGGCAGTTCTGGCACGTCACGGCATTCGTCATCGCGCCGCGCAGGCATTGCGTGCTGCGACCGGGGTGGCAGAGGTAGCACGACTGCCGCGCGGGCGAGGGCGGCGTGCCACCCTGCGCGACCCAGTTGTCGGCGTAGGGCACGCCCGACGGATCCAGCATCTTGTTGGCGTGATACGCGTGCATGGCCGAAGACATGGTCGGCTTGCCGACCTGCGTGCCGGCCGGCCCGGTGCCGGCGAGGTCAAGCGCGGCAGAGTAATGGCAGCTCGCGCACAGCACGGGCTTCGCAGCCATCAGGCTGGTCCCCATGCGACTGTCGTGGAGCAGGAGGATGTTCTCCCGGCTCTGGACCTCGAGGTTGCTCGCGCTCGACCACGCGATGGTGCTGCTCCTCGCCGCGACGGCGCCCGTCGCGTGGCAGTCCGAGCACGTCGTCTCCTCGGAGACGGGCAGCACCACGTCGAGGGTCGCGAGCGCCGCTCCGCTGCCCTTGTCGGTGGCGGTCAGGCGCATCAGCGGATAGCGGTTCACGTTCCCGGCGTCGTCGATCGGCATGATCGGGATGCCTTCCGCCTTGAAGAGACCGCTCGTGGACTTCCAGGAGAACGACGTCTGCTCCGGGTGGTCCGGGCTCGCCTCGGCGGGCATGTACAGGCCCTTCAGGCCCTGGCCGGCCGGGAGGTCCGCACCGTAGGTGCTCGCGACGTAGCGCCAGAAGTTCGTCTTGTCGCTGCTGTGGCTGTTGATCGAGCCATTGGCGTCGGCGACGGCCGAGTAGCGCAGCACGACACTGCTGTCGTCGACGAGCGTGGGCTTGCCGCTCGCGTCGGTGCGCACCACCTGTGCGTTCACGACGTTGTACGGCGGCAGGATGGAGAACACGGAGAAGTCCGCGTCCACGCAATGCATGCCGAGGTCGTTGGTCGCGAGAATCTTGTACGACGTGGTGCCGCTTCCCGAGCCGCCACCCGATCCGCCGCCGGAGCCGCCTTCACCCGACGAACCGCCGCCACCTCCACCGCCACCGCCGCATGCAGCGAGCGCAAACATGGTGAGCAGCGGCAACACGCTGCGACGTGACGCGTGGTTCGAGGTCTGGACGTGCATGCATTTCCCCACTTCAAATGGCCGACTCGGCCTGTTGGACGCATGCGCCGGGGAAAATCAATCGCGACTCGAGTCGCGAACGATTCTTGATCAGGTTCGAGACATCACGCTCAGCACGGCCACGCTGTGGCACGCAATGCCTGCCAGCACGAACACGTGCCACACCGCGTGCGTATAGGCCCGTTGCTTCCACAGGTAGAACGGGACACCGAGCGTGTAGGCGAGCCCTCCGGCGAGGATCCACGCCTGCTCATGTCCCGTGAGCACGTGCATCAGCGGCCGCGCCGCGATCACACCGATCCATCCCATGCCGAGGTAGAGCAGCGTCGACGCGACGTGCGAGCGGAAGTCGAACACGGTCTTCGCGAGCACGCCCGCGAGCGCCAGGCCCCACACGATGCCGAACAACGACCAGCCCCAGCCGCCGCGCAGCACGCCCAGGGCGAACGGCGTGTACGTGCCCGCGATGAGCACGTAGATGGCCGAGTGATCGAGCTTGCGCAGGCGAGCCTTGGCGACCGGGCTCGATGCGGCGTGGTACACGATCGACGAGGTCAGCAGCAGCAGCGCACTGACGGCGAACACGACGCCCGACACGAGCCGCCATGCATCACCGGCCGAGTGCGCCGCGAGCACCAGCCACGGGATCAGCGACAGGATCGCGATGGCACCGAGCGCGTGCGTGGCGCAGTGGACGATCTCTTCATTGCGCGTGTAGGCCCGTACGGTCACGTGACGCTCCTCTCTCCGGACGCAACGGTGCGGCGCCACCTCGCGCCCACCGCCGCGCTACGTGCGCGCGATCATGCCGCAGCCAGCGCCTGCGACAGGTCCTCGATCAGGTCGTCCTGGTGCTCGATGCCGATCGAGAGCCGCACCATGTCCTCGCTCACGCCGGACCTCTCGAGCTCGGCTGGGCTGAGCTGCCGGTGCGTCGTGCTGGCCGGGTGGCACGCGAGCGACTTGGCGTCGCCGATGTTCACGAGCCGCACGAACAGCTTGAGCGCGTCCTGGAATCGGGCACCCGCCGCACGTCCGCCTTCGATCCCGAAGCTCAGGATGCCGGAAGCGCGACCGTCCATGTACTTCTGGGCGAGCGCGTGGCTGGGGTGGTCCGGCAGGCCCGCGTAGTTGACCCAGCGCACCTTCGGGTGCACCTGCAGGAAGCGCGCGACCGCGACCGCATTGCGGCAGATCCGGTCCATGCGCAGCGCGAGTGTCTCGATGCCCTGCAGGATGAGGAAGCTGTTGAACGGGGAGATCGCGGCGCCCATGTTCCTGAGCGGCACGACCCGGGCGCGGCCGATGTAGGCGGCCGGCCCGAACGCCTCGGTGTAGATCACGCCGTGGTAGGAGACGTCCGGCGTGTTGAGTCGCGGGAACTTGTCGGCGTGCTGCGCCCAGGGGAAGCGTCCCGAGTCGACGATCGCGCCACCGATGCTGGTGCCGTGCCCGCCGAGGTACTTGGTGAGCGAGTGCACGACGATGTCCGCGCCGTGCTCGAAGGGTCGGCACAGGTACGGGGTCGGGACGGTGTTGTCGACGATCAGCGGGATGCCGTGCCGGTGCGCCACCAGCGACAACGCCTCGAAGTCCGTGACGTTGCCCGCCGGGTTGCCCACCGACTCGCAGAAGATTGCGCGCGTATTCGCGTCGATGAGCCTCTCGAACGAGGCGGGATCGCGATGGTCGCCGAACTTCACGTCGATGCCGTACTGCGGCAACGTGTGGGCGAACAGGTTGTAGGTGCCGCCGTAGAGCGCCGAGGAGCTGATGATGTTGCGGCCGGCCTCGACGATCGTCTGGATCGAATACGTGATCGCCGCCTGCCCCGAGGCCAGCCCGAGCGCGCCGACCCCGCCCTCGAGCGCCGCGACGCGCTTCTCGAGCACGTCGGTCGTGGGGTTCATGATGCGCGTGTAGATGTTGCCCGCGACCTTGAGGTCGAACAGGTCCGCGCCGTGCTGCGTGTCGTCGAACGCGTAGGACGTGGTCTGGTAGATCGGGACGGCGGCGGCCTTGGTGGTCGGGTCCGGGGAGTAGCCGCCGTGGACGGCGATGGTTTCGAGCTTCATGACTGACCTGCGGGAGAATGGAACGCCGCCATTCTCCCGCAGGCCGGGGCGCCTGTCCTCAGCTGAGAACCGCGGGCTATGGGCTCAGAACGTCGCGACCAGTTGCACCCACGTCTTGGTCGTGTCCAGCGACTGCGTCAACGTGGCCGGCACGTCGCTGTCCGCGTTGTAGGTCGCGTACTTGACGAGCGCCTCGTATCGCGTGCCGAACTTGTAGCCGACGGACGCGTCCCACTCGTTGCCGTAGCTGCCGTAGGATGCGGTAGCCTCGGTCTGGAAGTCGTGGTAGATGACCTGCGCCGTCAGCGCGCCGAACGTGGCCGACCCGCCGACGTAGAAGTCCTCGATCCCGGGCGTGGGCGTCGTGAGGAACATGTCGGCCCAGCCCTGGAAAGTGTGCAGCGTCGCAAGCGGCGTCTGGAATCCGGGCGTGCCCGGGGCGACCTTCGCGGGATTGTTTCCGCCGAGGACCTCGTAGCCCAGCTTGAAGCCGAAGTTCTTCACGCCGAGGTTGCCTTCGAGCATGTAGTAGTCGGCGTCGTAGTTGAGTGTGCTCTGGCCATAGTCGGTCTGGTGCGCCCAGGACCCGACCCAGTTCGCCTTGAACGTGTCGTTGAACTTGTAGGCGCCCGTGTAATAGAAGCCGTACGAGTCGTTGGAGAGGTTGTTCGTCTTGGAGGCCGGGTAGGGCGAATTCGGGTCGAAGTCCATGAAGTAGTCGAACAGTGTCAGTGCCCCGATCGCGCCGAAGTCGATCCGGGCGTTGACCAGGCTGGTACTCGATTCGAGGTTGCCCGGGAAGCCGGACGACGCGTAGCCATTGGCCGGGGTCGGCGCCACGATCGGGTGGCCGTTGTCGGGTCCGTAGATGCGATTCACGTTGCCGACCCAGCTGTAGAAGAGCTGCGTCTTCGGGATCGCGCCCAGCTTCAGCGTCACCGCGTCGAACGTCTGGTCGTTCTGCCGCCAGGCGACGTTGCCGACGAAGCGCTGGTTGTCGAGGTTGATGATCTGGCGTCCGCCGATGCCGGTGAAGCTGCCGTACTTGTACTGCAGCCAGGCCTGGTTGATCTCGGTATAACGAGGATCTGCGACGACCGGGCGGTCCAGCGCGCCGTTCGTCGTGCTGTTGTAGAGGTCGTACTGGCCGAGGGTGGTCACGTTCGCGGCTTCGAGCATCGCGGTCAGGCCGTGCCACTCTCCGGTGGTGTAATTCAGGCGCGTGCGTAGTGTCGAGGCGTAGGCATCGCGCAGGAAGCTCTGCTGGTCCACGTCCTCGAAACGGTACCGGAAGTCGAAATGGACCTTCCCGCCCATCAGCGCCGACTCGAGGCTGTTCGCAGCTGGGGCGGGCGCCGCGGCGGATGCCGCGGTCGGCGCGTCCGCGGCCTGCGCGGCCGCCGCTGCAAGAATTACCGCCACGGCGACGGCGAGGGTCTGGATGCCTTTGACCTGGGTCATGGTCACTCCCGGGCGCGATGCCTCAAGCTGTGTGCACGTAGGAACTTCGTGCAACAGACTGCTCCAACACGGGACGATTTCCCTTGATTCACGTCAATTGCCGCAACTCACTGAATCTGCTGGCACTTGCCGTATCGATGGTGTTGTCGGTCGCGGCGCGCGCCGACGAGCCCGTGGCGCCGACGCAGCAAGCGGTGGCATCCGAGGAACTCGAAAACGTGACCGTGTATGCCCGGCGCCTGGTACCTGCCACGCGCGTCGCGGCGACCGTCACGGTCATCACCGACCAGCAGATCCAGGCGACGCTGGCGGGTGACGTCAAGCAGATGGTTCGCTACGAGCCGGGCTTGAGCGTCGGCAACGACCCGTTCCGCTTCGGACTGGACACGTTCACGATCCGCGGCATGACCGGCAATCGGGTGGCCGTGGACGTGGACGGCATCCCGTCCGCCCCGGGGTTCGCGATCGGCAGCTACTCGAATTCCGGACGCGCATTCGTCGACCTCGCGCTCGTGCAGCGCGTCGAGATCCTGCGCGGGCCGGCGTCCTCGCTCTACGGCAGCGACGCGATCGGCGGCGTCGTCGCGATGACGACGTTCAGGCCCGACGCGCTGCTGGGCACCGGGGCCGGGCCGGCGCTGCGCACCGCGGCCGGCTACGACAGCAGCGACGACGGATGGAATGCGGTCGCGCTCGCGGCCGATCGATTCGGCGCCACGGACGTGATCGTGGGCTACGTGCATCGCCAGGGCCACGAGGCGGACACGGCCGCGAGCGTCACGCCGAATCCCAGCGACTACGGCTCCGACTCGATGCTGCTGACCGCGCAGTTCGATTCGATGCCGGGCGGTCCGCTCACGGTGACGGCCGAAGGCGGTCGCCTGCACCAGCAGACCGACGTCGACGCGTGGGAAGAACTGGCGGGCAGCCGCTTCGTGAACACGGTCGTGCTGAAGGGCGACGACACGGGCGAACGCTTTCGCACGAGTGTCGCGCAACAGCTGTCCGCCGCGACGGCCGCGTACGACACCGCGAACTGGGTGCTGTACTGGCAGGGCACCGACACGCGCCAGGACACCTACGAGCAGCGCAAGGCCGTCCCGCCACCGCGCCCCGGCCGTCCCGGAACGCCGCCCCTGGCGATCAACCGCTCATTCCGCTTCGAGGAGCAGGTCGTCGGCGCGGAATTCACGGCGCAGAAGGACCTCGAGCGCGGCAGCGTCGCGCACGACGTCGTCTACGGGCTCGAGGTCTCCGGGACACGGCTCGAGGAACTGCGCAACGGCA
The DNA here is from genome assembly GCA_035429605.1 of Steroidobacteraceae bacterium. Lineage (GTDB taxonomy): Bacteria > Pseudomonadota > Gammaproteobacteria > Steroidobacterales > Steroidobacteraceae > RPQJ01. The sequence goes on along the minus strand of DAOMFD010000084.1, from coordinate 1,050 downwards.
CACAGACGGACCTGACCACCGGCACCACGACGAAGACGATCCTCGGCGAGACCTACCCGCTGCGCGACTTCCCCGATTCCGACGTGGTCGAGGCGGGCGCATTCGCGCAGGACGAGATCCGCTTTGGCGGCGGGCAGTGGTCCGTCATCCCGGCGTTGCGCATCGACTACTACGACCTGTCCCCCAAGCCGGACCACGTCTATCGCGCGGACAATCCACGCACACCGGTCGTGGGACTCACGGACACGTCGGTCTCGCCGAAGCTCGGATTGACTCGACGCATGGGCGAGCACACCACGGCATATTTCCAGTACTCGAACGGCTTCCGGGCGCCGCCGCCCGAGGACGTCAACATCGGTCTCGACCTGCCGCTGCTCAACATCCGCGCCATTCCGAACCCGGACCTCAAGCCGGAGAAGAGCAATGGCTACGAAGTGGGCGCGCGTTTCGACGACGGCGCATTGCGATTCGCGGTCGCCGGCTACTGGAACGACTACGACAATTTCATCGAGTCCAAGGTCAATCTCGGGGCCGACCCGGTCACGCATGTCATCATCTTCCAGTCGCAGAACGTCGAGCGCGCGCGCATCTACGGCACCGAGGTGTCGGCCGCCATCCGCGCAGGTGCGTGGGCGCCGGCGCTCGACGGGTGGACGGCGCGACTGGCTGCGGCCTGGTCGAAGGGCGAGGACCTCGACCGCAAAGAGCCGCTCAACTCGGTGGATCCGGGCAGCGCGCTCGTGTCGATCGCCTACGACGCGCCGTCCGGTGCGTGGCGCGGCGAACTCGTGACGACTGCGGTGGCCGCCAAGCGCGAGGTGGATCGCAGCCGCGCCGACCTGTACGGCACGAACTCCTACGTGACGCTGGACCTGCTGGGGCAGGCGGACCTCGGCCACGGCCTCACGCTCGACGCCGGCGTCTTCAACCTGACGAACCAGGCCTACATCCAGTGGGCGGACGTGCGCGGCCGGCCGGTCGGCGACCCGTTGATCCCGTACTACACCAATCCCGGGCGCAACGTCTCGGTGACCCTGCGCTGGCGGTACT
>DAOMFD010000083.1:0-8641 GCA_035429605.1 Steroidobacteraceae bacterium | reverse complement strand
TGGGCGTGAGCGACACGCCGCGCATGCCGGTGACTTCCTTCAGCATCTCCTGCAGCTCATAGAGGCACTCGAGGATGCCTTGTCCCGTCGCAGCCGGCGCGTACGGGTGCCGCGCGAGGAACTCCGGCAGCATGGCGAACTGGTTGCACGCCCGCGGGTTGTATTTCATCGTGCACGACCCGAGCGGGTAGAAGTGCGTGTCGATGGAAAAGTTGAGCTGCGACAGCCGCGTGAAGTGGCGCACCGCCTGCAGCTCGGAGACCTCCGGCAGCAACGGCGCCGAGCGGCGGCGCAGCGCTTCCGGCACGGTGGCCGCGACGTGCTCGAGCGGGTACTGGGCCTCGGCGCTGCGGCCGGCCGTTGAGTGCTCAAAAATGAGTTTTTCGTGCATGGCGGTTCTCAGGCGGCCGCGGCCGCCCCGGTCATGATTTCGCGCAGCGCCCGCGCGTACGCCTCGATGTCCTCGGCGGTGCGCGTCTCGGTCGCGCAGACGAGGAGCGCATTGCCGAGCGACGGGTAATCACGGGTCGCATCGAAGCCTCCCACGATCCCGCGGGCTGCCAACGCCTCCAGGACTGCGCCGACAGGACGATCGAGCAGCAGCAGCGCCTCGTGAAAGCGCGGCCGGTCGAACGCGAGCCGCACGCCCGGGATCCTGGTCAGTGCCGCGACGAGCTCGGCGCAGCGTTGCATCGAGGTCGATGCCACCTGCGCGAGTCCGCGCGGCCCGACGAGCGACATGTAGATCGTGGCTGCCGTCACCAGCAATCCCTGGTTGGTGCAGATGTTCGACGTGGCCTTGCTGCGGCGGATGTGCTGCTCGCGCGCCTGCAGGGTGAGCGTGAAGCCGGTCTTGCCATCCAGGTCGACGGTCCGGCCGATGATGCGCCCGGGCATCTGGCGTACGTGCTCCATGCGCGTCGTCAGGAAACCAAAATACGGCCCCCCGGAAGACAGCGGCACGCCGAGCGGCTGACCCTCGCCGCAGGCGATGTCGACGCCCTTGGCGCCCCACTCGCCAGGCGGCTTCAGCACCGCCAGCGACACCGGGTTGACGACGGCGATGACGAGCATCCCGAGCTCGTGCGCGCGATCGGTCAGCGCGTCGACGTCCTCGAGCACACCGAAGAAGTTCGGCTGCTGGATCACCAGCGCCGTGACATCCTGGCCACGGTACTTGTCGAGGCTCGACAGGCTCAACTGGCCGCTCTGGTCGTCGTAAGGCAGCAGCTCGAAGGCGAGGTTCTGGTGGCCGGCCACGGCCTGCACCACTTCGCGGTAGCGAGGGTTCACCGACGCAGGCAGCAGGATCCGCGCCGACTTGGACTTGCGGTGCGCGCGCACGGCCATCAGGCAGGCCTCGGCCAGCGCCGTCGCGCCGTCGTACATGGAAGCGTTCGACGCATCCATGCCGGTCAGGCTCGTCATCATCGACTGGTATTCGTAGAGCAGTTGCAGGGTGCCCTGGCTGGCCTCGGCCTGGTACGGCGTGTAGGCGCTGTAGAACTCGCCGCGCGTCACGATGGCCCACACCGCTGCCGGCACGTGGTGCTCGTAGGCGCCCGCGCCGATGAAGTTGAGCGGCCGGCCGTCGCGGGCGGCGCGCTCGGACATGAGGCGGCCGATCTGCATCTCGGACCCGGCCGGCGGGATGCCGGCGAGTCCCTTGCAGCGCAGCTCCGCGGGTATCTCGTCGAACAGCGCATCGATGCCGGGCGCGCCGATCGCGGCCAGCATGGCGCGGACGTCTTCCGCCGTGTGCGGGATGAAGGGCATGGTCTCACCCGTCCGTCAGTGGGTTTCCGCGGCGAGCGCGGCCTCGTAGCCCGCGGCGTCGAGCAGGGCCGCGAACTGGGCCTTGTCGTCGGGCCGGATGCGCATGAGCCAGCCCGCGCCGTACGGGTCCTGGTTGATGAGTTCCGGCTGCCCGCCGAGATCCGCATTCGACGCGACGACCTCGCCGCTCACCGGGCTGTACACGTCGGATGCCGCCTTGACCGACTCGACCACCGCGCAGGCCTCGCCGGCCGCGACCCGGCGGCCGAGTTCCGGGACCTCGGCGAAGACGAGGTCGCCCAGCGCCTGCTGAGCGTGGTCCGAGATGCCGATGGTGATGGTGCCGTCCGCCTCGAGGCGGGCCCACTCGTGCGACTTCATGTAACGCAGGTCGGCAGGGACGTTGCTCATGGCTTGCTCCAGTGAAATGCAATTCAGAGTGCGATGACGGGCCGCCCGTTGCGTACGAAGGGCGGGCGCACGACGGTGGCAGGCAGCAGGCGGCCGCGAATCTCGACCTCGCAGCGGTCGGCCGTCTGGGACGGGACGCGTGCGAGCCCGATCGAGCGCTCGAGCGTGGGGGAGAACGTGCCGCTAGTGACCTCGCCCTCGCCCACCGCCGCCACGATCACCTTCTGGTGCGAACGCAGCACGGCCCGGTCGGCGAGCACGAGGCCGACCTGCTTGCGTCCGACGCCGCGCGCCTTCTGCTCGGTGAGCGCCGCGCGCCCGATGAAGTCGCGATCCTGCGGCTCCCAGGCGATGGTCCAGGCCAGGCCGCTTTCGAGCGGCGAGACCGTCTCGTCCATGTCGTTGCCGTAGAGGTTCATGCCGGCCTCGAGCCGCAGCGTGTCGCGCGCGCCCAGGCCGCAGGGTGCGACACCCGCGCCGCGCAGTTTCTCCCAGAAACCTGCGGCGGCCGCCGCCGGCAACATCACTTCCCAGCCGTCCTCGCCGGTGTACCCGGTGCGCGCGACGAACCAGCCGCCGCCCGGGCCCGGGGTACCGAAGAACGCCGCGAGGTCCATCGCGCGCGCAGCGAGTTGCGGGTCGAGCAGCGGCGCGGCCTTCTGCCGCGCGTTCGGTCCCTGCACGGCGATCATGGCGAGGTCGAGGCGCGGCTCGATGGACACGTCGTACGCGCCCGCGTGTGCACGCATCCATTCGAGGTCCTTGTCGCGCGTGCCGGCATTGACGACCACCCGGTACCAGCGGTCGTCGAGGTAGTACACGATCAGGTCGTCGATCACGCCGCCGTGCTCGCGCAGCATGCACGAGTAGAGCGCCTTGCCCGACTGCGCCAGCTTCGCGACGTCGTTGGCGAGCAGGCGGCGCAGGTAGTCCCGCACGCGCGCCCCGCGCAGGTCCACGACGCACATGTGCGACACGTCGAACATGCCCGCGTCGCGGCGCACGGCGTGGTGCTCCTCGATCTGGGAGCCGTAGTTGACCGGCATGTCCCAGCCGCCGAAGTCGACCATCCGCGCGCCGGCGGCGACGTGTGTTTCGTAGAGCGGAGTGCGCAGTCCCATGTTGTTCTTCCCGGCATCCAGAAATGAAAAAAGGCGGCGGGCCCGTCAAGACCCGCCGCCCCTCTGTCCTGTGACCTGAGAGATCGGGTGCCGGTGGTCCGGCGCCGCACCCCTTCGGTGGGCCCCTCGCGGGGCCGCTCTCCAGAGCCCATCAGACACCGCCGTTCGTTTGCCTGAGCGTTTCCGGGCGGGTTGCGCCTTCGGCGGAACAAACCGGGGACATTCACCAATTTCGCTCGGGCAGGCCGCCGACCGCAAAATTGGTGAATGTCCCCTGTTTCCTCTCTCTCCGGACGGGTCTTGCGATGGGTAACGGGATGTTACCCGAGCGCGGCTGCCGCAGCCAGCGAACCGGGGGCGAGACTTGTCAACGCGGCCCCGGGAACGGAACATCCCCGACCCTGACCAGCCCGGAGCGCCCGTCCCATGCGCAGCATCGCCCGCACCCTGCTACCCATGCTCGTGATCTTCGCCGCAACCGCCGCGCCGGCCGCCAGGGCAGCGGAGAATGCCAACGCGAAACTCGACGCGCTGTTCCAATCCGAGTGGGAGCGCGGCCTGCGCGAAAACCCGCTGGCGGCGACCTATGCCGGCGACCACCGCTACGACGACCGCTGGCCGGACGTGTCGGCCGACGCCCTCGCCAGGTCCCACGCCGGCGACCTCGAGGCGTTGAAGAAGCTCGGCACGATCAAGCCCGCGTCGCTCACGGCGGCCAACCGCCTGAACCAGGACCTCTTCCGCCGCATGGTCCAGGGATCCGTCGACGCCTACGACTGGGGCGCGCAGTACCTGCCGATCAACCAGCGCGGGGGCGTGCAGTCCGTGAGCGAGACCGCGGGCCTGATCAACTTCTCGACGGCGAAGGACTACGAGAACTGGATCGCGCGCCTGAACGGGCTCGGCACGTACGTCGACCAGAACATCGCGCTGCTGCGGGAAGGCGCGCGCCGCGGAATCGTGCAGCCGCGGGTCATCATGCAGCGCATTCCGGACCAGATCGCCAAGCAGGTCGTGACGGACCCCGAGCAGAGCCCGTTCTACGCGCCGTTCAAGGAGATGCCGGACTCCATCCCGGCCGCGGACCAGGAACGACTGCGCGCCGCCGGACGCAAGGCCATCACCGACACCGTGGTCCCGGCCTACCAGAGGCTGCAGGACTACTTCACGAAGGACTACCTGCCCGCGTGCAAGGACGTGGTCGGCGTCTGGGCGCTGCCCGGCGGCGACGCCTGGTACCAGAACCGCATCGCGTGGTTCACGACCACGAAGCTCACCGCCGACGAAGTCCACGAGATCGGGCTCGAGGAAGTCGCGCGCATCCGCGGCGAGATGCAGAAGATCATCCAGCAGGTCGGCTTCCAGGGCAGCTTCGCCGAGTTCCTGCAGTACCTGCGCACCGACCCGAAGTTCCGCTACACCGACCCGCAGCAGCTGCTGCAGGCCTACATGGTCATGGCCAAGCGCATCGACCCGCTTTTGCCCCAGTACTTCGGCAAGCTGCCGCGCATGCCCTACGGGGTGCGGCCGATCCCGGCGGAGTCGGCGCCGGACACGACGGCCGCGTACTACCAGGGCCCCGGCCTCGACGGCAAGCGCGCGGGCTACTACTACGTCAACCTCTACAAGCCGGAGGACCGGCCGAAGTACGAGATTCCCGTGCTGACCATGCACGAATCCGTGCCGGGCCATCACCTGCAGATCGCACTCGGCATGGAGCAGGGCGACGTGCCGATGTTCCGCCGCGACTTCGAGGCCACCGCGTTCGTCGAGGGCTGGGCGCTCTACAGCGAGAGCCTCGGCCAGGAGATGGGCTTCTACGACGACCCTTACGACAAGTTCGGCCAGCTCACCTACGAGATGTGGCGCGCGGTCCGGCTGGTCGTGGACACCGGGATCCACAGCAAGCACTGGACTCGCGACCAGGCCATCGCCTTCTTCAAGGAGAACGCGGCCAAGACCGAGCTCGACATCGTCAACGAGGTGGATCGCTACATCGCGTGGCCCGGCCAGGCGCTCGCCTACAAGATCGGCGAGCTCAAGATCAAGGAACTCCGCGCGCGCGCGACGCAGGTGCTGGGCCCGGCGTTCGACCTGCGCGAGTTCCACGACGTCGTGCTCGGCAACGGCGCGATCCCGCTCGACGTGCTCGAGGGCAACGTGCAACGCTGGATCGATTCGAAGCAGGCACCTGAGCGCCACCCATGAGCCCGGTACGGCGCCGCCGCAGCGTCCCGGTGCACGTCGGTCGCGTGACGATCGGCGGCGATCACCCGATCGTCGTGCAGTCCATGACCAACACCGACACCGCCGACGTCGAGGCGACGGCGCTGCAGGTACGGGCACTGGCGGCCGCAGGCTCCGAGCTGGTCCGAGTCACGGTCAACACCGAGGAAGCCGCTGCGGCGGTCCCCGCCATCGCGGCGCGCGTACGCGAGCTCGGCGCGGAGGTGCCGCTGATCGGCGATTTCCACTTCAACGGACACAAGCTGCTGCGTGAGCACCCGGCCTGCGCCGAGACGCTCGCCAAGTACCGCATCAATCCGGGCAACGTCGGCCGCGGCACCAAGCGCGATCCGCAGTTCGCCGAGATGATCGAGGTCGCGTGCCGGCACGCAAAGCCCGTGCGCATCGGCGTGAACTGGGGCAGTCTCGACCAGGACCTGTTGACGCGGCTCATGGACGAGAACTCGCGGCGCGCCGATCCGCTCGACGCGAGCGACGTCATGCGCGAGGCCATCGTGGTCTCCGCGCTCGACTCGGCGGCGCGCGCCGAGGACCTGGGCCTGCCGCACGACCGCATCGTCATCTCCTGCAAGGTGAGCGGCGTGCAGGATCTGATCGGCGTCTACCGCAACCTCGCTGCCCGCTGCGACTACCCGCTGCACCTCGGCCTCACCGAGGCCGGCATGGGCTCGAAGGGCATCGTCGCCTCGACGGCCGCGATGTCGGTGCTGCTGCAGGAGGGCATCGGCGACACGATACGCGTCTCGCTCACTCCGGATCCCGGCGGCGACCGGACCCGCGAGGTGGTCGTCGCCCAGGAGATCCTGCAGACGATGGGCCTGCGCTCGTTCACGCCGATGGTAGTCGCCTGCCCGGGTTGCGGGCGCACGACGTCCACGTATTTCCAGGAACTCGCGCAGAAGATCCAGTCGCACCTGCGCAGCCGAATGCCCGAGTGGCGACGCCGATACGTGGGCGTCGAGGAGATGACCGTGGCCGTGATGGGCTGCGTCGTCAACGGCCCCGGCGAGAGCAAGCACGCGAACATCGGCATCAGCCTGCCGGGCACTGGCGAGCGTCCGGTCGCGCCCGTCTACGTGGACGGCGAGAAGGGACCGACCCTCAAGGGCGATCGCATTGCCGAGGAATTCCAGGCGCTCGTCGAACAATACGTCGAGCGCACATACGGAGGGACGACACGCCCATGAGCACGCTGCGTGAAATGAAGTGCACCCCCTGCCCGCCCGGGACGCCCGCGCTGGCCCCGGACGCCGCACGGGCGCTGCTGGTACAACTCGGCGCCGGCTGGCGCATCTCGGACGACGGCAAGGCACTCCGCAAGGCGTACCGCTTCGCCAACTTCCACGACACCATGGGCTTCGTGAACGCCGTGGCCTGGATTGCCAACGGCGAGGACCACCATCCCGACCTCGAGGTCGGGTACGACTACTGCCGCATGACCTTCGCCACGCATTCCATCGGCGGGCTGTCGCAGAACGATTTCATCTGCGCGGCCAAGGTCGACGCACTGGGGGCGTAGTTAGCGGCGGACCGTGCGGTCGGGTCACGTGGCGGGGTGACGCTTGCGCAACCATCGGCGCAGCGCAGACGCCGCCTGACAAGGGGGAAGCATGAGCGAGAACGAGCCCGAAGCGCCCGATGCAACGGCGACCCTGCCGTTTCTCGCACCGTGCCGGAGGCTGGCCCTGGCCGCTCCGCTCGGCTGGGTGAGGCGCGGTTGGCGCGACATGTGGGCCGCACCGCGCCAGAGCCTGACCTACGGATTCCTCGTCGTGTGCGCGAGCCTGGCGCTGGCGCTGGTCGCCTTGCGATTCGGCGGCTACTGGGAACTGCTCTCGCTCGTCACGGGGTTCATCCTCATCGCCCCGGTCCTCGCGGTCGGCACCTACGCGATCAGCCTGCAGCTCGAGCGCGGGGAGCGGCCGTCGCTCCGGCGCTGCCTGCGGGAGGAACGCCGGGCCCTCGGCAACCTCATGGTGTTCGCGCTCATGCTGATGGTGGTGTTCCTGGTCTGGGCGCGCGCTGCCTCCGGCATCCACATCTTCATGCCGCTCGCCGAGTCGCCCGACTGGAGCGACTACCTCGCTTTCTTCGGCGTCGGCAGCACCGTCGGTGCCGTCTTTTCGGGACTCGTCTTCGCTTGCGCCGCGTTCTCGCTGCCGATGCTGGTGGACCGCCGCACCGACAGCGTCACGGCAGTCGTGACGAGCGTCAACGCGGTGCTGCGCAACAAGCCCGCCATGGTGGTGTGGGCTGCGTGCATCGTCGTCGCGGTGGCGCCGGGGTTCGCGCTGCTCTTCATCCGGCACGAGAGCCTCGGCGCGCTGGCATGGATCATGGCCGCGCTGGGCGTGACCCTGCCGCTCATCGGTCACGCAACCTGGCACGCGTATCGCGAGACGATCGACGCGGCCGCCTGGCCGCCGAACGATGAGTCGGCGGGAGAATGACCCGGCCCGGAGGCAACTCCGGCACGAGCTGCTCTTCCTCCGGCCGCGCGCTGGCGTATCCGCGCGCTCAGGACAACAGGATTCGATCCAGCTCCGGGTCGACCTCGTGCATGAGGTCGACCGGCAACCGTGCGTACCGTAGTGCGGCCGCGTAGCCACGACGGTCGCCCTCATGGTCGATCAGCCACTGGGCGTGCTCGCAGAGCAGGGCCAGCTGCAGCGCGCGGGCGATGGTCATGGCCAGGCGTCGCGCGCCCGACTGCAGCACTTCGCGGTCCTGCCCGGATTCCAGCCACAGGGCCGCGCGCTCGAGCGCGGCCAGCGCGCTGCGGCCGGCGGCGACCAGGCGCGTCTCGGTCAGGCTGCGAATGCACGACGAAGCGCGCCCCATGAGGGCCGCGAGCCCGGCGTTGAGGTCCGAGCGCAGCAGCGCGTCGAGCGACAGCACGTTCGTGGTCCCTTCCCAGATCGGCAGCACGTGCGTGTCGCGCAGGAGCAGCGGCAGGCCAGTGTCCTCGACGTAGCCCGCACCGCCGAAGCTCGCGATCACCTCGCTCACGACGGCCACGCCCTGCTTGCCTGTCATGAGCTTGGTGAGCGGCGTCACGAGCCTGAGCAGCGCGCGCTGCTGGTCGT
>DAOMFD010000082.1:0-8710 GCA_035429605.1 Steroidobacteraceae bacterium | reverse complement strand
TTCGCGCGCAAGAACTACTTCTACCCGGACCTGCCGAAGGGCTACCAGATCAGCCAGTACGAGCTGCCGGTCGTGCAGCGCGGCACGCTCGAGATCGTGCTCGAGGACGGCACGGTGAAGCGCGTCGGGATCACTCGCGCGCACCTCGAGGAAGACGCGGGGAAGTCCCTGCACGAGGATTTCCACGGGTTGTCCGGCATCGACCTGAATCGCGCGGGTACGCCGCTGCTCGAAATCGTCTCGGAGCCCGACATGCGCTCCGCGAAGGAAGCCGTGGCGTACATGAAGAAGATCCACACGCTGGTGCGCTATCTCGGCATCTGCGACGGCAACATGCAGGAAGGGTCCTTCCGCTGCGATGCCAACGTCTCCGTGCGCCCGAGGGGGCAGGAGAAGTTCGGCACGCGCGCCGAGATCAAGAACCTGAACTCGTTCCGCTTCGTCGAGCGCGCCATCAACTACGAGGTCGAGCGCCAGGTCGACCTGCTCGAGGGTGGCGGCACCGTGGTGCAGGAGACGCGGCTGTACGACCCGGATCGCGGCGAGACGCGCTCGATGCGCTCCAAGGAGGAGGCGAACGACTACCGCTACTTCCCGGACCCCGACCTCCTGCCGCTCGCGATCGACGAGGCGCTGATCGAATCGGTGCGCGCGGCCTTGCCGGAACTGCCGGACGAGAAGGCGGCGCGCTTCGTGCGCGACCACGGGCTGTCCGCCTACGACGCCGGCGTGCTCACGGCGAGCCGCGAACTCGCCGACTATTACGAGGCCGTCGTGCAGGGACTCGGCGGCCAGCACAAGCTCGCGGCGAACTGGGTCATGGGCGATCTCTCCGGTGCGCTGAACCGCGAGAACCTGGAGGTCGGCCAGAGCCGTATCGGCGCGTCCACGCTCGCGCAACTGCTCGCGCGCATCGTCGACGCCACGATTTCCGGCAAGATCGCCAAGGAAGTGTTCGAGGCGATGTGGACCGAGGGCCGGGGCGCCGACGAGATCATCGATGCACGGGGCCTGAGGCAGATCACCGACACTTCGGCGATCGAGCGGGCGATCGACGAGGTGATGGCGAGGAGCCCCCAGCAGCTCGCCGAGTACCGTTCCGGGAAGGACAAGCTCTTCGGCTACTTCGTCGGCCAGGTGATGAAGGCGACGCAGGGGAAGGCCAATCCCGCACAGCTGAACGAGCTGCTGAAGCGCAAGCTCAGCGGCTGAGGAGCCGCCGATGACCGTGATTCGCGAGGACGACTTCGTGCAGAGCGTCGCCGACGCGCTGCAGTTCATCTCCTATTACCACCCCGTCGACTACCTCGAGCACCTCGGCCGCGCCTACGAGCGGGAGCAGTCGCCGGCGGCGAAGGACGCGATCGCGCAGATCCTGACCAACTCGCGCATGTGCGCCGAAGGGCACCGCCCGATCTGCCAGGACACCGGCATCGTGAACATGTTCCTCAAGGTGGGCATGGACGTGCGCTGGGAGACCCGCCGCAGCCTGGCGGAGATGGTGAACGAAGGCGTGCACCGTGCTTACGAGTTCCCGGACAACCGCCTGCGTGCCTCCGTCGTGGACGACCCGGTGTTCGCGCGCAAGAACACGCGCGACAACACGCCGGCCGTGTTCCACGTCGAGCTCGTGCCGGGCGACACCGTCGAGGTGACCGTGGCCGCCAAGGGCGGCGGCTCCGAGAACAAGTCGAAGTTCGTGATGCTGAACCCCAGCGACTCGATCGAGGAGTGGGTCGTGAAGACGGTGCCGACGATGGGCGCCGGCTGGTGCCCGCCCGGCATGCTGGGCATCGGCATCGGCGGCACGGCGGAGAAGGCCATGCTGCTCGCCAAGGAGGCGCTCATGGACCCGATCGACATGCACGAGCTCATCGCGCGCGGTCCGGCGAACAAGCTCGAGGAGCTGCGGATCTCGCTGTACGAGAAGGTCAATGCGCTCGGCATCGGCGCGCAGGGCCTCGGCGGGCTCACCACCGTGCTCGACGTGAAGATCCGCACGCACGCCACGCATGCGGCGTCCAAGCCCGTGGCGATGATCCCGAACTGCGCTGCGACCCGGCACGCGCATTTCGTGCTCGACGGATCGGGGCCCGCAGTGCTGGAGCCGCCCTCGCTCGAGCATTGGCCCCAGGTCACGTGGCAGGCCGGCGCCGGATCGCGCCGCGTCAACCTCGACACCCTGACGCGTGCGGAGGTCCAGGCCTGGAAGCCGGGCGAGACGCTGCTGCTCAACGGGAAGATGCTCACCGGCCGCGACGCCGCGCACAAGCGCATCGCGGACCTGTTCGCCAGTGGGCAGGGGCTGCCTGCCGGCGTCGATTTCACCAATCGCGTGATCTATTACGTCGGCCCGGTCGACCCGGTGCGCGACGAGGTGGTGGGGCCGGCGGGCCCGACGACGGCGACCCGCATGGACAAGTTCACCGACATGATGCTCGAGAAGACCGGCCTGATCGCGATGATCGGCAAGTCCGAGCGCGGGCCGGTCGCGATCGAATCCATCCGCAAGCACAAGGCCGCGTACCTCATGGCGGTCGGCGGCGCCGCGTACCTCGTCTCGAAGGCGATCCGGGCCGCCCGGGTGGTCGCCTTCGGCGACCTCGGCATGGAGGCGATCTACGAGTTCGAGGTCAAGGACATGCCGGTGACCGTGGCGGTGGACTCGAGCGGCGTCTCGGTGCACCACACCGCGCCGGCCGCGTGGGCCGAGAAGATCCGCACGCTCGCGATCCCGGTGCGCGTCGCCTGAGCATGGCGGAGAAGGACTCGCTGCGGCGTTTCGTGTTCGAGCGCTACCCGTTCCGCGGGCAGCTCGTGCACCTCGGGCCGGCGTGGCGGGCCATGATGGAGCATCACGATTACCCCGATGCAGTGCGCGACAGCCTGGGAGAAGCCGTCGCGGCCGCGGCCTTGCTCGCGTCCACGCTCAAGTTCAAGGGCCAGCTGTCCCTGCAGCTCAGGGGCACCGGCCCGATGCACCTGATGCTCGTCGAGTGCAGCGACGGCCTCGCGATGCGCGCCGTCGCGCGGTTCCGCCTGCCGCCGGCGACGCGCGACCTGCGGGAACTCTCGGGCAACGGCACCCTCACGGTCACGCTCGAGGGCGAGGACCTCGTCAATCGCTACCAGGGCGTGGTGCCGCTCGCGGGCGAGCGCATGGCCGACTGCCTCAGGGAGTATTTCGAGACGTCGGAGCAGCTGCCGACGCGGCTCTGGCTGCACGCAGACGGCGAGCGTTCGAGCGGGTTGCTGCTGCAGCGGCTGCCCGTCTCGTCGCGGCCCGCGTCGGCGACGGAGTCCGGCAAGGGCGGCGTCGCGGAGGACGAGATCGACGATGCCTGGCAGCGCGTGCAGCTCGTGGCGGGCACCGTCACGGGCCCGGAACTCGCCGGTCTCGCCGACCGCGAGCTGCTGCGGCGACTGTTCGCCGAGGACGACGTGCGGATGTTCGAGTCGGCGCCCGTGTTCTTCCGTTGCCGGTGCTCGCGCGAGCGCGTCGCCGCGATGCTGCGCTCGCTCGGTCGCGAGGAGATCGACTCGATCCTCGAGGAACGCGGCGACGTCGAGGTACGCTGCGAGTTCTGCAGCCGCAGTTACCGCTTCGACGCAGTGGATGCCGGCACGATCTTCAGCGCCGTGCCCGACGCGCCGCGCGGCGGCGTGCATTGACTGCCCGCGTGCACTGACCGGCCTGGCGCGGGCCCGCGGGCATGCCGCGGTCGATCGATCAGCGCAGCGCGACCACCCACGCGAGGACCCAGAACGCGAGCGTCGCGACCAGGTTGGTGGTCCCGTGGTTGCGCTTCAGGAGCTTCCAGTCCCAGAACGCCACCCGGCTGCCGGGCTTCGGCGAGCCGGGCATGAAGCGATTCACGGTACGCAGGTAATCCTCGTACGGTTCCCCTAGCGGCTTGCGCAAGTAGTCTTCTTCGCGTCCTACCCGGTTGACCATGTAGAAGTAGTACACGGCGGTGAAGAGCACGAGCACCCACCCGCGACCTAGCAGCATCAGCCCGCCGAGCAGGATGAAGTAGCGACCGAGGTACATCGGGTTGCGCACGAATGCGTAGGGCCCGTTGAACGCCAGCGTCCGTCCCTTGTCGAGCGAGGCGAAGCACCACAGCTGGATCGCCTCGCCGAACATCGACACCGCGAAGCCCGGCACCAGCCAGGTCGGGTCCATCACCCAGAGCAGGCCCGCGACCGCCGCGATCGCCAGCGGCACGCGCGCGACGACCAGGGCCTTGCGCAAGGCCGGGTGGTTGAACAGGCGATGTATGGCTTCGAGCACGGCGAACTCCGCAGGCGCGATTCAGCGCACCATTATGGACGGTTGCGGCGCTTCCTGCCGGGGTTGCCCGCCCCGATGTAGCCGCGCAGCACCCAGAGCGGGCGAACGCGGTTCATGCTGGCGAGCGCATCGGCGCGTTCGTCCCCGAGCGTTTCCGGACTGCGCTTCGCCCAGTGCTTGTAGATCGCGGCAAGATCGATTTGCTCGGCAAACCGACGCAGCCACGACGGCAGCCAGCGCGTCCCGACCCAGGACTGGAAGTCGAGCAGCGACGGCTCGCCCTGGTCCGTGACCAGGATGTTGTGCGCATTGCGCAGGTCGAGGTGCACGAGCCGCGCGCTCGAGTGCACCTGCCTGAGGCCCTGCTCGAGCGCGCGGAAGAACTCGCCCCCGACCGCCGAGCGCGCGGTCAGGCGCAGGCTCACGCCCGGCACGAAGCGATAGGCGAGGGCATGGGCATCGACCCGGAACGCGTCGCGCGGCGCGATTGCGACGCCCTGGACCCGCCTGAGCCCGGCGAGTTCGCGGCGCACCAGGAAACGGCCGATCAGGTTGCGGACGAGGAAGGCGCGGGGCGCGAAGTCCTTGACCACCCACGACTCGCCGCCCCGCTCGTAGCGAAACAGGACGGCATTGGCCCACCGCCCCTCGCTCAACCGGTGGCGTGGCCCGCGCTCGAGGTCCGCCCGGCTGAACGTGGCCCGGGCAGGCTGGGAACTCGCCGAAACCGGGCGTGGGCTGGGGGAGGTCGGCATCGGGTCGGCAGGTCGGTCGGGGCGAGACGGCGAACAATTCCATGGATGATAACAACTTGCGCGCTGGAACTCGAAGCATCGACCAGCGATCGATGGGCCCACTGGAAAACACATAAAGACTTGTTTATATTTGTATGAAATGTCCCAGTCCCATGAGAGCATGCTGCGCGGCCTGCGAGCCGCGGCGGAACCGAGCCGCCTGAGGCTGCTTGGCGTCCTGAGGCTCGGCGAATTCACCGTGTCCGAGCTGACCGCGATCCTGGGCCAGAGCCAGCCTCGGGTGTCCAGGCACCTCAAGCTCCTGAGCGACGGCGGGCTCCTCGAGCGATTCCGCGAACAGCATTGGGTATTCCATCGCGTGCCGGCCGACGGCGAGGGCGCCGAACTGGTCCGTGCGTTGATCGATTTGCTGGACCGTGACGACCCGCTGGTGGCACTGGACCGCGAGCGCGCAGCGGCCGTCCTGGCCGAGCGCGCACGTGCCGTTGCTGATGACGGCGGCGCACCGGACCCGCACGCTCCGCGCGGCAGTGCGGCCAGCGACCTTGCGCAGGTCATTGCAGCGGAGCTGGGGGAGCGAGGTTTCGATTCCGTCCTCTACGCCGGGCCGGCGCCGGCCGAGATGCTGCGCGTCATCGGGCCCCGATCGCGGCGGGTGCTGGGGTTGAGCGAGTCTCGTGGCGAGGTCCAGCGCGCGCGCGCGACCCTGCACGGCAACGGACTCGCGCACTGCGAGTTGCAGTGTGGCGATCTCCCGGGAGCTGCTCTCGACGGCGCGAGCTTCGATGCGGTCGTCGTCGATCGAGTGCTCGCGCGGTCGGCCCGGCGCGGCGAGGTGCTGCGAGAGGCGGCGCGCGTGCTGCGGTCCGCCGGCAAGCTCGTGATCGTCGAGGACTACGAGTCGTTGGCGGAAGCGGGCGGCGGCAATCCGCTCGCGACGGTCCGCGGCTGGCTCGCGGACGCTGGACTCGTCTGCGAGCGGCTGCGCCCCGTCGACACGGGGGCGACGCACGTGCTGCTGGCAACGGCTGGTCGTGACCGGGCAGAACGGGCCGCGTGAGCGCCGGCGCGCGAGGAGGCATGCGTATGGAAGCAGGCACGATGATTCATGGTGCGAACGCACTGGCGGCCGGAGCGCAGCGCCCGGTGCTCGTGTCGTTCGAGTTCTTCCCGCCGAACGACCCGGAGATGGATCGCACGTTGTGGGCTTCGATCCAGCGGCTCGCGCCGCTCGCCCCGCGTTTCGTCTCGGTGACCTACGGCGCCGACGGCTCGACGCGCGAGCGCACGCACAATGTCGTCACGCGCATCCTCAGGGAGACCGCGCTGACGCCGGCGCCGCACCTGACTTGCGTCGGGGCCAAGCGCGAGGAGATCCTCGCCATCGCGCGCGCGTACTGGGAGCAGGGCGTGCGGCACATCGTGGCCCTGCGCGGTGATCCGCCGGCCGGGCAGGGCGCCTACCGCCCGGAGCCAGACGGTTTCCCTTATGCCGAAGATCTGGTCCGCGGCCTGCGCTCAGTGGCCGACTTCGAGATCTCCGTGGCGGCCTACCCGGAGACGCATCCGGAGGCGCCGAGCGCCGAGTTCGACCTCGACCGGCTGGCCGCCAAGGTCGACGCGGGTGCGCGTCGCGCCATCACGCAGTTCTTCTTCGACACGGACGCGTTCCTGCGCTTCCGCGATCGCTGCGCCGCGCGCCGGATCGAGGCGGAGCTGGTGCCCGGGATCCTGCCGATCACGCGATTCCCGCAGATGCTGCGCTTCGCGGAGCGCTGCGGCGCGAGCGTGCCGGGCTGGCTCAGGCAGCGCTTCGACGGCCTGGACGACGACCCGGAGACGCGCCGCATGATCGCGGCGAGCGTCGCCATCGAGCAGGTGCACCGGCTCCGGCAGCACGGCGTGCAGGAATTCCACTTCTATACGCTCAACCGCGCCGAGCTCACCTACGCGATCTGCCACGCGCTCGGCGTGCGGCCAGCGGCGGTGACCAGGGCGGAGGCGACATGACCATGCTGCGCACCGAACGCGTCCGGGAATTCCGCCGCCTGCTCGGCGAGCGCATCCTCGTGCTCGACGGCGCGATGGGTACGGTGATCCAGTCCTACCGGCTAGGCGAGCAGGATTACCGTGGCGACCGGTTCAGCCGCTGGCCGCGCGACCTCAAGGGCAACAACGACCTGTTGTCGCTCACGCGCCCCGAGGTGATCGGCGAGATTCATCGCCGATACCTGGAAGCAGGGGCCGACATCGTCGAGACCAACACCTTCAATTCCAACGCGCAGTCGCAGGCGGACTACGGTACCGAGTCGCTGGTGGGCGAGCTGAACCTCGCAGCCGCGCAGATCGCGCGACGCGCGGCCGACCTCGTCGCGGCCCGCACGGGCCGCCCGCGCTTCGTGGCCGGGGCGCTCGGCCCGACGAACCGGACGGCTTCGCTCTCGCCCGACGTCAATGACCCGGGCTTCCGCAACGTCACGTTCGATGCGCTGGCCGCGAGCTACGCCGAAGCAACGCGCGCCCTCGTCGAAGGAGGCGTGGACCTGCTGCTCGTCGAGACGATCTTCGACACGCTGAATGCCAAGGCCGCGCTCTACGCCGTGCGCCAGGTACTGGACGAGCTTGGCCTCGACCTGCCGATCATGGTGTCGGGCACGATCACCGACGCGTCGGGCCGCACGCTGTCCGGGCAGACCGTCGAGGCGTTCTGGAACTCGGTGCGGCACGCGCGCCCCGAGGTCGTCGGCCTCAACTGCGCGCTCGGCGCGAAGCAGCTGCGGCCCTACGTCGAGGAGCTGTCGACCCTGGCCGACGCCTGTGTCTGCGCGTACCCGAACGCGGGGCTGCCGAATGCCTTCGGGGAATACGATGAGACCGCGTGCGAAACCGCCGACCTGATCCGCGATTACGCGGCGAGCGGCTTCGTGAACATCGTCGGCGGCTGCTGCGGGACGACACCCGAGCACATCGCGCACGTCGCGGAAGCCGTCGCCGGGCTGCCGCCACGCCGCCCGGCCGTGCTCGAGCCTCGCTGCCGCCTGAGCGGGCTCGAGCCGCTGAACATCGGGCCGGAGAGTCTCTTCGTCAACGTCGGCGAGCGCACCAACGTCACCGGGTCGGCGAAATTCCGCCGCCTCATCGAAGCGGAGGACTACGCCGGCGCGCTGGATGTCGCGCGGCAACAGGTCGCGAGCGGCGCCCAGGTCATCGACGTCAACATGGACGAGGGCATGCTCGATTCGGAAGGCGCGATGGTGCGCTTCCTCAACATGCTCGCCGGCGAGCCGGACGTGGCGCGCGTCCCGGTCATGATCGACTCGTCGAAGTGGTCGGTCATCGAGGCCGGCCTCAAGTGCCTGCAGGGCAAGGGCATCGTCAACTCGATCAGCCTCAAGGAAGGCGAGCGCGCGTTCCTCGAGCAGGCGCGGCGAGTGCGCGCGTACGGCGCGGCGGTCGTCGTGATGGCGTTCGACGAGCAGGGCCAGGCCGACACCGTCGAGCGCAAGGTCTCCATCTGCCGGCGTTCCTACCAGCTGCTGACGAAGCAGGCCGGGTTCCCGCCCGAGGACATCATCTTCGACCCGAACATCTTCGCGGTGGCGACCGGCATCGAGGCGCACGATCGATATGCGCTCGACTTCATCGAGGCCACGGCGCGCAT
>DAOMFD010000081.1:0-8802 GCA_035429605.1 Steroidobacteraceae bacterium | reverse complement strand
AGCGACGCCGGCAGCAGGAAGATCCCCATGCCGATGGTGTTGCCGACCACCAGCGCCGTGCACATCCAGAAGCCCAGCTCGCGCCCCACCGCGGCTCCGGTCGCATGCCGGTCGTTCATCGATCCCCCCAGACTCCAGAATAATATCGTCGGTCGATTCAGCCGCGGCCGGTGTTGATCCCGGCTGCCAGGTACGCCTCGCGCAGCCGCTCGTGGAAGTGCCAGACGCCGCGCTCGCGCTTCGGGCTCAGCCGCCCGGCCTCGTAGAACCCGGACGCGAGGCCCTTCTGCACGGCCTCGCAGATCGCCATGTCCTCGTGCTGGACGGCGTCGCTGAACGCGCGGTCCTCGTCGATCCGAGCCGTGGCGCCCGGGTCCTGCACGTAGAAGTAGTCGAACTCGACCCGACAGCGGTCCGGCCCGAGCGGCAGCACGCGGTTGGACTGCAGCCGGCCGGGCATCACGTTCAGCATGACGTTGGGAAACACGTGGAAATAGAGCGCCTCGCCGTCGCCATAGACCGCGTCGGCATTGCGCAGCGGCGAGTGCTGCATCGAGTACCAGTGCGCCAGCTCGGTGTCGTAGGCGCGGTAGTCCAGCAGGCGCGAGAGACCCGGGTGGACGAGCGGCAGGTGATAGCCCTCGAGAAAGTTGTCCACGTACACCTTCCAGTTGCACGCGACGTCGAAGATGTCGCGCCGCGTGTAGCGCATCGTGCCGAGGTCCACCGGTGCGATGCGCCGGGCGATCCCCCCGTACACCTCGTCGAAATCGGGCACGGCGTCGCTCAGCGCGACGAAGACCAGCCCCTGCCACTCGCGCACCTGCAGCGGCGGCAGCCGCACGTCCGCCGTCCGGAAGTCGATCGCG
Organism: Steroidobacteraceae bacterium; assembly: GCA_035429605.1. GTDB lineage: Bacteria > Pseudomonadota > Gammaproteobacteria > Steroidobacterales > Steroidobacteraceae > RPQJ01. Next base: position 7,933 of record DAOMFD010000081.1, on the reverse strand, counting down.
TCCTGCATTTCCGGGGCGCCGATCAGGCGGCCCTCCTGGTCGTACAGCCAGCCGTGATACTTGCAGCGCAGGTTGTGCATGCCCTTGCCGCTGCAGTGGGCGAGCGGCCCGGCCCGATGCCGGCAGACGTTGGGGAACGCCCGCAATACGCCGTCGCGACCGCGCAACAGCAGCACCGGCGTCCCGGCGACGTCCTCGACCACGTGGTCGCCCGGCTCCGCGAGTTGTTCCCGGTGCGCCACGAGCTGCCACGAACGCGCAAATACTGCCTGCCGGTCCAGCTCGTGCATGTCGGCGCCGACGTAGTGGCGCGCCTCGAGCGCGTGGGCCCTGTGCAGCTCTTCGGCCGGCGGGACGCTCAGGTCGGCATTCATCGCAGCAGGTTCCTTCGCTAAGCTCGCGGGCAGACATTGTCGGCGATAACCCGCTGCCGGAGCCACCCATGATCCGACCGACGCTCGCGCTCGCCTGCCTCGTCACCTGCAGCGCAGCAATTGCGGACGGGCCGCGTGCCCGCGACCTCGGCGTGCCATTCGACGGGAGTCCTGGGCCACTCAATGCCATCACGGATGTCGCCGGGGTGACCGTCGGCCAGGTCACGCTCATCGAGGACCTGCCGGGCGGCAAGGCGGTGCGGACCGGCATCACGGCGATCCTGCCGCGCGGCCGCCAGTCCCTGGACACGGCGGTCTATGCGGCCTGGTTTCCGCTGAACGGCAATGGCGAGACCACCGGAACGACCTGGCTGCAGGAGTCCGGGCAGCTCGACGGCCCGATCATGCTGACCAACACGCACAGCGTCGGCGTGGTGCGCGACGCGGTCATCGCGTGGCGGGTCCGCGCGGGTGGAACCGACTCGACCGGGTACTACTGGTCGACGCCGGTCGTCGCAGAGACCTGGGACGGCGACCTGAACGACATCAACGGCTTCCACGTTCGTCCGGAACACGCCGACCGCGCGCTCGATGGCGCGACCGGCGGATCCGTCGCGGAAGGCAACGTCGGCGGCGGCACCGGGATGATCTGCCACGAGTTCAAGTGCGGGATCGGCACGGCCTCGCGCCGACTCGAGACCGCCGGGCACACGTATACGCTGGGCGCGCTGGTGCAGGCCAACTACGGCACACGGGAGTCGTTGCGCATTGCGGGCGTGCCGGTCGGGCAACACCTGCCGGTGCGGGCCGGTGCCACGAACCGGACTGCAGGTGGTGATTCCGGCTCGATCATCGTCGTGCTCGCGACCGACGCGCCGCTCCTGCCGGACCAGCTGAAGCGCCTCGCGAGGCGCCCGGCGCACGCGCTGGGCCGCATGGGCAGCTATTCGGGCAATGGCTCAGGCGACATCTTCTTCGCCTTCTCGACAGCGAATGCCGCGGCGCTGACCGGTAAGCCGCTGGTGCAGTCCGAGTCGCTGGGCAACGACTACCTGGATCCACTGTTCGAGGCGGCGGTACAGGCAACCGAGGAATCCATCGTCAACGCGCTGGTTGCCGCGCGCGACATGCATGGCAACGAGGGTCACTTCGCGCCCGCCCTGCCGCACGATCAACTGGTGGTGCTGCTCAAGCGCTACGGACGCTACGTGCCGCCGCCGCGCTGAAGATCGCCAGATGCCGCTCGCTCGCTCGATGTCTACTGCGCCCTGCCCTGCGCGCGCTCGGCGTAAGCCGCGCGCGCCCGCTCGAGGTACTCGAACGTGTCCTGTCGTTCGCGCTCGTCGTTGAAATCGGCACTGCGGGAGCGCGCCGCCTCGATGACCCGATCGAGCCAACGGACGAAATATTCGGCGTCCGGTCGCGAGTCTGGCCTCGGACCGAAGCCTTCGAGGTAGACCGGGCTCGTGGTCGCGTAAGGGTAGATGTCGAGCACCAGCGGATCGGCCCCGTCGTTCCAGGCGCGCAGGACGAGCCAACCGTCGGCGGCGATGTCGAGGTCGCCTTCGCCGTCGAAGGTGCGGCGGTCGTCCGACATGGTGAACGCCCGGACCACCTTGCCGTTCTGCACGAGCTCGAGGTGGTCCACGGCGACCGGTGAGCGCAATGCCACGCGGAAATGCCTTGCGCCGTTCGTGCCTGCTTTCGCAGTTCCGCCCGGCTTCACGCCGCCCACCTCGAGGCCGAGCAGCGGCCCGTTCGATGCAAACGTCCGGCCTTCCTTGAGCGCGGTGTATGCGGCGCGCGGATCGAGGCTGCCTCCCGTGTCGAGGAACACCCGATTCATGCCCACGGGCCCGCGCAGCGAGGCGTAATTGGCCATCGCGTCCGTGCCGGCCCCGGCCGGCAACCGGAAGCCGAGATTGAGCAGGTGATACCAGACCTCGGCCGTCGCCTTGTGGTCCGAGAATGCGACGATCTCGACGTAGTCCACCTTGCCGGCCATCACGTCAGCGGGCAGCTCATGGCTCAGGGACTTTTCCTTGTCCGGCACGACCGGGAAGTCGTAGGGATGCACGTAGCCCACGAGCCCGCCCTGCTGGTGGGCCAGGTCAGCCACCACGCCGTTGTACGGGTACGGGCTCGCCAGCGCAGTGTGGCGGTACGCCGAGAAATCCGGCGTGAGATAGTGATCCGCCAGGTACAGCAGGCCCAGGTGACCCCAGAAACTCGTGTGGAATTCCTGGGCCTGCATGATCACCACGTCGCGCGTGCTCGCCGGGTCGGTGCCGGGGCGGAAATACCCGATGTCCGGAATCCGCTCCTCCTTGTTCACGATCGTGTTGAACACCATGTCGAGGTCTTCCGCCCGCGCCTGCTCGGCCAGGTGGGCCGGCGTATTGCGGTAGTGGCCGCCGTAGTTCATGTGCACGTGCAGGTCGGCGCTGACCCAGCCGCCGAAGTCGGCAGGCAGCTCCCGGGTCACGAGTTGCGCGCGCACGCTCGCCTCGTGGCCGGGTTGGACGTCCACCGAGCCCTGCCATGGCACCACGGAGAAGCCGTGTTGGACGGTCACCGACACCTTTCCCGCCGGCACTTCCATCCTGCACGGGGGCGCGCAATGGAAATAGTGAGTTTCCTGTGCCTGTCGGGCACGATCGAAGCCGTCGTCACCGTGCAGCCAGGCGGCGCGCGGCGCGTAGGCGCGACCATCCGCCGCGACCACCGAGACGCGCGCCAGGGCCCTGCGACCCGCGGCGTCGACAATGTCCAGGGTCAGGGTTCCACGCCGCTCCTTGTACCGGCGCTGCGTCGCAACCACTTCGTGCCGCGCCCCTCCCACGACGTCCTGGACGACCAGCGACGTGTTGCCGCCCTCGTTCGTGACGTACAGGACGCGCGTGCCGTCGGGTGACCAGCGCGCATTGCGGTTGTCGTAGTCGCCGAAGGTGAGCGGCAGCGGCGCCGCTCCATCGGTCGTGGTGAGCCATAGCTGGTGCCACTGGCGACCGCGGTAGCTGCTGTACAGCAGGCGCGGCCCTGACGGAGCCGCTTCCGGGTGCGCGCTCCAGGTCGTCTCCTCGTGCAGCACCATGCGGCGGGCGGTCGGATCGGCCACCGGGACGGCCCACAAGTCCCCGGAGCCCCAGGCGACCTCGGGATTGCTCACGTAGTAGATGGTCGCACCGTCCGCCGACCACGACGGGTTCACGGCGTGGTCAGCGGCCGAGTAGTAGTAACGATCGATCTCGCTGCGCCGTTCGCCCAGCAGAGGATGCGCCCCGTGCAGGCCCGCGACGTCGATGTCGGCAATGAACAGGTTGAAGTGACCCGTCCCCTGTGTCGACACCCATGCGAGGCGGCGGCCGTCGGGGGACAGGCGCGGCTCCACGTTCACGTCGCCGCCGGCGGTCAGCTGCAGTTCCCGCCCGCTCGCGAGTTCGAGGCGCCACAATTCGATCGACGCGCCGTCGTAGCGGGCGAACACGACATACCGTCCGTCGCGCGACACGTCCGGCTGGTAGTCGTAAGCGCCTCGCGCGTGCGTGAGTTCGACGGCTTCGCTCGCCGACATCGGCTGTTCCCACAGCGACCCTTCCATGCTGTACACGACGCGCTCGCCGTCCGGTGTGAAGGCGGCGGACGACGGCCCGGTCGTGAGCTGCGGAAGGTAGAGCTCGCGCCAGTAGTAGCTGTGCGGCAGGTCCACCTGCTTCAGCACGGGCTCCCGGTCCGCCAGCGCCGGCGGACCGGCCACGGCGGCCAGCACCGCCGCGATCAGCCAGTGCGACGCCCTCAAGCCCCGGTCCCCGCCAGCGCCTCGTCCAGGCTCTTGCGCAGGATCTCCACGGCCTCGTCGATCTCCGCGGCGCTGACGCTCAGCGGCGGCATGAATCGCAGCGTGCTCACGCCGCACGACAGCAGGATGATCCCGTTGTGGTAACCGCGCCGGACCACCGCGTCGATCAGTGCTCGCGCAGGCGCACGCTGCGCGTCTGCCTCGATGAGTTCCATGCCGATCATCAGGCCCTTGCCGCGGATGTCGCCGATGCACGGGTAGTCGCGCGCCAGTTCGCGCAGCCGGCCCATGAAGTGCTCGCCCATGCGCGCGGCATTGGCCATGTATTCGCCCCGCACGAGATCGATGGTCGCGATTGCCGCCGCGCAGGTCACCGGGTTGCCGCCGTAGGTGTTGCCGTGCGCGCCGCGACCCCACTTCTCCATCACCGAGCGCCTGGCGATCACCGCTCCGATCGGCAGTCCGGAGCCCAGGCCCTTCGCGCTCGTGACGATGTCCGGCGCGACGCCCCAGTGCTCGACGGCGAACATGCGGCCGGTGCGCCCGATGCCCGACTGCACTTCGTCGCAGATGAGCAGGATGCCGTGCTCGTCGCAGAGCGCGCGCAGGCCGGCGAGGAACCCGTCGGGCGGCACGAGGTAACCGCCCTCGCCCTGGATCGGCTCGACGAGGATGGCCGCGACCTCGGACGGCGGCACGTTGCGCTCGAACAGCATGCGGATGTAGTCGAGCACCGCCTTGCCCTGGTCCGCACCGCTCAGTAGCGGCCGGTACGTGTTCGGGTACGGCACGTGTGTCACGCCGGGCATCGTCGGCGCGAAGCCCTTCTGCTGCGTGTACTTGCTCGAGGTGAACGACAGCGAGCCCATCGTGCGCCCGTGGAACCCGCCGAGGAACCCGATGAATCGCGGCCTGCCGGTCACGTAGCGCGCGAGCTTCAGCGCACCCTCGACCGCCTCGGTTCCCGACTGGCAGATGAAGCTCATGCCCGGCTCGCCGACCGGCGCGATCTGCGACAGGCGTTCGGCCAGGCCGGTGAAGTTCTCGTGCCAGTAGTCGCTCGAGATGTGCAGGAACTTCTCGGCCGCGCCCTTGACGGCCTCGACGACCTTTGGATGCGCGTGACCCGTGGCGCACACCGCGATGCCCGACGCGAAATCGAGGAAGCGGTTGCCGTCCACGTCCCAGACTTCGGTGCCGCGTCCGTGCGACATGACGAACGGGTAGTCGCGGGGATACGAGGGCGACACGACTGAGGCGTCTCGCTCGAGGATGGCGCGGGCCTTGGGACCCGGCAGGTCGGTCTTGATGTGCCTGGTTTGCACGATGTTCTCCTTGCAGCGTTGTTCGTTGCTCACGCCGGCAGTTGCACGGAACGCGAGTGTGCTTCCCTCGTACGCGCATGCAGATCGCGTAAAGCCTCGAGCTCCAGTCCGGTCGGCGGGTCGAGACGCTCGACCTTCGCGGACACCTTGAGCGGCCAGCCGACCGCCGCGCGCGCTTCCTCGACCGTCGCTCCTGGAAACAGCGCGACGAGTTCGAGCTCCCTCGTCTCCGCGTGCGGCGCGAGCAGACCGAAGTCGGTGATGATGGACTGCGGCCCGCCGCCGCGCGCGCCGCTGCGCTCGCGCGACTCGCCGCCCTCGAGGAAGCCCGCGCTGGTCCTGAAGTCGAGCCGCTCGACGAAGCTGCGCGGTGTCGCCTTCAGCACGACGTAGGTCCGCCGGGCGTGCGCGGCGATCTCCGGCGCCCCGCCCGCACCCGGCAATCGCGTCGCCGGGTGCCCGTAGGGACCGATCACGGTGCTGTTGAGGTTGCCGTAGCGGTCGATCTGTGCCGCACCCAGGAAGCCGACGTCCACGCGCCCGCCCTGCAGGTAATAGCTGAAGATCTCGGGCAGCGGGACCACGCAGCTCGCGGTCTCGGCGAGTTCGCCATCGCCGATCGACAGCGGCAGAACCTGCGGGCGCGTCCCGATGGTTCCGGACTCGTAGATGAGCACGATGTCGGGCGCGTGCGTGAGCCGCGCCAGGTTGCAGGCGGCGCTCGGCAGCCCGATGCCGACGAAGCACACGCACCCGTCCCAGAGCTGCCGTGCCGCGGCCACGGTCATCATTTCGTCGCGCGTGCAGTCGCTCATGCCCCCCCCCTGAGGGTCGCAAGGAATCCGCGATGGTCTCCTGTGCCCAGCACGTGCTTGTCCATCCAGTCGCTGAACGAATCACGCGCGCGCGCAATCCTGTCCCAGCGCTGGTAGAAGGCGTTGTCGCGGCCGTAGTAGCCCTGGGCATAGGCGGGGTACGCACCGCCCGGGCAGAGCACGACGGCGCTCACGATCCAGTGCGGCAGGACGATCGAATTCATCGCCGGCGGCAACTCGTCGACGATCTCCTCGACCGTCACGATCAGCGCGCGCGCCGCCAGCGCCGCCTCGCGCTGCGCGCCGACGATCCCGACGAGCCCGACGTTGCCCTTGCGGTCGGCACGCTGCGCGTGCAGTACCGTGACGTCCGGGTTGATCGCCGGCACCGCGGCCAGTCGCTCGCCGGTGAACGGGCATTCGACGCTGCGGATGCGCGGGTTCGCGGCCACGAGGTCCGTCCCGATGTAGCCACGCAGTACACCTAACGGGAGGCGCGCGGCGCCCGCGCAGTACGCCGCCGCCATGCCGGCATGCGTGTGCTCGTCCAGCTCGAGCGGGCCGGGCCAGGCGTTCTCCACGGCGTCCCGCAATCGATGCAGCGAGCCCACGCCTGGATTGCCGCCCCAGGAGAACGTGAGGCGGCTCGCGCACCCCATGCCGATCAACTGGTCGTAGACGAGGTCCGGGGTCATGCGCACGAGGTGCAGGTTGCGCCGGCGCTGCCGGATGATCTCGTGACCTGCTGCGAACGGAATCAGGTGCGTGAAGCCCTCGAGCGCGACGCACGCCCCGTCCGCCACGTGCCCGGCAATCGCTTCGGACAGCGTGAGGAACCGCATCAGCTCTCCACCACCGTGCGCGACTGCTCGCGCAGGTACTGCGCCAGGTAATAGAACGAGGCGATCGCCTTGCCCGAGGACCCGGACCCCTTCCAGCCCCCGAACGGCTGATAACCCGGCCACGCCCCCGTGGTCGCGCCCTGCGGGCGATTCGCGTACGTGACACCCGCCTCGATGTGCTCCTGGAACCAAGGCACCTCGTCGGCTGCACCGTAGAAGCCGGCGGTGAGCCCGAGGTCCGAGTCGTTCGCCAGCGCCATCGCCTCCTCCCGGTCCTTGACGCGATGCACCAGGAGGATCGGCAGGAACATCTCGTGCCGCCACAGCCGGTGCGCGAGCGGCGCCTCGGCGAGCACGGGCTCCACGTAGTAGCCGCGCTCGAGCGCACCTTCCCTGAGTTGCCGGCCACCCGCCAGCAGCCGCGCGCCGCCCGCGCGCAGTTCCTCGACGTAACGCGCGTAACTCGAGTACGCGGCCGCATTCACCACCGGTCCCAGCCAGTTCTCGCGCCTCAGGGGATCGCCGATGCGAATGGCGGCGGTGGCGCGCGTGAGCTTCTCGATCAGTTCGTCCGCCACTCCGTCCTCGACGTAGAGGCGCGACGTCGCCGAGCACTTCTGGCCGCCCATGCCGAACGCCGAGCGCACGATGCCCTGCGTCGCGTGATCGAGGTTGGCCCGTCGAGTGACGATGCACGCATTCTTGCCGCCCATCTCGGCGATGCACGGGCGCGGATACGCGCCTCCCGCCATGCGGCCGATGATCGCCTTGCCGACGG
>DAOMFD010000080.1:0-8886 GCA_035429605.1 Steroidobacteraceae bacterium | reverse complement strand
TGTCGGCGCCTTCCTCGAGGTCGAGCGCGACCTCGCGCAGCGCCTCGTCGGAGTTGCCCGGGTCCATCTGGTAGGTGTACTTGTTGCCCTTGCCGAGGTTTCCGGCCGAGCCGACGGCATCGCGGAACGGCCCATAGAAACTCGATGCGTACTTGGCGGAATACGCGAGGATGCGGGTGTGGATGTGGCCCGCCGCCTCGAGCGCGTCGCGGATCGCGCCGATGCGACCGTCCATCATGTCCGACGGGGCAACCACGTCGGCGCCGGCCGCGGCGTGCGACAGCGCCTGCTTGACCAGCGCCTCGACCGTCACGTCGTTCACGACGTAGCCCGACTCGTCGATGATGCCGTCCTGGCCGTGCGTCGTGAACGGGTCCAGGGCGACGTCGGTGATCACGCCCAGGCCAGGGACCGCCTTCTTGAGGGCTCGCACCGCGCGCTGGGCCAGGCCGTCCGGATTCCAGGCTTCGCGCCCGTCGAGCGACTTGGCTTCCGACGCCGTCACCGGGAAGAGCGCAACGGCCGGGACGCCCAGTTTCGCGACGGCCTCGGCCTCGCGCACCAGCTCGTCCACCGTCATGCGCTCGACGCCGGGCATGGAAGGTACAGGCACCCGCTGCGCCGCTCCCTCCATCACGAACACGGGGTAGATGAAATCAGACGCTGTCACCGTCGTTTCCCGCATTAGATTGCGGGAGAACCCGTCCCGGCGCATGCGACGCATGCGGACCCGCGGATACTGGGAGTGGGTGTGATGACTCATCGTCGAACTCCGTGTCGGACGGGCGTGTTTGCGCGAACGCCACCGCGCGGCTATGGTTCGGGCCAGCGGTGGGCCCAGGCACGCACGTGCCGCCAAGCTGAAACAACGCCGCTTGTCGCCCGGTCCTTATACATGAACGCGCCGTTTGCCGGAAAGCGAGGGGAATCCGCATTCGCGCGGCTCTGCGACGAGCTGCGCCCGGACCTCTACCGGTTCGCCTACTGGCTGGCGCGCGACCGGGACGTTGCGGAGGACGTGGTGCAGGAGGCGCTGCTGAGGGCCTGGAGATCACGGCAAGCCCTGGAGACCGAGGCGGCGGCCAAGCCGTGGCTGCTCACGATCGTGCGGCGCGAGCACGCGCGGCTGTACGAACGGCGGCGGTTCGAGACGGTGCCGGTGGACGACCTGGTGGGCAGCGAGTCGCCGGAGCTCGGCGTGGCCGAGGACCAGGAGACGTTGCACGTCCGCCGGGCCATCCTGGCGCTGGAGGACGACTATCGGGAGCCGCTGGTGATGCAGGTGCTGCTCGGGCATACGACGGACGAGATCGCGGCGCAGCTCGGGCTCACGCGCGGCGCCGTCCTCACCCGGCTGTTCCGGGCGCGGCAGAAGCTCAAGGACCGGCTCGGCCTGGCCGGTGGCGAGGAGGAGTGAGCATGGATTGCCGCGAGTTCCGGCGCGAAGCAGGGGCGGACCCGGCCCACCTCGGCGAGGAGGCGGCCGCGCATCGTGACGGCTGTCCGGCGTGCGCGGAATTCCTGCGTCAGACCCTCGCGCTGGACGACAGGATCCGGGCCGCGCTGCGCGTGCCGGTGCCGAAGCGCGGGCGGGCAGGCCGGGCATTACCAGCGGTTGCACCGCGCCGCTGGCTCGCGCTCGCGGCCAGCATCGTCAGCGGGGTCGCGATCGGGTCGCTCCTGTGGGTTGCCGGGCCTCGCGGATCGCTGGCCGAAGACCTCGTGAAGCACCTGGCCCACGAGCCGGGTGCCATGGTGGCGACTGAGGTCGCCGCGAGCCCGACCACCGTCGCCGAAGTCCTGGACCGCGCGGGTGTCCGGCTGCGCCCCGGGGTCGGCGTCGTCAGCTATGCGAACACCTGCCCATTCCGCGGCGACAAGGTTCCGCACCTCGTCGTGCAGACGGCGACGGGCCCCGTCACGGTCATGGTGCTGCGGCACGAGCGGGTCGCCCATCCGGTGCAGTTCGACGAAGGCGGCTATGCGGGAACGATCGTCCCGGTGGGTCCGGGCAGCATCGCGGTGATCGGTCACCAGCCGGCCGCGGACCTCGACGCGATCGCGCGGCAGTTGAGTGGTGCCGTGGAGTGGATCCCCGGCGGCTGACACGGGAGACAGGACCTTGGCCGAGAAGCACCCATACGCCCCCGACGCCCGCCCGCGCTGCCAGTGGACCTACGGCGGCATGAGCGCGGAGTACGTCCGGTACCACGACGAGGAATGGGGCGTCCCGGCCCACGACGATCGCGCCCAGTTCGAGTTCCTGGTGCTGGAAGGCGCGCAGGCAGGGTTGAGCTGGTCCACGATCCTGCGCAAGCGCGCGGGATATCGCGAGGCGTTCGCGGACTTCGACGTCGAGAAGGTCGCGCGCTACGACAAGCGGAAAGTCGAGCGCCTCATGAATTTCCCGGGCATCGTGCGCAATCGCCTGAAGATCGAATCCGCCGTCTCCAACGCGAAAGCCGTGCTGAAGCTGCAGGACGAGGTCGGGTCGCTGGCGAAACACCTGTGGGCGTTCGTCGGCGGCCGGCCGATCGTGAATCGCTGGGCTTCGATGCAGCAGGTGCCTGCCACGAGCCGGGAGTCGGATGCGCTGAGCAAGGACCTGAAGCAGCGAGGCTTCCGCTTCGTCGGTTCGACGATTCTTTACGCACACATGCAGGCGACCGGCATGGTCAACGACCACACGGTGGACTGCTATCGCCACGCCGTGTGCGCCAGGATGAAGTGAGGGCGGCGCCGAGCCGCATCTCGGCACGTCCGGCCCGAGGTCAGGCGTCCCGCGTCATTCGGGAACGATCCACTCCACGCCGCAATCGCCCGACCCGTCCGGCGACAACAGCGCGTGCAGCCGGGGCAGCAGCAGCTTCAGCCGTTCATCGAGTTGCCACGGCGGATTGACGATCACGAGGCCCGCGGCGCCCATGCCGACGGTCGCGTCCGGGGGGAGGATGCCCAGCCACACGTCGAGGACCTTGCGGAGGCCGGATCGCTCGAGTTCGCGGTGAAAGCGCGCGGGCCCGGCGCGATCCGTGTGCGGGTACCAGACGCAACATGTGCCCGTGGGCCAGCGTTCGTGCGCGAGTTCCAGTCCCGCGAGCACGTGGTCGAACTCGGCGTCGGACTCGTAGGGCGGGTCGATCAGCACCAGGCCCCGGTTCTCGCGTGGCGGCAGATGGGCTTTCAGCGCCCCGTAACCGTCTCCCTCGACGACGGACACCCTCCGCTGCCGGCCGAGCGCCGTGCGCAGGGCGTCCGCCTCCCGCGGTTCCTTCTCGACGAGCACGAGCCGGTCGGTCGGCCGGCGCAGCATCGCCACGATCGTCGGCGACCCCGGGTAGGCCGTGATCGGACTGCGCGCCGGGCCCGCGCGAGCGCGGACCAGCGCGACGTAGTCGGCGACCTCGGCGGGCAGCGTAGCCTCGCGGATCCCGAGCAGGCGGCCGATTCCCTGCTGGTACTCGCCGCTGCGCTGCGGCTGCGCCTCGCTCAGGTCGTACTGGCCGCGGCCGGCGTGGGTGTCGAGGAAGAAGAACGGCGCGGGCTTCTTCTTCAGGTGCTCGACGAGCATCATGAGCACTACGTGCTTCAGGACGTCTGCAAAGTTGCCGGCGTGGAAGGCGTGGCGGTAGTTCATCGGGGTACGGAGGGAAGTACGATGCGCAGGAAACGAGTCGGACCCGGTCATCTTAGCCTCGGCTGGGCTGCCGGATGCGCATGCACCATCGGCCTGGCCGCGCTCGCGGCGTGCGCCGCTGATTCCTCGGCGCCGCCGGGAGGCGCGCCGCAGCCGGTCGCCGTCGGGGTCGCTGCGGTGATCGAAAAGGCGCTGGCCGATGCCGAGCAGCGCACCGGCTTGCCGCGCAACCAGCTCAAGGTCGAATCGGCGGAATCGGTTACCTGGCCCGACGGATCGCTCGGGTGCCCGAAACCCGGCATGGCCTACACACAGGCACTGGTTCCCGGCTATCGGGTCAGGATTCGCGCCGCAGGGGAGTTGCTCGACTACCACGCAGGCCGTGGCGGAACGCCCGCGCTATGCCCGGCCGAACTCGCCCGCGATCCATTGCCCGACGGCGATCCCACGCGCTGAACAGCGCTCGCCCAAAGAAAAGCGCCCCGGGGATTTCTCCCCGGGGCGCGAGTCGTCACGACTCGTGTGGCCGGCCCGTTACGGGTCGACGCGCACGATCGTCGGGTTCGGCAGGCTCGCAGCGCCGCCGTAGGCGACTGAACCGAGGTACTTGACGCCCGGCGTCAGGCCCGTGAACGACAGGCCGATGTTGCCGGTCGCGCCCAGAGCCGCGGCGGCCGGCGCCGTCACCGTCATGTTGCCGGCGTCGGCACCGCCCAGTGCCCATGCGTAGGCCGTGAAGCTCGACGGGTTCGCCGTCGCATAGCCGTCGACCACCATGTAGTAATTGGCCGCGGTCGGGTTGAGGAGGTTGACCTCCTCAGCCGACGTGCCACCACCGCTCCCACCAACCTGCGTGAGCGTGTTGTCCGGGTTGATCCGGAACACGCGCAGGTCGAGGTCGCTCGCCGGGCTGACGTCGGTGTCGAACAGCGAGAAGCGGGCATACGTCGTCCCGGCCGGGACCGGCACCACGAACCCCGCATACGCGCCGTTGCTCACGGTGCCCGGGAAGGTCATTGCCGGCACCAGCCCGCGGGCCGTGGCCGAGAACGGACCGTCGTAGCCGAACTTCACCGTGTACGAGCCGCTCACCTGCGCCGGGGCGCCGAGCGCGACCGGCTTGACGACCACCGGGATGCGGACCTTGTGCCAGCCATCGCTCCAGGTGATGTAGCCGCCCACGTACGCGTTCAGCGCCGCCGTCGTCCGCGTGACGGTAATCGACACCTTCTGCGTCTTGTTGGGGTTGATCGTGAAGGTCGACGGCGAGACCGTGACCGTCGTGCCCTCGAGGCCCGTCACCGACACCTTGTAGGTGCTCCTCCAGCTGACGTTCTTCAGCGTACGCGTCACGGTCTGCGAGCCGGCGAGGTCGCCGATCGCGATGGACGGGCTGTTGAAGTCGCTCGGGTCGAGCACCGGGATGCCGGAGCTGGTGCAGTTCACCGCCGGCAGCTGCGTGCCGCACAGGAAGCCGAGCCAGTCGTTCCAGCCGGAGTCGAACACGAGGCCCGGGTCGATCGCCTTGTTCGGCGCGACGTGACCGGCGCCCTGCCGGAAGATCACGGTCGGGTCGGTCGGCGGGCCGTCGAGCACATCGGTGGCCGTCGTCATGAGGGCCGACTTGATCATCATCGGCGACCAGCGCGGATGCACGTCCTTCATCACGGCCGCGAGTCCGGCGATGTGCGGCGACGACATCGAGGTGCCGCTCAGCAGGTTGAAGTCGAGGCCGCCGACGCTCGGCGAAAAGGCCGCGAGGATGTCCTGCCCCGGCGCGATGATGTCGGGCTTGAGCAGGTCGCCGGCGCCCGCCGTGAGCGGGCCACGCGACGAGAACGATGCCGTGTACGGCGCCGGTGTCGAGTAGTCGAACACCACGGTGTTGATAGTTGCCGTGGCACCCGACGTTGCCGCGTAGGCGAGCACCGCTGCGCGGTCGGTGTTCTGCAGGTGCACCGTCGGCACCGAATGGAAGTCCGCATTCAGCGAATTCGGCGACGTGTTCACCAGGATCATGCCGACGCCGCCGGCCTCCTGCACCGCGAGGCTCTTGTCGACTCGCGCATTCGTGCCGCGGTCACAGACCACGATCTTGCCGGCCACGAGCGCCGGGTCGAGTTGCGCAGTGCCGCCAGCCGTACCCGTCGAGAAGCAGAGCCTCGCCGCGGTCGGATCCGCACCGGCAGCCGCTGCAGCGCTCGAGTAGATCAGCGGGGCAGTCACCGGCGAGGAAGCGAGGCCCACGCCCGTGTAGGTCACGCCGTTGCCCAGGGTGACCGTGTCGACGGCGCTGCGATTGTGCGTGCCGGCCGCGACGGTCGTGATCCACGGGCTCGGGTGCGCGACCGTGCCGGTCGTCGGGCCGCTGTTGCCGGCCGAGGCTGCGACGAACACGCCCGCGTCGGCCGCGAACAGGAACGAAATCTCGACCGGGTCGCGGAAATTGGTGGTCGTGCCGCTCACGGAGTAATTGATGACGTCCACGCCGTCGGCAACCGCCTGGTCGATGGCGGCTACGAGGTCCGACGTGTAGCCGTTGGCCGTCGAGGCATCCTCGACCGACCACAGCGCCTTGTACATGGCAATGCGGGCGCCCGGCGCCATGCCGCTCACCGGGCCGTAAACCGCCGCCGGGCCGGTCACCGGGGTCTTGTAATTGCCGGCCGCGGTGCCGGACGTGTGGGTGCCATGGCCGTCGTAGTCGCGCGGGGACGTGAACTCCCAGGGGAGGTCCGCCTCGATCGCGGCGTCACCGCCCCACGCTTCGTTGAAGTAGCGCGCGCCGATGATCTTGCCATTGCAGGCGTCTTCACCGACGAAGTCCTCGCCGTCCTCGCAGTAACCGGTCCATCCGTGGACGCCCGGGTCGCTGTGGCCGTAGCCGTGCCCGTCATCGTCGCCGCGATGGTGCTGGTGGCGCCCACCGTGTCCACGCGAGTGGCGATCCACGTTCGCGAAGCTCGGGTTCTCGGGCGTGATGCCGGAATCGATGATGCCGACCACGACCCCGTCGCCCGCGTTGCGGGGGCCGCCGGCCCACCACCACAGGCTGCCGGGCTGCGTGAGGCCCAGGAACGCCGGAGTCGAGGACGTGTCGGCGCTGCGCACCTCGTCCCTGGTGACCGCGAGCACGCCCGGCATCGTCGCGAGCTTCTCCGCCTGCGCATCGGTCAGCTTGGCCGCGAATCCGTTGAACACGAGGTCGTAGCTGTAGATTTTCTGGCCACCGACTTTCGCGAGCACCGCGTCCTGCTTCTGCCGGAGGAGCGCGCGGTAGTTCTGGGTCTCCGGACGCGCAAGGTCGATCTTGCTGCCGGCCGCCGGACGCGTCGCCGCGTACCCCTTGATGCGGCCGTCGTAACCGGCCACTGGGGCATCGGCCATCCTGACGATGAACACGCCGTTGGCTTTCGGCGTCCAGGCCTCCCGGCCCTGCGACGCGTACGCCTTGTTGCTGGCGCTCGCCGGCCTCGCCTTGCCGCTGGTCGCGGCGCTCAGCTGGGACGTGGGAACGGACAATGCGGCGGTGACCGCGAACGCGGTCGTCGCCAGCATCGTCAGCAGTTGCTTCTTGTGCATGTGAGCCCTCCGGCAGTGCACTTCAACGATTGGACCCCTTGGCAATCGCGCGGTGAATGCCAATGCGCGCGCACGCGTGCGCCGCACAGCGAACCACCGTCGTGCTGAAGTACCGATGGCTGCCAGGCCCGCGATGCGGTGCCAGGCAGTCCCTCCCTCAGGCGGCCCAGCCCTCTTGTTCTTTCTTGATCAAGAGCTGTGGCTTTGCGACCCCGCTTCGCAGCGGGTGTGCCCTTCGACGCTTGCCGTGGAGCGGAAAGTACGCAGGTCCATTGGGGAAAACAAGCCGTCCCCGGGCCTTGTTGCGCTGCGGCGCGACATAAAAAGAGTGGGGTCGTCTCCCCCTCGTCGTCGTGATGGACAGGCGCCCTGGAACGTGGGCCGGCGGCGCCAGTCGCAACCGGGCCGGTCCATGTCACCGCGGGCGCGGTCCGCCGTCAGGCACCGAGATCCTGCAGCCAGTCCCGCGGTCGCAGGAAATCCCTGCCGAGCCGCGCCTCCGGCGTGCCTGGTTCGGGCCGGTAGTCGTATTCCCAGCGGACCAGCGGCGGGAGCGACATGAGGATCGACTCGGTCCGCCCTCCGGTCTGCAGTCCGAAGACCGTGCCACGGTCGTACAGCAGGTTGAATTCAACATAACGTCCGCGCCGGTAAAGCTGGAAATTACGCTCTCGCTCGGTGTACGGGGTGTCCTTCCGCTTGTCGACGATCGGCAGGTATGCAGCCGCATACGCGTCACCGACGCTGCGAATGAAGGCGAACGACTTCTCGAAGCCCCACTCGTTCAGGTCGTCGAAGAAAAGCCCGCCGACCCCGCGAGTCTCGCCGCGGTGCTTCAGGTAGAAGTAGCGATCGCACCAGTCCTTGTACTTCGCGTACACGTCGGGCCCGAAGGGGTCGCACGCCGCCTTCGCCGCGCGGTGCCACGCGAGCACGTCGTCCTCGAACGGGTAGTAGGGCGTCAGGTCGAATCCCCCGCCGAACCACCACGCGGCGGGTTCTCCGTCGCGCATGGCGACGAAATGGCGCACGTTGGCATGCGACGTCGGCACGTAGGGATTGCGCGGGTGGATCACGAGCGACACGCCAGTGGCCTCGAAGCTCGCACCCGCGAGTTCGGGTCGCGCTGCGGTGGCGGACGCAGGCAGCGTCGCGCCCATGACGTGCGAGAAATTGATGCCAGCCTGCTCGAACACGGCGCCGTCGCGCAGCACGCGGCTCTCGCCGCCGCCGCCCTCGGGGCGTTGCCACGAATCGCGGCGGAATGTCGCGTCGCCGTCCGCCGCTTCCAGCACGGCGGTGACGCGATCGTGCAGCGAGCGCAGGTAGGCGATGACAGTGGCGGTCGATTGCGTGGCGGCTGTCATGGGCTCACGAGGTGCGGAGCGGCCCGGTCAACGGGAACGCGAAAGGAAAACGTCACGACTTCCTTTTCGGAGTCTTCGCAGCAGTTGCCTTGCTCTTGCTTGCCCTCTTCCTGGCCGCGGTTTTCCGTGCGGGCCTGGCTGCGACGTCCGTCGCTGCTCCCTGAGCGGCATCCGCGCTGGGCGCCTTGGCCACGGTCTTCTTCCCCCAGCGACCCTTGCGCTCCGGCGCGGCGGCGAGAATCGCAGTGCACTCCTCGAGTGTGAGCGACTTCGGGTCGCGATCCTTCGGGACCTTGCCGT
>DAOMFD010000079.1:0-8947 GCA_035429605.1 Steroidobacteraceae bacterium | reverse complement strand
TCCTCGACGAAGGGGATCTCCGACTCGATGATGATGATCGGCGCGAACTCGCGCAGGAACCGGCCCAGCTGCCCGATCGGCCCGGTCGACTGCGAGTGGCTGTTGAAGCGCTGCAGCAGGCGATGGCCGAGGCTCGCGCGCACCGCCTCCGACAGCAGGACGGAGACCGCCGTCTCGGTCGCGCCCCGGTCGTCGACGCGCTCGGCTTCCGTCGCGGGCGGGGCCGCGGCGGCCTGAGCATGGGCCCGCAACGCCTCGAGCAGGGCCGACTTGGTCGTCGACGGCACCAGGTCGGTGGGATGCGGCTTGAGGGGGATGGCCGCGGGAACGGCGAATCCCTCGAGGCTGGTGAGTGGCCTGTCCTCCACCATCTCGATCGTGCCGTCGGGCTCGACCATGAACGTCGCCGCGAACAAACCGCTCAGGTACGCGACGGTACCCTGCACGCGGAACTTGCCGTCCCCGGACCCTTCGAGCATCCGCAACGGGAACCATTCGGCGCGCACGGACGCGAGCTGTTCCTCGCCCGGTGGCGTCTTGGCGGAGCCGCCGCCGGCGGCGGGCTCGACCTCGGCCAGCGTGATCTCGTCCGCGGCTTCGATCAGCGTGAAGGCCCCGTGCTCGCCCCGGATGGTGAAGACGAAGAACCGCACGTAGTCGAGCACCGTGGACTCGTCGAGTTCGAGCGATTCGAGGGAGTTGACGCCGTGGATCGGCAGCGAGCGGCCGTCGAGCCACGCTGTGTCGTTCCGGCCCTGCAGCAACAGGGCGCGCTCGATCCCCGGGACGCCCTCGAGCGACGCGTCGACCAGGCGGTGATCATGGTAGAAGGACAGGTCGCGACACCTGGCACTCACGATGCGCGCGTGCGCGAACCCGACTGGCGCAAAGGCGCACAACGCGTCGTGCAACTCCGCGACCGCGCCGTCGTCGCACACGTGCCACGCGCTGTCCGGCCCGAGTGTTCGTTCCATGTCGTGTACTCCCCCCGGGCACCCAACGCGCAATGAACGACTGCGACTCTACAACGTCCATGGCCGTCTTGCCGACTGCGACCGCAGCATCAGTCCTCGGACTCGGCGACCGACATGACGATCCATAGAACCTGGACCCCGACGATGACGGCGAGCCCGGTGACGGGAAACCAGTACGCAATGATCGTCGTAGCCACGTAGACCGCCGTGCCGCTGAGTGTCTGGCTCACGATCTTCATCACGGCGGCGGGACCCCAGGCCGCCGGCAGCAGGCGCACCGGCCGGAGCATGGTGGCCATCCACACGACGAAGCCGAGATTCAGGGCCAGCTGTGTCGCGCTGTAGAGCATCACTGCCACGTTGGCCTGCGGCGTGGCGATGTACTCGGCCAGGACGGCCGTCGGGAACGGGACGAACGTGATGGTCACCAGCAGGAGCCCGTTGGCGTAGAGGAACGGCTTCGACGATCGTTCGAGCACGGCCAGGAATCGGTGGTGTGCCGCCCAGGCGACGAAGATCGACTCGAAGCTGATCAGGTACGCCAGGAACGAAGGCCACAGTTTCTGCAGTGCCGGCCAGAGCCCGCCGGGACGCGTCGCCTCGTCCACGTACGGCACGGTGATCTCCAGTACCAGCAGCGTGCAGGCGATCGCGAACACCCCGTCGCTGAAGGCCTCGATCCGTCGCAGTTCCCTGTGATGTCCATCAACGGATGTCGTCATGGCGCGGCTCGCTTGCGGCAGGTGGCAGTCGGAGCTGACGGCCTGGCCAACGTGGACCAGTATGTACCGGAGCCTGTCGCTTTGTGCGACGGAGTCTGCGATGCTGCGCGCAACGAGAGCGGTGGGGGAGGGGGAGATGACCCGTCACCGTCGAAGTCAGTCCCGGACTGCGGACCGGATTGCCGCGCTTGCCGTCGTGCTCGTCGCAGTGCTCGTCATTGTGCTCGTCGCATGGCCGAGTCCAGCCCGGGCGACGACATGGATCGAGCAGGCCCAGGCCGACCTGACGTGCACCGGGCTTGCCGATGCTGCCGAGCGCGCGACGCTCGCTGCGCCGTGGCTCGCGGCGCCGGTCACGGCGCAATCCGTCACCCGCTATTTCCGTGGACCGCCGCAGGACTCGCGCCAGGCTCAGTTCCGCTACCTGACGGTGCTGGCCGCCATCGGCTGGTGGGCGGCCATGGTCAACGACCAGGCGTTGCGCAGCGACGTGTACGTCGACATCGGCGTACTCGCCGATCGCTACGCCGCGGGTGGCGACGCGCTGTTCCGCCAGGTGGCTCGTTGCGCACGAACGCAGATCATCGTCTCGCAGGTCGAGCTCGGCGAGCCCGCGCTGGCCGACCAGGTCGCCGCGAGCCTTGCACGCCTCTATCCGGACACGCCGTCGGCGCAGTCGGCGGAGGATTGGCCGTTGCTGCTGGGCTTGCGGGCGATCCGCCTCGAGCCGCGCGCCTCGAGCGGGATCGCGCAGCTCGCGACCCGCTCGGCAAGGTACGCGGCCAACGGGGTCGTCACGACCTCGCCGGAGCGCACGAGCCGACTGCTCGCGGCGACGAGCCAGGCATTGCTGGCGCTGGGCGACGCGGGCAAGGCGCGCCAGGTCGCGCTCGATTCGCTGGTCGTCACGGGCAAGCCGCCCGAGGTCACGGCCGCATGGCGCGCGATGCCGGTGATCTACGACTCTTCGGTGACGCTGAGTGGTGCGAAGGATGCCGCCAACGTGCAGGTCATGCTGCGGCCAGATGCACCACCACCGTCGCTGAACGACAACGAGGCGGCGTTCGAGTCGTTGTTGCGCCTTTCGCTGGCGGCGGACACGCAGGAGCGGTACGACGACATGAGCCGATTGCAGCAGGCCGCGGTTCAGCGCCTGACGAACCGGCGCGGGCTGCAGACCTACACGATGCCGTTCCAGCGCCACGCACTCGACGAGCTCGCGGCCACGCGCGACGAGACGCTCGGCGCCGTTGCACGCCGTGACCCGGCGTTCGCGGGCAGGACGCTCGCGACCTACCTGGGTCTCTACGACACGCTGGTCCGCCAGGCGCAGTCGCAGTTCATCGGTGACGCGCAGGAGCAGCTGTTCTTCCAGTACAAGGTCGACAACGTCCTCGACGCACTCGCGCAGCTGTCCCCGGCACTGCCGCGTTCGAAGGCGGACATCGACGACACGACATTCCGCCTCGCGCAGCTGCGGTCCTACGGCCGGCTCACGCTCGCGACGCTCGAGGGAGAGCTGGCACGAAGCAGGATTGATCCAGAGTCTCGGTTCAGCGTCGAGCGATTCTTCTCGCTGTCCACGCAGACGGCGGTGTGGTTGCGGGCGCTGCTCGAGTCGGTGCGCATCGCGCCGGGGATGCCGCTGCCGAACGGGGAGGCGCTGTGGAAGGTGTTCGCCACGCTCGACATCTTCTACGAGGAGACCGCGAAGCAGTACGACCGCTACGTCGCATTCGTGCGGCAGAAGGCGCCGGCGGTGGCGGAACTCGCCACGCCACGACCATTGCCGGCGACCGAATTCATGCGACGGCTCAGGACCGGCGAGGCCCTCGTCGCCACGCTCGTGACCCCGCGCGACCTGTACGTCTGGGCCGTGACGACGAGCGGCGTCACGTTCGTGCGCCAGTCCGTGACCGCACGCGACATCGAGGCCAGGGTCCAGCGCCTGCGCGCGAGCCTGAAGCCGGGCGGCGACGGCACGCTGCCGCCCTTCGACGCCGCCGACGCGTACGAACTGTACAAGCTCGTGTTCGTGCCGATCGCCCCGGCGCTCAAGGGCATCACGGACATCGTCTGGTATGGTCACGGGCCGCTTGGCGCGCTACCACCGACCGTGCTGGTGACTTCACCCCCGGCGAAGTCGCAGCTGTCGAGCGCGACCGAGCTCGCGAAGACACCGTTCCTCGTCGACCGCTACGCAGTCGCCGTGCTCGCAGACCTGTCGCTGTTCCCGTGGCATCGCGATCGCAGCGTCGCGCGGACGCAGGACGCTCGATTCCTGGGCGTGGGCGCACCGCTGCTCACGGCTGGCGAAATTGCGGGCGGACCCCGCTCGCGCTCGTATGAATTAGCCGGCGGCCTGGATGGCCGCGAGCTCGCGCAACTGCCGAAGCTCCCGGAATCGGTGGACGAGTTGAAGGGCCTGGCCTCCGCTGCGGGCGAGTCCAACTCGACGCTCTGGCTCGGTCCCGAGGCGAGCGAAAAGCAGTTCACCGGTGATTCACTGCGCGGCTACCGGACGATCGCGCTTGCGACGCACGGGTTCCTGCCCGGCGAGGTGCGCGGCGTGCCGGAACCGGCGCTGATGCTGGCGCTCAATCCGCAGAGCAAGGATCGCTACGACGGAATCCTGACCAGTCAGGAGATCGCCGCGCTGCAGCTCGACGCGGACTTGGTGATCTTGTCCGCGTGCAACACCGCGAGCGCGGACGGACGACCGCGAGGCGAGGCGTTCACCGGCTTGAGCCAGGCGTTCTTCACGGCGGGCGCCCGTTCGCTCATGGTGAGTCACTGGCCGGTGATGTCCGGCGCCGCCGTGCAGCTCTCGGTGAGTACGCTCGAGCGCGCGGAGAAGCAGGACCTCACGCTGTCGCGGAGCCTGCAGCAGGCGATCGAGGAGGTGCGCAAGGCCGGCGCCTCGAGCGCGATCGAGGCGCACCCTTCCTACTGGGGGGCGTTCGTGATCGTCGGCGACGGCCGCTAGAGGGACATGGAAATTGGGGACATTCTCCTATTTCGAGGCGAAATAGGAGAATGTCCCCAATTTCCCAATTTCCATGTCCCCGGATCAGTGGCCCCAGAGCAGGACGTCGCCGATGCTGCTTGCGAGCGGATCGCCGGCGCGGATCAGCGGTCGCAGCCGATCGAAGGCATCGAGGCGCCAGCGGCCGCCGTCCTGGTCGGCGAGCCAGATCGCCTGTGCCGTGACTCCGAGCCGGCTCGTGTCGCCCGCAAGATTGGCCGGCATCGCCGGCGCATCGTCCGCAGCCTCGAGACCGGTGTCGAAGCGCTTACCCGTGGAGTCCGTGATCACGACCGAGTAACGGCCGACCGGCAGCGGCACCTGGTCGAGCCGCACCTGCCAGCCTTCGATCGATTCGCGATGCACCGGCTTGTCTTGACCGGACAGCACCGTGACCACGAACGGTGGACAGCCGCCGCGCCAGCCCATCGGCAGGTCGCGCGTGCCTGCCTTGATCCGGGCGCCCGGCACCAGGATCGGCACCGCGATCGGATCCACCTTCCCGTCCTGTCCGCAGGACTCCCCGCCGCGAGCCGCCGCGGTGCCCGACAGCCGGTACTCGTCGTCGAACAGGGCGCCGAGGGACTGGAACACCGTCGCCAATGCGCCGAGTGGACGCGACGCCGGCACCGAGAACGTGCCCGGTCCCTGGAACTTCGCCGTCTCGCCGCTCGCGAGTTGCACAGTCACCTCGCCATTCGCGGGCAGCGTGACCCGGTCGCCTGCGACCACCACGGTGCCGATCTGCACAAGAACCGCTTCGCCGCGCGGTGGGCGTGCGAACTTGAACCGGCTCGCCGCCGGGCGATATTCGGCGACGACACCGACACCGACGCCGTCGTCGCTCGCCGCGCGGGCCGGCGGCGCGATGCAAGCGCAGCAGGCCACGACCGCGGCCAGGATCCGGCCCCAGTCAGTGCACGTACTCATCGTGTTCTCCCGGTGGGAGTGGGCGCTTGCGCCTGTACAGCGCGCGCAGCATCTCAGTCCGTCGTCGGCGCCCGGGCGGGTGTACCGCCCCGCGCTCCTTCACGTCCGCGACCAGCTTCAGCACGAGCTCCAGGGCCTTGTACACGACGAACATCAGGATCGACGCCTGGATTACGTCGAAGATCCCGAAGTCGTCGAACACGTCGATGGACACGGCGAGCACCGCCAGCACGAGGATCGTGGACACGCCGAGCGCAACGAGCGCCCGATATCGCCACTGGATCGCGGCGAACGCCAGGAACAGCGCGATCGCCGCCACGCGGTGCACGGCGCGGGCCATCGCACCCGGCACCTGGAACACCTGTGGTGCGAAGCGCACCAAATTCGCCAGCAGCTCGACGCCGGGAATCACGCCCGCGTGCGTCAACCAGAGATCTCCCGCGCTCGCGTGCGTCGCGCCGATCAGCACCACGCGGTCCGCGAACAGCCGCCGATCGTCGCGCGCCACGTCGCGATCGAGCAGCACCGTCGCGGAGACGACCTCGGCGCGGGCGCTGCGGCGCCGCCCTTCGCCGGACAGGCGCGGTCCGACCAGGAGCCGCCGCTGCTGCACGCCGTCCCGCGCGTCGGCCGATCCGCACGCCCCGCCGGCCGCCGTCGGCGGTGTCGGTCGCTGCAGCCCGTCGGGCAACGGATCGAGATTCGCCGCCAGGCTCACGGGCACCGCCGGCAGCCACTTCGTGCCGGAGCCGGTGCAGTACGGCAGCCACTCGCGCCACTCGCGCACCTTGCCGTTCGCATCGGTCTCGAAGCTTGCGTGGGCCCAGGCCAGCCGCGAGTTGCGCTGGAACGTGTCGTCGAACGGGCTCGCGGCCGCGTGTGGCAAGCCATCCGCCGCCGGTTCGATGCGCTTCGGGAACACGATCGGTGCGCGACCCGCGTACTGATCGAGGAAATCCTGCAGCGTGCGCTGCCCTGCGTCTTCGGCTCCGCCCGCATCGCGCGTGCGGCGGTCACCCCACGACAGGTCGATGTCGACCACGATCGCCGCGGGCCCCGCGGCGCTCACGACTTCGAGCAGTCGCGCGAGGTCGCCGCGCGGCGTGATCGCCGGGGATCCCCATGCGCGGTTGGTCGCCTCGTCGATGTCGACGAGGGTGACGGGGATGGTGCGCTCCGACTGGAACCAGCCGACCGACAGCGTGCGCAGCGCGCGATCGAATTCGAAGGGCACGTCGCCGAAGTGACCGGCGATGCCCATGGCGAACCGCACGGTGCCGAATCCTGCGAACAGCAGTGCTACGAACGCGACCGTGGTCACCGCGCGAATGCGCTCGGTCTGCTGGCCGCCGTCGGCCAAGGTGAGCGAGACGCGCACGTAGCGACGAATCTTCCGCAGGGCGCCGGATGTCAATCGGGTGATGTGTGAGCTGCCGTCGGTCATGGCTCGGTTGCGCGTACTCGCCGTGCTAACGCCCGGGGCAGGATCCGCCGACCGCGTCGACCTCGCCGGCCTGCAGGCGCGGCAGCTTGCCGTCGAGCGCGAGCGCGTAGGTCTCCTGGCCCTTGGGACACGCCACGGTGTCGCACCGGACCTCGCGCTTCAGCATCGCCGGGTGCTTGTCGCGCCCCGTCACGCGATACCACTTCCCGCTCGACAGCAGGTAGACCTTGCCGCAGCGCAACAGCTCGACCTTGTAGCCCTGCGCCCGCAGCACGGCCAGCGGATCACCGCGATTGGCGAGTGTCGACTGGTCCTCGAGGTGGATGGTGCGCACGCTGTCGCGCGTGCCGGTCGCGGTGAGGTACATCACGCGGCCACCCAGGTCCGTCTGTCCACCCCGGTAGAAGTGGTTCTCGGTGTCCGACCACACGGGATTGGGCACTTCATGGGGCGGCATTGGCGCCCAGGTCAAGCCGCTTACGGCATCGATGGCGGTCCAGGGCACCGATGCGGCTCCCTGCGGCGGCATGAGTTGCACGAACAGCGCCGCGAGTTGCGCGTCCCACGCCGCGACCGGCGCCATCGGCGCGCCGGCCGCAGTGCCCGAGCACTGGTCCGTGTACAGGTTGCGTTGCTGCGGCGGCAGCGTCGGCAGCGCGTCACCGAGCAGCAGCGCGTATCCCTCGCACTTGCGGCCATTGCACAGGGTCTGGGCGCTCAGCCAGGCCGGCCGCTTGCCCGGCGCCTCGAGACGCCACCACGTATCGCCGGCGCCGACGGTGCCTTTCACCGGGCAACGCGCCATCTCGAGCGAGAATCCGCCACGCCGCAACGTATCGAGCAGGAGGTCCGCGCCCATCGGGGTCGCGCTCACGTTGCGGAAGTAGACATTGACGACCATCGTGCGCGCACCCGTGGCCACGACACCGAAGGGCACGCCGCCCACGTTCGCGAGGCCCTTGCGCGAGAAGTACGAGCCGTCAGGCAGGGCGTTGTCGAGCATGTTCGGCGGCAGCGGTTGCCAGCGGACCTGCTTGACCGCCTCGAGGCTCGACCAGTCGTCGTACGATCCCTCCGAACCGGCGGGCATCATCAGCGACGACAGGATGTCGGTGAACTGCTCGGCGGGCGGCTGTGCGTGGGCGGTCGTCAGCACGCCGGACAGGGCCAGAGCACCCAGCACTCTAGATACGAAGCGCATCGTGTCCCCCCTGCGGCGCGTCGGTTATTGATTGTCTTTGGGCGCTAACTCTCCGCCTAATGCACGGCCGCTGCAACCGCTGGGCGCAGGGCCGGAGCCGGTGCGCTACCGGGTGGCGGGGCAGCCCTGGTCGGTCCAGTCCGTACCGAAGTTGTGCGCGATGCAGGGCGCCTTGATCTTCGTGAATCCGAGCGCGCGCAGCGCCTCGTACGCGGCGGCGATGTTCGGGCAGTCGCTCCAGGGGCAGCAGCCGCAATAGACCACGATCGGCGTGTTCCCTGGTAGCTTGGCAACCCGGTCTCCCAGCAACTGGAGACCGGCCTGCTCGCTGGCCGGGCCGACGTATTCGGATCCCGGAGCGCGATGGCTCGCCGGTGTGGTTCGGCGCGGTGACGTACGACGAGCGCGCCGGCCTGAGCTACACGACCGGCGAGGTCACGCATCACATCGGCTCGGACGTGGACGCCGAGCGGGACCGGGTCGTTGCCGAATTGACGAACGCCGGCTGGGTCGGCGGTGTCCAGTGGATCGACGACTTCCACCGGTTGGGGCCGGATGGGGCCGATCCGCAGAGCCTGAAATCGGGTCGGCCTCCGGCGTGCCGACCCAGGCTACGCCGTGGGCGGCGGCGGCCCGTCCTTCCTCTGCCGA
>DAOMFD010000078.1:0-9022 GCA_035429605.1 Steroidobacteraceae bacterium | reverse complement strand
ACGGCTCGCTCGGGTTCACCGCGACCGCGCCGGCGGAAGGCGCGGTCATGACGCGGACCGAAGTGCAGGAACGCCTGCGCACCATCCTCGCCGGACGGGCCGCCGAGGAGGTCATCTTCGGCAAGGAGGACGTCAGCCTGAGTGCGGGCGGCGGGGACGGCAGCGACCTCGCTGTCGCCACGCGTGTCGCGACGCGCGTCATCTGCACGTCCGGATTCAGTGGCGATCACAGCCTGCTGTGGACGTCCTCGCCGACCGCCGCGCAGCTCGAGCAGGTCGAAGGCCTGCTGCGCGTCTGCTACCGCGCGGCGATCGACCTGCTGCGCGACCAGCGCGCGGCGCTCGACCGCATCGTGCAGGGGCTCGTCGAGCGGCAGGAACTCGACGGCGCAGCCGTGCGCTCGTTGCTCGACGGTCGGTCCGCGGCGGCTAATTGAATCGCACCGGCAGTCGGAGCGGTCCGCGCATGATCAGGCCCGGGGTCCATTCAAGCGCGTCGAGTGGCACGTCGAGTGCGAGGCGCGGAAATCGGCGCGACAGCTCCACGAACGCGGTCTCGCCCTCGGCGCGGGCCAGCGTGGCACCGACGCAAAAGTGCACGCCGTGCCCGAAAGCCAGGTGAGCGGCGGCAGGGTGCCGTCCAGGATCGAATTCCCCGGCACGCTCGATTCGCCTCGGGTCGCGGTTGGCGGCGGCCAGCCCGATGAACACGGTGTCGCCGGGCCGGATCCGGACGTCCCCGAGCTCGATCTCGCTCGTGGCATGGCGGATCGTCGACACCTCGAGCGGGCTGTCGAAGCGCAGCACCTCCTCGACGATGGCGCGCGCGTGGTCCCCGTCGGCGCAAAGTGCCGACCACTGCGCGGGGTTGCGCAGCAGGGCGAGCACGCCGTTCCCGATCAGGTTCGCCGTCGTCTCGTGGCCGGCCGACAGCAGCAGGAAGGTCATCGACGTGAGTTCGGTTCCGGACAGCTCCCCGCGGTCCTGCGCCGCGACGAGGCCGCTCAGCAGCGAATCGTCCGCTGCGCGTCGCTTGCCTTCGGCGAGACGCGCGAGATGCCCGTGGATTTCGTCGGCGATCCCGGGCACGTCCGCCGGCTCATCGAGGTCCGCCGCGGCCAGTCGCCGTGACCAGCGCAGCACGAGCGCATCGTCTCCCGCGGGCATGCCGATGAGTTCGCAGATCACCTGCAGTGGCAGTGGCAATGCCAGCGCCTGCATCAGGTCCGCCGTCTCGGCCCGGGACGCCTCGTCGATCAACCGGACGACAATCTCGCGGATGCGGGGGCGCAGGAGGGCCACGCGCCGCACCGTGAACTCCCGCGCGATGATGGAGCGCAGGCGCGTGTGTTCCGGCGGGTCGAGCGTCAGCATGTGACGGAACAGCCGATGAGCGGCGGACGCGCTGCCTCCCGGGTCACTCTTGGACAGCCGCGGGTCGTTCAGCAGTTCGCGTGCCGCGTCGTACCCGATCACGAGCCACGCCTCGAGCCCCGTCGGCAACCGGATCGGGACGATGGTCCGGCCCTGGGCCCGCCACTGCGCATAGCGCGAGTGCGGGTCGGCCTTGAACGCCGGGTCGAGCACCGGCAGGTCGATCCGGTCCCCGGTCGTGCTGGGTCCCGTGGCGCGCATACAGGCCGGCCACGATACCGCCGCGGGACAATTCGATCGAGTGCCACGTGCGATGCGCCCTCGTGCAGCGGATGAGTCGGTTTAGACTTGCCCGCGACACCTCGCGTGATTCGCCACATGATTCATCCGCCTCCACTGGCCGGACGACCGAAGGACGGGCCGCAGCTCTGGCTGTCGCCGGAGTACTTCCCGATCCGGCTCGCGCCCGAGGCCAACGCACTCACGCTCGTGCCGATGTCGGAGCAACTGTATCGCGAGGTGAATTTCCTCGACGACCGCGAGATTCCCATGGACGGGTCGCGCGAGGTCCCGCTCGACGCGGCGATCCGCGCGTTGGACCAACTGCATCCTCCGCCGCGACCGCTGCACTGGATATTCCACGTCGCCTTCTGCGGTTCGACGCTGGTGTCGAGATGCCTCGAGCAACTGGCGACGGCGTTCGTGCTCAAGGAGCCGTTCGCGGTCCACGACCTCGCGCACCGTCGCCGGCACGGACCTGCCGATCCGGCCGGGCCCGGCGGCTGGCACGATTCGCTGCGACTGCTCGATGCGCTGCTGGCCCGCACGTATCGCAGCGACCAGGTGGCCATCGTCAAGGCGACGGATGCGTCCACGCAGCTGCTGGGCGACGTCCTCGCGCTCAACCCGGGATCGAAGGCGCTGTTCCAGTACGTCGGTGTCGAGGAATTCCTGCTCGCGATGCTCGGCGATCGCGTGCGCATGGGGTTCGTGCGCGAGCGACTCAACGACCTCGCCGTGCTGTTTCCCGACGAGTTCGCGTTCCGGCGCGAGGCGTGGCAATCGCTGCCCGACGCATCCCAGGCTGCCTGTCTCTGGGTGCTGCACCTGCGGCTCTACGCTCGATTCGCGGGGTCGACTCACGGCGGTCGCTGCCGCTCGCTCGACTTCGCCCGATTCCTGCGCGATCCGCAGGAGTCGCTGACGGCCCTGGCACGCTTTCTGGGACTCGGCTGCTCGTCCCGCGACGTCGAGGCCGCGATCGCCACAACGCTGGCCGTCCACTCGAAGGCGCCGCGCGCGGCGTTTTCGACTGCGGACCGTGCGGCCCGATTGAAGTCCGCTGCCGAGGAGCACCGCGACGCGATCGACGCGAGCCTGGCCTGGGCGTGCCGTCGGTTCCCGGATTTCGCGGTGCTGCAGGCGCCGCCGAACGCGTTGCCAGCCACCTGACCACGCGGCATCGGGGGTTGGCGGCTCCGCTCGCCAGATCTGATTGATTTTCATTTGCGGCGGTGGTATCCGTACCCGGGCTGGAGGCGCGTGCGCTGTCCGGCCGCACCCGTAAGAACTTGGTGCGCTGCAATACGATCGAACAGCGGGGAGAACAGGTATGAATGTTTCTGCCGACGCTCTGCGGGCGAAAGTCGATCATCTGCGTGTCGCGGTCCACGCCGGGGCGGTCAGCCCGGTGGATGCCATCGTCGAGCTGAAGGATGCGGCTGCACCGCCGGTCACCGAGGCCGACGGACATGGCGGCACGCTGCACATGTGCCCATGGCATACGTGCCAGGCGACGCGCATCACCCCTGACGCGGTTGCTGGACGGCATTGATCCGCTCGCTGCGGCGGAGTCCTACTCCGCCGCGCTCCGACGGCTGAGCGAGCGCCTCGCGCGCGACTGGGTCGCGACCGACTGGTCCGACGGCCCGTTGTCGTGGCGGTTCTTCGCGCCACGCGAGGAGCCGACGCCGGCGCAGGGCTGGAAGATCCACGTGTCGGCCAGCGCCGCCGAGAGCGCGTCGCTGCTGCCGGTCGTGGGCGCCGTCGCGCGCGCGCAGAGGGCGGCGTTCAAGGTCCCGCGCAGCATCGATGACGTCGTGTTCCTGAATTCCGGGGATGCCGGCGTGCAGCAGCTCGGCAAGATCGCCTGTGTCTATCCGCGCGATGACGCCCACGCGCGAGAACTGCTCGATCGACTCGACGCCGCCTGGCCCGCGAGCAACGGACCGGAGGTGCAGACCGACCTGCACGTGCGCCCGGGATCCGCGGTGTCGTTCCGGTACGGCGCATATGGCGGCGGCGGCACGGTCGCGAGCAGTGCCGGCCTGCACGCCTTTGCGATCGTCCTGCCGGATGGCTCGACCACCGCCGACACGCGACGCGACGACGGCGCGCAGCTGCCGGGCGCGCCGCCGCCACCAATCGCGGGCTGTCCTCCCCGCCCCTGTCCGATCGCCGTCGGCGACACGCTGCAGGTCGCGACGCGACGCATCACTGTGCTCGCGCAGTTGAGCGACAGTCCGCGGGCACGCACCTTTCTCGGCGCCGATCTCGACAGCCTCGAGACCGTGGTTCTCAAGACCGCGCGCCCCGGCGTTGCCGGCGACGCGACGGGACTCGACGTGCGCGATCGGCTGGCCCGCGAGTTCGACGTGCTTACCGCGCTCGCCGCGCGGGCCGGCGTCGCGCCGTGCGCCCTGGCGTGGCAGGACGGCGAGTGGCCGCTGCTCGTGATGGAGGACTTTCGCGGCGAGTCGCTCGCCGAGCTGCCGCGGCGCCAGCGCATCGAGCGCCTCCCGCAACTGGCGGATGCCGTGGCGCGGGTGCACGCGGCGGGATTCGTCCACGGCGACGTCAAGCTCGCGAATGCCGTGTGCCGCGGCGACGGCGTGGGACTGATCGACTTCGAGCTGGCCGAGCCCGTGGGGACGATCGCGCGCAGCGGCGGCACGCGCGGCCACCTCGCCCCGGAGACCGTGGACCGCGTCCCGATGACGCCGGCCCGCGATGTCTATGCGCTCGGCGCCTGCGTCGCGCACGCCGTGCTCGACACCCCGCCGGCGCTGCTCGGCACCGGGTCGCACGGACTCGGTGCGCTGCTGCGGAACGAAGGCGCGCACAGTGCGGCGCGACTGGTGGAGACATTGACCGCTCGCGATCCGGATATCCGGCCCACCGCATCGGCCGCCGCGGCCGCGTTGTCTTCCTGCGTGGACAGTCTTGCCGAATTCGTCCCATCGACCGGTCACCCGGGCACGGAGCCCGAGCGCGGCTGGTATCGCCATGCGTGCAACGACTCGGCGCGCCTCGCGGTCACGTACGCCACGACGACCCGCGAAGGCACGCACTGGCGCAACACGCATTTCATGCGTGCCTTCGATTGCGAGGCGATCAACCTCGGGGCCGCAGGGATCGTGCTCGGCCTGCTCACCGTCGACACTGCGTCGCACCGGGCGGGATTCGCCGACGCCGTCATGGGCGGTGCGCGCTGGCTGGCCGCGCGTCCGGCCGAAGGAAACGCGGCAGGCCTGTTCACCGGCAACGCGGGAGTCGCAATCGCGCTTGCGGTGACCGGGCGCCGTTTCGGCGACGAGTCGTTGCTCGCCGCCGCGCGGGAGCGATTCACCGTCGCCTGCGCAGACCGGCGGGAACTCGACCTGTTCTCCGGTGCCGCGGGCGTGGCGTGGACGGCGTGCCTGCTGAGCGACGTACTCGACGAGCGCTGGCCGCTGGAGGTCGCGGGCGGGGCGGTCGACGGCATCCGCGCCCGTTCCTTCGAATCCGATGGCATTCCGATCTGGACGACGGATCCGGCGTCCGATCCCGCGTACCTCGGCTGCGCGCACGGCTCGTCCGGCATCGCGATGGCGCTGGCCTGCTGGGGTCGACGCAGGCGCGACCAGGAATGCGTCGACACCGCGCGCGAGGCGTTCCGGCGCATCGCACGCGCGGGTCGCACGAGCGACGGGCTCGCGCTGCGCATGAGGGCGAACGGCACGGGTCGTCATGCCGTCGGCAACTGGTGCCACGGCGTCGCGGGCTGGCTGTGGTGCGTGCTGCAGGGGCTCGGCGACGACGACACGCTTCGAGCCGAGATCGACTGGGCGGTGGACAGCCTGCGCGATGCGACGTCGACCGGCACGCCGACCTACTGCCACGGGCTCGCCGGACAACTCGAATTGTGGCGCATGCTGCGTGGAGTGCCGCGTCACGGTGCGCTCGCCGACGCGCGCGCCGGCAAAGTCGCCCGCGCGCTTCGCATCGTGCATCACGAGCGCGACGGTCACTGCGCGTGGATCTCCGACGATCCGGACGTCGTCACGCCCGACCTGTGGATAGGCTTCCTCGGGCCGGCGACCGCGCTGGCCCTGCACGCGATCGGCAGCAACGCCCCGCTGCTGTCCGCCGAGTGGCTGGCCGCAGTTTCGGCGCGAGCGTCGTGAATCTCGCGCGCCGGGACATCGACGAGCTGCGCACGGCATTCGCCGGGGACGGCGTCGCCTGCATCCGCGGCGCACTCGATGCGACGGCGCTGGAGCTGGCCGAACGCACTTTCCAGTGGTCGCTCGATCATCCCGGTCCATCCGCGCGACAGGTGCTCGCCGGCCGTCCGGGCGCCTTCTACCAGGACCACGCCAACCCCGATGCGTTGCCCATGCATCTCGCGTTGCTGCGGGACACCGGCCTCGCGGAGCTGGCCGCACTCGTCCTCGGCAGCGAAAGCCTGTGGCTGCTGTACGAGCAGATCTGGCTCAAGCAGGGTGGCGACACGTTGCGCACGCCCTGGCACCAGGACCTGCCGTACATTCCGCTCGAGGGGAACCACGTCGCGACGATGTGGGTCCCGCTCGACCCGGTGCGTCGGGAGTGCGCGCTCGAGTTCGTCCGCGCGTCGCATCGCGGCCCGCTGTTCAATCCAACGGCCTTCGACCCGGACGATCCGGCCGCGGCGATGTACGCGGACGGCGTGTGGCCGCCACTTCCGGATGTCGAATCGGACCGCGCCGCCTGGCCGATCGTCGCCTGGGCCGTCGAGCCCGGCGACGTGATCCTGTTCCACATGGCCATGCTGCACGGAGGAGCTCCGACGCGCGCCGGCGAACGGCGCCGCACCATTTCGCTGCGCTTCTTCGGCGACCACGCGTACTGCGCCGGCCGACCCGAGTCCGGGCTCTCCGCAGAGGATCGCCTGCGGCGCGACGACGGCGGTCGCGATCCGATCGAGCAGATGGCGTACGCACCGCCGGGCTCCCTGTTCCGCCACCCAGGCTTCGCGCGCCTGCGGTGACGGGTCACGTCGTGAGCACCCGAGGCATGTCGCTGGATATCCGCAGGCTGGGACCGTCCCTCGGCGCCGAGATCCGCGGCGTCGACCTGGCCCAGCCCGTCGATGCCGACACGGTCGGCGAGATCGCACGCGCATTCGACGAACACGGCGTGCTCGTCTTCCGTGGCCAGGCCATCGACGACCGCGCGCATGCCCGGTTCGCCGCGCATTTCGGGCCGTTGGGCACGTTCCGTCACCTCGCCGATCCGCACGGTAAGGTCCGCGAGATCTTTCGCCTCGCGAACACGGATGCGGCCGGCAACCTGCTGCCCGCCGACGACGCGCACCTGCGCCTGCTCGAGCTGAATGGCCTGTGGCACTCGGACAGCTCGTATCGCCAGGTTCCGACGCGAGGCTCGGTCCTGCGCGCCGTCGTCGTGCCCGATTCGGGCGGCGACACGTTGTTCGCCGACATGGCCGCGGCGTACGAGACGCTGCCCGCGACGATGCGACGGCGGATCGCGGGACTCTACGCGCGCCACAGCCTCGAGTTCCTCGTCACGAGCCGCGGACTGCCCGCGCTCGGCGCCGAGGAACTCGCGAGGATCCCGCCGGTGGAGCACCCGCTGGTGCGAGAGCACGCGAGTGGTCGATGTTCCCTCTTCCTGAGCCCTCCCTACATGGAGGCGATCGTCGGCTGGAGCCCGGCGGCGAGTCGCGCGCTGATCGCGGAACTCACCGACTGGGCGACCCGGGAGCGCTACACCTATCGCCACCACTGGCAGCGCGACGACTTGGTGATGTGGGACAACGGCTGGACCATGCACAAGGTGCTGCCGTACGACATCGCTCGGTGCCGACGCGTCATGCACGGCACGACGCTGCTCGGCGGCAGCGCTCACGCGGCGTAGGGTGACCCCGACGCCGGCCGCATCGAATGCGGCGGCCACCGTGAGGCACACTTCGATGAAAGCATTCCATTGCATCGCTCTTGCGCTCGTCCTGCTGTCACCGGCCGGGCCTGCGCTGGCCGCGTCAACCAGCGCGTCGGCGATCCCCAAGGCGGCGCTGGTGCAGCCTGCGGAACTCGCAGCGACCCTGAGGAACGCTTCCGCACCGAAGCCGCTGCTGCTGCACGTCGGTTTCCACGTGCTCTACCAGCAGGCGCGCATTCCAGGATCCGAATACGTGGGCCCGGCCAGCGAGCAGGCCGGGCTCCAGTTGCTGCGGGATCGGGTTGCCAAGCTGCCAAGGAATACGCCGATCGTGGTCTATTGCGGCTGCTGCCCCTGGGGCGACTGCCCGAACATCGCCGCCGCGTACGAGGCGCTCCGCGCATTGGGATTCACCAATGTGAAGGCGCTCTACATCGCGCACAACTTCGGTACGGACTGGATGGACCAGGGCCACCCCGTTTCCACACGGGGATCATGACGGCCGTGGTCGCGTGCCGCGGCTGACCGTCGTCCCGGGACCGGGCGGCCCGGTGGCATGCGGTCGTCGAGTGCCTACCTGACGGAGGGTCGTGCCGCCAGCCGCGCGACCGCCAGTCGGCCATCGGTCCGCCACAGGTCCCCGCCGCCATTGCGCCCTTCGAGTTGCCGGTGGAAGTCGTCGATCCACTGGACACCGCCGACCCAGCCGGCGTTCGTCAATTCGGCAACGACCCGGTCCCGCTCGGCGTCCACGTCCGAGCCGATGTGATGCGTGACCTCGCCGGTCGTGTAGCTCAGGCCGGCGCGCTCGTCGTACGTCACCGCGCCGAACCACACCGGCGAGCCATCGCGCTGCTGGTCCCAAAGCCAGTAACGCACGTGGTGACGGTGTCGCGGACCCCCGGGCACGGGCTGCTCGAATGCCAGGTCCTGCACGCGTCCGAAGAGGTACAGCGGACTCACGGGTGCCATGTCGTCGGCGCGCCGCAACGCAGTGTCGACGGCGATCCTGACGCTCGACGACAGCGTCACCGGGTCTGCGGGGTACCAGCCCGCCGCGGTCATCGCCTTGATGACCTCCTCCTTGCTGCCCTCCAGGGCGATGTTGACCGGGTCGCCCGGGTGGCCGTCGGACGTATGCGTCACGCGCGCGACGTCGGGCAGCGGCTTCGTGCGCTCGAGATACCAGGTCCACAGGCGCGGCGCGACCAGGTATGCGGCGATGGCCCACACGACCAGCCCGACCAGGATGGCTCGCCGGCGACGGCGGCGCCTGGATCCAGCCGGTGTCGCACCGGCTTCGGGTGCGTCGTGGGACTGGGTCTGCATCTGCATGGTGTCACCTACCCGGGGTGGTGACCGGCCGCGAACGACTGCTCGATCAGCCGGACCGACTCGGCGCTGTCCCAGTCGCGCGCGCCGCGGAACCGCGCGACGACGCGAC
>DAOMFD010000077.1:7963-9174 GCA_035429605.1 Steroidobacteraceae bacterium | reverse complement strand
CTGTGGCGCGCGCTCACGCCGCAGATGTTCCGCTACGGGTTGCTGCGCCGTGCGCTGGCGCTCTGCCTGGAGCGCGAGCGCAGCGTCACCGACGAGGCCTCGGCCATCGAGGCGCTGGGACTGAAGCCGCGGCTCGTGCCCGGCAGCGCGGACAACATCAAGCTGACGGCCCCGGCGGATCGTGCGCTGGCCGAGGCGATCCTGCGGATGGGGGACAGGCGATGAGGGTGGGAATCGGCTACGACGTGCACGCGTACGGCCCGGGCGACCACGTGATGCTCGGTGGCGTGCGCATCGAGCACGAGCGGGGCGTCCAGGCGCACTCCGACGGCGACGTGGTGCTGCATGCGCTGGTCGACGCGTTGCTTGGAGCCATGGGGCTCGGCGACATCGGGCAGCACTTCCCGGATACCGACCCGCGCTGGAAGGGCGCCGACAGCCGGCGCTTCCTGCGTCATTGCGCGGTGCTGCTGGGAAGGCACCGGTGGCGGCTCGTGAATGCCGACATCACGGTCGTCGCCGAGGCGCCGCGTCTCGGCGCACACCGGCCCGAGATGCGGGCCCGGATCGCCGAGGACCTCGAGTGCGACGCCGCGCGCATCAACATCAAGGCGACGACGCACGAGGGGCTGGGTGCGCTGGGCCGCGGCGAGGGACTCGCGGCGCAGGCGATCGTGCTGCTCGCGCACGCCGACGCTCCGCATCATCCCTGAGCTCATGGAGTTTCCCACTGCACTCGGCCCGCCTCCGCTGGCCGGGAGGACGCGCGTCGAACCGGAGGATTTCTTCGTCGAGGAGCTGCTTGGCTTCGAGCCGGACGGCCGGGGCGGATACGTCCTCGTCACGGTCGAGAAGCGCGGGGCGAACACCGGTTGGGTTGCCGCCGAGCTTGCGCGCGCGGCGGGCGTGGCGGTCAGCGCGGTCGGCTACAGCGGGCAGAAGGACCGGCACGCACTCACGCGGCAGGCGTTCTCGTTGCCGTGGCCAGCAGCGGCACCCGTGGAGCCGTGCATGTCGTTCTCCGCGGAAGGCTTTCGAGTGCTTGCCGTCGCCCGGCACGGGCGCAAGCTGCGGCCGGGGTCGCACGAGTCCAACCGCTTCGTGATCCGGATCCGGGAGGCCGCGGGCGACACCGCCGTGATCGAAGCGCGCCTCGCCGAGATCGGGCGACGGGGCGTGCCGAATTACTTCGGACCGCAGCGCTACGGGCG
>DAOMFD010000077.1:6245-7863 GCA_035429605.1 Steroidobacteraceae bacterium | reverse complement strand
GCACGAGCGGCGCAGCCTGCGGCTGCCGGTGCGCTCGCTCGAATGGACCCGCGCGGACGATGCGCTGGTCGTCTCGTTCGTCCTGCCGCGCGGGACGTTCGCCACGACGGTGCTGCACGAGCTCCTGCAGGACGCGTGGGACTCGAGCGAGGGCGGCGATGAGTAGCCTCGGGCGTGCGTCGCCGGGCGATTCCAGTATAGTTCCGCGAACATTGCGTGGGCTCCCGGCTTGAGAATCCTGGTCAGTAACGACGACGGCTATCGGGCCGAGGGCCTGCGCCGGCTGAGCGAGGCGCTGCGGCCGCTCGCGGAAGTGACGGTCGTGGCGCCCGACCGCAATCGCAGCGGCGCGAGCAACTCCCTCACCCTGGACGTGCCGGTGCGCGTGTTCAAGTTCGGCGAGCGCATGTACTACGTGAACGGTACGCCCACCGACTGTGTGCACCTCGCGATCTCCGGGCTCTTCGACTTCGAGCACGACATGGTCGTGTCCGGCATCAACGACGGCGCCAATCTCGGCGACGACGTGCTGTACTCCGGCACGGTCGCGGCGGCGATCGAGGGGCGGTTCCTGGGGTTGCCGACCATGGCGGTGTCGCTCGTTGCGCGTGACGGCCGGAATTTCGACACGGCGGCGCGCGTGGCGACCGAGCTGGTGATGCGCCTGCTGCGCAGCCCGCTCGACGCGTCGATGATCCTCAACGTGAACGTGCCCGACGTGCCGTACGAGCAACTGAAGGGCATGAGGGTGACGCGGCTGGGTCACCGCCACAAGTCCGAGCCGGTGGTGCGGGCTGCCGATCCACGCGGCCGCCCCGTGTACTGGGTCGGCCCGGCCGGCGAAGGTGCAGACGCGGGCGAGGGCACCGACTTCCATGCGATTGCGGCCAGCTGCGTATCGATAACTCCACTTCAAGTGGACCTGACGCGCCACACGGCGCTCGCCGAGGTCGACGAGTGGCTCAAGGGGCGGGGGCCGTGACGCGGGGCGGGCGATGACCAGGCACGGGATGACCGGCATCGGCATGACGTCGGCGCGCACCCGCGACCGGCTGATTGCGCGCCTGCGCGAGCAGGGCATCGCCAACCCGCACGTGCTCGAGCGCATTCGCGCCGTGCCCCGGCACTTGTTCGTGGACGAGGCCCTCGCCAGCCGCGCCTACGAGGACACCGCACTGCCGATCGGGCACGGGCAGACGATTTCGCAGCCGTACATCGTGGCGCGCATGACCGAGGCACTGCTCGAGGACGCGGCGCCGCGCAAGGTGCTGGAGGTCGGCACCGGGTGTGGCTACCAGACGGCGGTGCTCGCGCCGCTGGTGACGACGCTCTACAGCGTCGAGCGGATCGCCGCCCTGCAGCAGCGCGCGCGGCGCATCCTCCGCGACCTCAAGATCACCAACGTGTTCATGCGGCATGGCGACGGCTTCGAGGGCTGGCCGCCGTACGCGCCGTACGACGGCATCATCGTCGCAGCGGCGGCCATGGCGGTCCCGAAGGCGCTGCTCGACCAGCTCGGCAACGGCGGGCGGCTCATCATGCCGGTCGGGCCGGACCGCGAGCAGGTGCTGCTCCGCATCACGCGGCGGGGCGAGAACTTCGAGCGGGAGTCACTCGG
>DAOMFD010000077.1:2847-6145 GCA_035429605.1 Steroidobacteraceae bacterium | reverse complement strand
CGTCGGCACCTGTCGGGCATCAAGGGCGGGCGGCTCGCCGCAGCCTGTTACCCGGCGAACGTCGTGACGCTCGCCATCTCGGACGTGCCGGGCGACGATCCCGTGGACATCGCATCGGGGCCGACCGTCGCCGACCCGACGACCTGTGCCGACGCGCTCGCCGTGCTCGACCGATACCGCATCGACCTCCCGCGACACGTGCGCGCCGGCCTCGAACGCGGCGCATGGGAGTCGGTCAAGCCAGACTCCCCACGAATGCCTGAAGCCGCATTCCGGCTCGTCGCTGCGCCACAGCAGGCTCTCGTAGCCGCTGCGGTGGTCGCCACTGCGCACGGCGTTACGCCGCTGATCCTGTCGGACCGCATCGAGGGCGAGGCACGCGACGTCGGCCGCGACATGGCGAATCTCGCCGCCGCAACCGCCAGGGGCGAGGGGCCGGTGCGTCCACCGTGCGTGCTGCTGTCGGGTGGCGAGACGACCGTCACCGTGCAGGGCAACGGGCGGGGCGGGCGCAACGTCGAGTTCCTGCTGTCGTTCGGGTGTGAGCTCGGCCCCGCGAGCCGGATTCACGCGCTCGCCTGCGACACGGACGGCGTGGACGGAATGGAGCCGGTCGCAGGGGCCATCTGGCACCCGGACTCGCTGCTGCGCGCGGCGAGCCTCGGCCTCGATGCCCACGCGTATCTCGACGCCAACGACGCGCACTCGTTCTTCGCCGCGCTGGGGGACTCGGTCGTGACGGGCCCGACGCGCACGAACGTGAACGATTTCAGGGCGATCCTGGTGCGTTGAAGGCATGGACTTTCGTGGCTGGTCCGCTCGTCGCCCGCGCTGCGTCCGCAGTTGGGCCTAAGCGTGCGGCATCGCGCTCGCTGCCTCGCGCAGCTCGCGTCGCAGTATCTTGCCGACCGGGCTCTTCGGCAGGGACTCCCGGAATGCCACCTGTCGGGGAATCTTGTATCCGGTCAGATTGTCGCGGCAGTAGCCGATGAGTTCCTGCTCCGTAAGCGCCGGATCCTTGCGGACCACGAACAGTCTCACGGCCTCCCCGGATCGATCGTCGGGAACTCCGATGGCCGCGCACTCGAGCACGCCCGGGTGCGTGGCGATGACCTGCTCGATCTCGGTCGGGTACACGTTGAATCCCGACACGATGATCATGTCCTTCTTGCGGTCCACGATACGCAGGAAACCCCGTTCGTCCATGATCCCGATGTCGCCCGACTTCAGGAATCCGTCGGGCGTCATGACCTTCGCGGTCTCCTCGGGCCTGCGCCAGTAACCTGCCATCACCTGCGGACCGCGGATGGCGACCTCACCCGGCTCGCCGGGCGGGACCGGGCGGTCAGACTCGTCCAGGATCGCGATTTCAGTGCCGGGTATCGGCATCCCGACGCTGTCCGTGAATTCGCGGGCCGGCAGCGGGTCCATGGTCGCGGCAGCCGTGACCTCGGTCATGCCGTATCCCTGGCTCACGGCCAGTCCCGTGACCGTGCGCCACTTGTCCGAGACCGCCCGCTTGCCGGCCATGCCACCGGTACCCACGATTCTCATGCGCGAGAAGTCGATGCTGCGGAAATCCGGGTGCTCCGCGATGGCGTTGAGGAGCGTGTCGATGCCGTTGACGACATGGAAGCGGTACTTGCGCAGCACCCTCATGAGCCCCGGCAGATCGCGCGGATTTGCGACCAGCACGGAGAGCCTGCCTGTGTGCATCCCGAAGAGGCAGACCAGCACGAGCGCGAGGGCGTGGTAGAGCGGCAGCGCGCAGAGGCCGACCGGCTGATCTGCATCGGGATCCTCAGGGGTCACGCCCGCGGCATCCCCGACCCAGGCGCTGGCCTGGGCGAGATTGGCAACCATGTTGCCGTGCGTGATCATCGCGCCCTTCGACAGGCCGGTGGTCCCGCCGGTGTACTGCAGCAACGCGAGATCGGTGCGCGCCTGCTCGACGCGCCGCAGCCCGCGTCGCGCGCCGCCCTTCAGTGCGTGCTTGAACCGGTGATGCCCGGGCAGCGAAAAGGGCGGCACCAGCTTCCTGACCCGGCGCGCCACGAAGTCGACGGCGATGCCCTTGGGGACGCCGAGCATCTCGCCCATCGTTGCGACCAGGACGTGCCGGATGGCGGTCTGCGCCACGACCTGCTCCAGGGTTGCGCAGAACATGTCGAGGACGATGATGGCCTCCGCCCCCGAGTCCGTCAGCTGGTGCAGCAGTTCCCGCGGCGTGTAGAGGGGGTTGACGTTGACCACCGTGTATCCACCGCGAAGGATCCCGGCGACGCAGATCGGGTACTGGATGACGTTCGGCATCATGATCGCCACGCGCGCCGAACGTTCCAGGCCCAGGCCCTGGAGGAACGCGCCGAGCGCCGCGGAGTACCGATCGACGTCCGCGAAGGTGAAGTCGCGGTCCATGTACGCGAACGCCTTGTGGCGCGGGTATTTCGCGAAGGACGCCTCGAGGAGCTGCGTGACCGACGCATACTGCGCGACGTCGACCTCGGCAGGCACGTGGCCCGGATAGTTCTTCAGCCAGTAGCGGTCCATCGCGCGTGTTCCCCTGGTTGCGGGGTGATCAGAGCGGTGAGCACCGACCCATCGGCGGGCGGTCTTGCCATGGCTGCAACCGGTCCGCCGGGTGTCACGCCGCCGGCTCGACGATCAGTCCGGCGGCGACGCTGCGCCCCTCGGCCACGAGCAGATTGTACGTGCGGCAGGCGGCGCCCGTGTCCATGACCTCGAAACCGAGCCGTGCCGCGTACAGGCGGGCGAGGACTCCGTGCTCCGGGAACTGCTGGCGCCGTCCGGTGCCGATCAGCAGCACTTCGGGACGCAGCTCGAGCAGCGGTTCCAGGTCGGACGCCGCGAGTTCCGCGATGGAAAGCGGTCGCCAGCCTTCGACGATCGTGGACGCCGTCAGGATCAGGCTGCGATTGAACGTCCGCTCGCCGATGCGTAGCGCGCCGGGTGAGTACCCGCGCACGACATGGAACGCCGCTGGCACGTCGAGACTGATCTTCATGCGGTTAACATACCGGACGAGGGCGGCGCGGGTCACCGGTCGCAGGATTCCATGGAGAGGTGGCGGCTTGGCTGAAAGTCGGTCGGTTCGTTTGCGACTCGCAATTCCGTGGTTGCCTGGCCTTTTTCCCGGGGACCCGGAGGACACGCGGCTTCCGCGCTCGCCGGCGGGCGAGTGGCTGCTTGCACGCGCCGACCGCGTGGGCGGCCCGGTCAGCAGCTGGCGGGAGTGGCTCCTCGACGGGGCGGGACTCCCCGCAGGACTGCTCGAGCG
>DAOMFD010000077.1:0-2747 GCA_035429605.1 Steroidobacteraceae bacterium | reverse complement strand
CTGCGCGACCTGATGCCGACCGGACGGGATGCGGCGGCCATACGGTCGCTCACGAACGAGATCCAGATGCTGCTGCACGAGCATCCAGTCAACGTCGCACGCGCATCGCGCGGGCTCCCGGTCATCAATTCACTGTGGCTGTGGGGCTTCGGAGAGCTGGGCGAGCCGATCCAGCTGGATCTCCCGCTGCTGTTCACGGACGACGCGTGGCTCGCCGGACTGTGGCAACTGCACGGGCGTTCGGCACGGGGCCTGAGTGACCTCCCGGCGGAATCCTGGCCGCCCGTTGGACAGGCACTCGTCGCGTGGTCACGGTGCGCGCCCGGATCCCCGACGGAAGCGCTGGCGACGGCGGAACGGCAGTGCTTTGTTCCCTTGTCTTCGGCCCTGCGCGCAGGCCGGGTGAACCGGATCGAAATGCTGCTCGGCAGCTGCGCGTTCGTGGTGGATCGCAAGGCCCGCTGGCGGTTCTGGCGGCGCGGCCGGTCGCTGCAGTCGGTGTTCGAATGAGCCGCCGCATCCTGCGCCGCGCGATCGACGAGCAGGCGCTGCCCGCGTCGGCGACGCCGCTGCATCCGGCCGTGCGCCGCGTGTATGCGGCGCGCGGTGTCCATTGCGACGAGGACCTCGACCTCAGCATGGAGCGACTGCTGCCGGTCGGCTCGTTGGGCGGCGTGGACGCAGCCGTGGACCTGCTGCTCGCCTGCCATCGCACCGGCGGCAAGGTGCTGGTCGTCGGTGACTTCGATGCGGACGGTGCGACCAGCACCGCGGTCGTGGTCCGACAACTCCGGCGACTGGGTTTCGTCGACCCGGGATTCCTCGTTCCCGACCGGTTCAAGTACGGATACGGGCTCACGCCGGAAATCGTCAGGGTTGCGGCGCAGATGCGGCCGGCACTGATCGTGACGGTCGACAACGGCATTTCGTCGCTCGAGGGCGTCGCCGAGGCGCGCCGCGAGGGGATCCCGGTTCTCGTCACCGATCATCACCTTCCAGGCGCTGCCTTGCCCGACGCTGCCGCCATCGTGAACCCGAATGCACCGGGGGAGCGCTTCGCTTCCAAGGCGCTCGCGGGCGTCGGCGTCGCGTTCTACGTCGTGGCTGCGCTGACGCGTCGCATGCGCGAGTCGGGGCTCGTCGGGAAGGCGGCCGACGTCAACGCAGCCGATCTGCTCGACCTGGTCGCGCTCGGCACGGTGGCCGACGTCGTGCCGCTCGACCTCAACAATCGCGTCCTGGTGGCCCAGGGCCTGCGACGGATCCGCGCCGGACGCTGCGCGGCCGGCCTGCGTGCGCTCCTCGAATCGGCGGGACGCCGGCTCGAGACAGTCATTGCGCAGGACCTCGGGTTCCAGGCGGGCCCACGGCTGAATGCGGCGGGTCGTCTCGAGGACATGTCGCTCGGCATCGAGTGCCTGCTCACTGCCGAGGCAGCCGAGGCTCGCGAGTTGGCATCGCGACTCGCTCAATTGAACAGCGAACGGCGCGAGATCGAGCACCGCATGCAGCAGGAGGCGCTCGCGAAGGTCGACGAACTCGTGGCCTCGCTCGAGGGCGGGATGCCCGCGGGACTGTGCCTCTACGACGCCGGATGGCACCAGGGCGTGATCGGTCTCGTGGCGTCGCGGGTCAAGGAGCGGGTGCACCGGCCCGTGATCGCCTTTGCACCCGGTGATCCCGGGTGGGTCAAGGGGTCGGCCCGTTCGGTGCCGGGCGTGCATGTCCGCGACGCGCTCGACGCCGT
Source organism: Steroidobacteraceae bacterium (assembly GCA_035429605.1). Classification (GTDB taxonomy): domain Bacteria; phylum Pseudomonadota; class Gammaproteobacteria; order Steroidobacterales; family Steroidobacteraceae; genus RPQJ01. The sequence goes on along the minus strand of DAOMFD010000077.1, from coordinate 1,000 downwards.
CGCGACGCGCAATCCCGGCCTGCTCGAGAAGTTCGGTGGCCACGCCATGGCGGCGGGCATGACGTTGCGCGCAGCGCGCCTGGCCGAGTTCGGGCAGGCGTTCGCCGACGAGATTGCCCGGCGCATCGACGAGGACACCCTCACGGGCGACCTGCACACCGACGGGCCGCTGTTGCCGGGCGAGTTCAATGCCGATACGGCAATCGCCCTGCGCGAGGCAGGGCCGTGGGGATCGGGATTTCCCGAACCGTCGTTCGATGGGTGCTTCGGGGTCGTCACCGCGCGGATCGTCGGCGACCGGCACCTCAAGCTGCGCCTGAAGGCCGGTTCCGGCGAAGCGGTCGACTCGATCGCGTTCCGGTACCTCGACGATGCGGACGCCGCGCCGGTCCGTGCCGGGCAGGACGTCGAGATCGTCTACCGCACGGCGCTCGACGAGTACGGCGGCGCACGGCGCATGCAGCTCGTCAGCGAATGGCTGCGGACGCTGCCGTGATAGAATTCTCGTTTGAACTCGACATCCGTGCAGCGTCTGATGGAAACCAACCCGATCCGCCGTTCCCTCGACGATCTCGCGCAGCGCTCCAACGCGCTCAGGGGGTATCTTTGACTACGAGGGTCGCAGCGAGCGCCTCACCGAGGTCCTGAGGGAACTCGAGGATCCCGCCGTCTGGCAGAAGCCGGAGCGGGCGCAGGAACTCGGCCGCGAGCGCACCAAGCTCGAATCGATCGTCAGGACGCTCGACCGGCTGAGCGGCGGGATCACGGAAGCCGGGGAACTGCTCGAGCTGGCAGAGGCCGAGGCCGACGAGGGCACCGTCAAGTCGGTCGAGCAGGACGTGGGCCGCCTGGAAGGCGAGATCGCGAAGCTCGAGTTCCAGCGCATGTTCCCCGGCGAGATGGACCCGCACAATTGCTTCCTCGACATCCAGGCGGGCGCCGGCGGCACCGAGGCCCAGGACTGGGCGCAGATGCTCATGCGCATGTACCTGCGCTGGGC
>DAOMFD010000076.1:3196-9175 GCA_035429605.1 Steroidobacteraceae bacterium | reverse complement strand
ACGGTCGCCGCCGACGCGGCCCGCGCCGTGCAGGCCGCGTGTGCGGCGCCTGGGGGCGTCGCCACCCTGATCCTGCCTGCCGACACCGCGTGGACCGAAGCGAGCCATGCCGCGGGCCCGCTGCCGCCGATCGCGCCGCAGCCCGTCGCGTCCGCTGCGGTCGACGAGGCAGCGCAGTTGCTGAAGAACGGCAAGCGCACGGCCATCCTGCTTCGCGGTCGCGCGCTGCGCGGCGCCGGCCTCGAAGCGGCGGGACGCATCGCCGCGAAGACCGGCGCGCGGCTGCTGTCCGATACCTTCGCGCCGCACAGCGAGCTGGGCGCGGGCCGCGTCCCGGTCGAGCGACTGCCGTACTTCGCGGAGCAGATCGTGGATGCGCTCGCAAAGGTCGAGCAGCTGATCCTCGTGGGATCGAAGCCGCCGGTTTCGTTCTTCGCTTACCCGGGCAAGCGCAGCTGGTGCGCGCCGGACGGCTGCCGCTTCGCGCAGCTCGCGCAGGAGCACGAGGACGGCGTGCAGGCCCTCGAGGCGCTCGATGCCGCGCTAGGCGGACCCGCACCGGGCGTTGCGCGCGTCCCGCTGGGCCTGCCGGACCTGCCGCGCGGGGCCCTCAATGCGGTTTCGGCCGCACAGGCGATCGCGCACCTGACACCCGAGCACGTCATCATGGCCGACGAGTCGGCGACATCAGGCATGCCGCTCGCGATGATGATGGCCCGTGCCCGCCCGCACGATCACCTTGCGCTCACCGGTGGCTCGATCGGGCTCGGGCTTCCGCTGGCACTCGGCGCTGCCCTCGCCTGCCCGGACCGCAAGGTCGTCTGCCCGCACGGAGACGGTGGTGCGGCCTACACGATGCAGGCGCTGTGGAGCATGGCGCGCGAGCGGCAGGACGTCACCGTCGTCATCTACGCCAACCGCTCCTACGCGATCCTCAACATCGAGCTGCAGCGCGTGGGCGCCAGCGCGATCGGACCCAAGGCGCTGTCGATGCTCGACCTGCACAACCCGGAAATGAACTGGACGAAGATCGCGCAGGGCCTCGGCGTCGAGGCCAGCCGTGCGGAGACCGCCGAGCAGTTCAGCGACCAGTATGCGTCCGCGATGAGACAGCGCGGACCGCGCCTGATCGAAGCGATGATCTGACGCGCGGGCTATCAGTTCGACCGCGCCGATGTCCGCTGCGCTGCGCTCAGGGCCAGCCCGCCCCGGGCGTCGCGACCGCAGCCGTTTCGATCGCGCCGTGCCGTGCCTGCGCTGCCACCTCTGCGACGGACGACGGCGCGGTCATCATGTAGAGAGTGCGGCGATCCGGGCCGCCGAGCATGCAGGCGAAACACGGCTGGCTCGTCTGCACCGTCTCGACGATCTCGCCACCTGGCGCGAAGAGCACGCACTCCGGCCCGATTGCATTCGCGATCCAGACATGCCCATTGGCATCGAGGCAGATTCCGTCCGGCGCCCGCATGCCGAGCGTGGCCCAGACCCTCCGGTTCGAGAGTGATCCGTCGGGGGCGATGTCGAACGCCGTGAGGCGCAATGCCAGGGTCTCCGCGACGATCAGCGTCCGGCCGTCCGGCGTGATGACACAGCCATTCGGGAAATGGAGGTCGCCGGCGGCGACGTGGACCTTTCCATCGGGATCGACCCGTGCCAGCCGCGCGGTCGGGTGCTCCGCCAGCACGCCATCGGCGCCCCGCGCCTTGAGGGCCGCGTCGAGGTCGAAGCCGAAATTGCCGACGTACGCGCGGCCGTGCCCGTCGACGACCATGTCGTTCGTGTGAAAGGCCGCGACCGAGGACAGGTCCGCGTGCAGCTTGAGTCCGTCCGGGTCGAGTCGCAGCAGATGCCGGCGGTGCATGGCGACCACCAGCAATCGTCCGTCCGGCAACCAGCCCAGTCCCGACGGCGGACCGTCCAGTTCGAGCTCAGTGCGCATCTGTCCGGCGGGATCGACCGACTTCACCGCATGTTCGTGGAAGTCACTGAACCACAGCCGGCCCTGGTGCCACCGCGGGCCCTCGCCGAAGTAGAGACCGCTCGTGAGGACGGTCGCTTGCCTGGTCGTCATGTGCCACCCCGCGTTGTTGCAGCCAGCAGCCGGGCCCGGCGCTCGAGGCTGTCCTTCGGCCAATACTGCTCGCGATCGTAGTACTCAGGAACCGCTGGAGCCGCCGCTGGCAGCACGACCCACGGCTGCTTCGACTCCGTGAAGATGTGGATGTCGGGCGGCAACCGATCCGGCTCGTCGAGCGTGCCGACGCGAACGAATCGGATCGCGTCACCGGCGCCGGCATAGTTGCTCCAGAGCGCGACGTGGCACGCCGGGCAGCGCGCGATCTTCTGGCCCTTGCCGCTCAGCGTCGGCGTCAGCACGACCAGCGGCGCACCCTGCAGGAGCAGGACGCGCTCAGCTTCGATCATCGCATTCATCACGAATGCGGACCCGGTCTCGCGCTGGCACCAGCGACAGTGACAGCAGTGGACGAACAATGGCCGGCTCGTGAGTTCGTAGCGTACTGCGCCACAGGTGCATCGGCCGGTGAACGTTTTCGCGTCTCGCATCTCGACCATCGTGGCTCCTGCCCGTCAGGACTGCGGGAACCGGGCGATCAGGCATTCACATTCGCACAGGGGTGACGACGAAACCACTCGAGGAGGCGCGCATTGACTGCCGCAGGCTGCTCCTGGTGCACGAAGTGCCCGGCCTCCGGGATGGTCGCGACCTCCAGGCCGGCCGGGAAATCCTCCCGGCGCATCATGTCGCGAAACACCCGGGAGTCGATGCATCCGTCGCGTTCGCCGCTGATAGCCAGCGTCGGCACCGGCACCGGGAAGCATGCGGCGCGACGCGCGGACCGGGTCAGCGGCAGGCTGCCCGGGCTCAGCGCCGACCGGTAGTAGCCCAGCGCCGCACCGAGCACGCCCGGCTGCCGCAGGGTATCGACCACGCTCTCGAGCACGTCCGGCGGCGCCGTCCATCCCGGGCTCCAGTCGCGCCACAGCCGGCGGATGAACTCGAAGTCATCGCGCGACACGGTTCGCTCGGCAATGCCCCGCAACTGGAAAAAGAACATGTACCAGGACAGCCGCAGCTGGCGTGGATGCCCCAGGATCCCCGTGAGAAAACGACCCGGGTGCGGCACGGCCAGGGTCGTGAGACTCGCGAATCGATCCGGTGCTGCCGCGGCCGCCGCATAGCCGATGGCCGCGCCCCAGTCGTGACCAACGAGGTGAGCCCGGTCCGCCCCGAGCCCGTCGAGGAACGCGATCACGTCGGCCGCGAGCTCCGCCTGGCCATAGCCGCCGGTCGAGGTCACCGAGCTCGGCTCGTAGCCGCGCAGCGTCACGGCGACCGCGCGGTAACCGGCATCGGCGAAGACCGGCAACTGGTGCCGCCAGGAGCCGGCGTTGTCCGGAAACCCGTGCAGGCACAGGACCAGCGGGCCCTGACCGCAGGATCGGGCGCTGAAGCGCAGCGCGCCGCGGCCCAGCGTCAGCGCCGCGACTTTCGCTTCGCTCACTGTGGTGGTGACACGGGCATGAAGATCGGCCCGCTGCCGCCGTAGGCCTCCACGTAGTACTGCGTTCCGCACTGGTAGTACGTCACGCCCTCCACATTCGTCACGGTCGGCTGGCACGGCAGGACCGAGACCATGCCCGAACTGACCGTGGTCGTCGTCGTCGTGGTTTCCTCCTCCTCGGACGCCTCGGCTGCAGCCCCACCGACCACAGCGCCCACGGCGACGCCGACGAAGAAGTCGTCGTTGTCGTAGTAGTCCCAGCCCCCGCCGTAGTAGTAACCCGGCGGCGGCGGCGGTGGCAGGTAGACCGGTGGCGGAGGTGGCCGTTCGCCCGCCGGGGGACGTTCTCCCGGAGGACGTTCGCCGGGCGGCCGTTCACCGGCCGGGGGACGTTCGCCCGGGGGACGCTCACCAGCCGGGGGTCGCGCGCCGTCCGAAGGACGTGATGGCTGCTGGCTGGCCGCGGGCCTTTGCGACGGTGCAGGCCGACTCACGTCGCGGCTCGAAGGCGCACCGCCCCCGCGCTGCGAAAACCCGCCGCCGGCGGCCGGGCCCGATCGCGAGAAACCGCCACCTCCTCGTCCGCCGCCGCCACCTCCTCGCCCGCCCCGAGCATAGGCATCGCCGACCGCGAGCAGCACGAGCGCCGTGGAGGCGACCAGCACCATCAACATCGTCCGCATGCCCGGTCCCGTGCTCATGGCTGCACCTCCCCGCTGGCAGCGGGCGACTGGCCGGGCGCCCCGGGCCGTACCTGGACGGCAAACGCGATCTTGCGGGCACCGGCGGGCGGCGTGAACTTGAACGTGTCGGCCGCAACCTTCGGGTTCTCGTTCCAGCGCGCGAATGCCGCCCAGAACTGCGGCTCTCCCGGCGACTGCACGTAGGTGATGACGACACGGACCGGCAGTGGCTTGCCGGTCGCGGCGACCCAGAACTGGAAGTCCACATTGTCGGTTCGTCCGGCAATGTGGTGCGTCGGCACGCCGACGATGTCCGTGCTCTCGACGTAGTCGATGGTCTTCACCCGGCCGGCCAGCGCTTCGGGCAGCTGCGTGCTGAACAGGAGTGCAAGCGGCATCCGCATGCGCAGCTCCCGTACGAAATACACCAGCGACTCGTCCAGCGTGCCGGGCTGCGGGACCTGCGCATAGACGTTGGCATCCGCATCCAGCACCGAGATTTCGTGGCCGCCGAACAGGGCGAGGTCACGCAGGCCGTCGCTCGACACCTCCTCGACGCGCATCAGGTTCGGACGGACCACCGTCACCGTGCGCGTCTCGCCGAACTCGATCTTCTGCCCCGACGCCTGGACGACGTCGTAGCCATCCCGGAACACGACACTGAACGACTTCAGCCCGGCCAGGGTATCCGTCATGGTCTTCAGGAGGTCGGCCGCCCGCCGCTGCGACTCGGTCAGCTGCGCGGTGGCTCCCGCCGCAGCCGCGGCAGCGCCGGCCAGCGCGGGGGCGGCATCGGCACCGTACGCCGGGGAGGACACCGATCCTGCGGTCGCAATCGCGCCCGCCAGGCCGACCAACCAACGACTCCATCGGGTCTTCATGTTGCGATCACCTCGCGACCAGGCGCTTGCGCAGGCGAGAGCAGCCACCGGCAGCTCTGATTGTATGGCAGCCTGGCGAAACCGTTATCCCCCCACCGGGGTCGGCGCCGCGGCACCGCCGTCAAAGGGGCGCAAAGCAGTAGGCGTACAGCCACAGCACCGAGAATGCGACCGGGAGCACCAGCGGCGTGATCCGCACCAGCGCATGAATCCGGCCACCGATCACACGGCCTGCGCGGTTGGTGCGATTGGCGACCATGGTCCGCTCGTAGGCCTTCAGCGCCATGGTCTCGGCCTCGCTCATCGGCGACCCGGACTTGATGCGCGCAATGAGGGCGGCCTGCTCACGTATGTAGACGTCCTGCGCCCACGTCGCGGCATATATGGACGCCAGGATCAACACGGAAAGCACGATCGCCGCGAGCGGCAGGATGCGATGGAAGAACGCCGGCCACACGAAGCCCGCGTTCCATGAGGTCGCGTACGCGGTGAGCAGGAATGCCTGCGAAGTCACGTACCAGGTCACGCGACTGGCAATCAGCGTGTTCTCCGCCTGGATGTCCTCGCGTAGCGATTTCAGCGCGTCGGCGATCGTCAATGACTGAGTCGCGGACATGTCACCCCCGCCGGATGGCCGATTCCGGATTCGCCCAGGGACGGCGTTCCCCGGCTTGCGGCCCCATGCTGCAAGTCTGCGACGCGGGCACCGGTCGGCGACAGGGTCATTTCTACGGATGCGCCAGCGCGACCGTGGAACGTCGGCGCCTGCCCCGCCGCAGTACGAACCCCAGGCCATTGCCTGGCAGGTTCGATACTCGAATTCATCCAGGGTCCTGCGACGAACGGCTCGCAGTGGGCGCCGAGCGGGTCGTCGGGATGGAGTACCCCTTG
>DAOMFD010000076.1:0-3096 GCA_035429605.1 Steroidobacteraceae bacterium | reverse complement strand
CTGGTCCTGGCCGCGACGGCCACGACCGCCCTGGCCAACCCACCCAACGCGCGCGGCAACGACAGCTACCTCGCTCTCGGCGACAGCGTCGTGTTCGGCTACATCACGGCGGATGGGTACGCGTACGGAAACGCCAACAACTTCATCGGGTATCCGGCGTACCTCGGACTTGGCCTGCGCTTCGACATCGCCAACGCATCGTGTCCCGGCGAGACCACCAGCGGGTTCATTGATGCGGCGGCGCCCGACAACGGTTGCCGTCCGTATCGCGCGAATTTCCCGCTGCACGTCAATTACTCGTCGACGCAGCTCGACTATGCGATGAACTACCTCCAGACCCACAAGCACACACGGCTGGTGACGATCGGCCTCGGGGCCAACGACGCCTTCCTGCTGCAGAGCGCGTGCAATGGCGATCTCTCGTGCATCCAGTCCGGCCTCCCGACGCTGCTTGGCTCGATCTACGCCAACATGAACACGATCCTGGCGAACCTGCGGTCGACGGGGTACCGAGGCGTCCTGATGGTGGTCAACTACTATTCGCTGGACTACTCCGACCCCGTGCAGACGGGATTCACGAACGCCGTCAACCAGTATCTCGCCGCCGCAGCGGCCGCGAACGGGGCGGTCGTCGCCGACGTCTTTACCGCATTTCAGCAGGTGGCGGCGCTCGGAGGCGGCAAGACCTGCGTCGTAGGCCTGCTCAATGCCAATCCGGCCGACCAGTGGACGTGCGACGTTCACCCCAGCCAGTCCGGGCAACAGCTCCTGGCGAAGACCATCGCGGCAACCTACTCCCGCAAGCGGCACTGAGACTGTCGGCGAGGGTCGGGACGGCGCTGCGCCGTCCCGACCTGCGTTATGTCGTCAAGGGCTTGTGAAGCACTGCGCAACTGTGTTCTAAAGGACCTGAGCCAGCGGTGCACGCACGGACGGCAGGCCGCGACATGAGCAGCGCTTACATTCCGAAGAACGGTCGCCTCGACAAGCGGCGGCACTTCATACGCGCGATGTCGAAGACGATCCACGGACGCCCCCTGACGCAGTCCGAGCGCACCCTGCTCGACTCCATCTTCGAAGCGCTGCTGCGCGGCGAGGACGTCTCCGACCTGACAGGCATCAGCCGACCCCGCACGCGCCGCTCCGCCGATCGCATCTATGTCGCGCTTCACTACCTGTGCCTGACGCAACTGATGCACACGCCGGCCGACGTTGCGTGGCGCGTCGTCGGCGATGCCTGGGGACTGAAGAAGCGCGACGTGCGCTGGATCATCGTGCGAAACCACGAGCCCGCCCAGATTGCATTGCAGCACTTCACCGGTGCCCCGGATCGCCTGCTGCGCATCTGCGAGCGACACGCGCGCGGTACGGTGTCCGAACGCGACGGATCCGGGCAGTACGGATCGTCACAGGGTCCGGGCGACGACATCGTTCCGATGCTGGCCCGCCTGTTCCGGGAGCAGCCGCCGACGCCCCACTGAGGCAGGCCACCGACGCTCGGGCTGCCGTCCGCCGGTCCCTGCACGCCGAGACGCATCGGGAAGTGCGGCTACGACGGCAGGTATAAATCGCTAGCCTATCGCCCGCCCGCGTCTCGCGCGCCTCCGCCTGAGTCTCGCGGCGGCGCTTCACCATCTACGAATTGAAGGCCTTCCCCTACCGGCGCAGATTCTGAGCATCGGGCCGACGCGCGATCCACGCCGCCGGCCAGTGTTGGGACTCAGGGTCGGGACAGAGGGGGATTTATGGACAGGTTCTGGCTGAAGAGCTATCCGCCCGGCGTGCCGGCGGATGTCGACGTGTCGCAGTACCGTTCGCTGCCGCACCTCATGACGGAGTCGTTTCGCAAGTACGCGGGCCGCGACGCATTCATTTCCATGGACCACGCGCTGACGTATGCAGACGTGGACCGACTGTCGAGTGCATTCGGCGCATGGCTGCAGGCAAAGGGCCTCGAGCGCGGCGCTCGCGTCGCGATCATGATGCCGAACATCCTGCAGTATCCGGTCGCACTCGCGGGAGTGTTGCGGGCCGGCTACGTGGTCGTCAACGTCAACCCGCTCTACACGCCGCGCGAACTCGAGCACCAGCTGAAGGATTCCGGCGCGGAGGCGATCGTCATCCTCGAGAACTTCGCGGCCGTGCTGCAGCAGGTCGTCGCGCGCACGTCGCTGAAGCACGTCGTCGTCACGTCGTTCGGCGACCTGCTGGGGTTCCCGAAGGGGGCGGTGGTCAATTTCGCGCTCCGGCGCATCCGGCACATGGTGCCGGCGTACTCGCTGCCGGGACACCTGCGGTTCATGGACGCGATCCACGAAGGCCTGCGGCTCGAGCTCGAGCCGGTTGCGACGGGGCCCGACGACATCGCCTTCCTGCAATACACGGGCGGGACGACCGGCGTGGCGAAGGGTGCCGTGCTGCTGCACCGGAACCTGATCGCGAACCTCCTGCAGTGCGAAGCGTGGCTGGGCCCGGCGCTCGTGGACACCAGCCGCGGGCCGGTGCCGGAGCAGTTCGTCTACGTGTGCGCACTGCCGCTCTATCACGCCTTCGCGCTGGTCTCGAACTGCCTGTTCGGGATGCGCGTCGGCGCGGTGAACGTGCTGATCGCTAACCCGCGCGACATCCACCAGACGGTCAAGGACGTCCGCAGGCACCCGTTCCACGTGCTGCCGGCGGTCAACACGCTCCTGAACGCGCTGGCCGAGAACGAGGAGTTCCGCAAGCTCGACTTCTCGAGCCTGCGCATCACGATCGGCGCGGGCATGGCGGTGCACAAGGCGGTGGCCGACAAGTGGTTCGCGCTGACCGGCTGCCAGGTGGTCGAAGGCTACGGCCTGACCGAGACGTCCCCTGCCGCGGTCGTCAATCCGATCGTGGGCACGGTCTGGAACGGCTCGATCGGGCTCCCGATCCCGGGCACCGAGGTCGCGATCCTGGACGACGCGGGCCGTCCGGTGCCGCTGGGACAGCCCGGCGAGATCGCGATCCGCGGTCCGCAGGTGATGGCGGGCTACTGGCACCGCCCCGATGAGACCGCCAAGGTCATGACGCCCGACGGGTTCTTCAAGTCGGGCGACATCGGGATCATGGACG
>DAOMFD010000075.1:3429-9209 GCA_035429605.1 Steroidobacteraceae bacterium | reverse complement strand
TGGACGCGCAACTGCCGCAACCAGGCCTACCGGCTCGGCGACCGCGCGTGGGGACTGCAGTTCCACCTCGAGGCGGACGAGGCGCTGATCAACCGCTGGCTGGACAGCGAGTCGGGGCAGGCCGAGATCGACCGGCACTGGAGCCTGCGACGCATCGCGCGCATCCGCACGGCGACGCGGCAACACCTGCCCGTCGCGCAACCGCTCAGTGACCGGGTGTTCTCGGAGTTCGTGCGGCTGGTGGGTCCGCAGTCACGGGGACTCGTGCTGCCGTCGCGGTAGCGACGCAGACGCTCGCGCCGCCGCCCGCTCAGTCGGCGACCACTCGCCCCGTCTTCTTCAGGATCCGCGCCGTCGCCCAGCCGATCACGGCCAGGATGGCGACGATTTCGAGCATCGGCAGGGCCCATGGACGCAGCGCCGCCTGGTCGTGCCGCGTGAGATTCCAGGCGACGATGGCGCACCAGACGAGCACCCACGCGGTCGGCGTTCCATATTCCTTGACGACGACGCGCCGCCAGCGGAAGTCCATGCTCGAGAAGGTCTCGCCGAGGCCCTGGAGGCGCGGCACGAAGCGCGGCACCCGCGCGCAGTACGCATCGAAGTCGGCGCCGAACCGCCCGCGCAGGTAGTTCTCCTCCGCGGCGACGATGGCCCGGTAGATGAAGGCGGTGAGCGGAATCGCGACCAGGACGGTGCTCCAGCAGTTCGACGTCACCGCCATGCCCGAGAGGATCAGCAGGTTGCCGACGTACATCGGGTTGCGCGAGTGGCCGAACACGCCGTCCGTGACGAGGTCCTTGGCATAGACCTGCCGGTTCTTGCCGCCGCGGACGATGTACACGAGTCCGATGGTGCCCGCCCTTACGACCTGCCCGGCCAGCGCGATCGCGAACCCCAGCACCGCGGCGACCAGGTCGTCCTGCCAGATCCGCGGACCCGGCAGGAACACCAGCAGGCAGGCGAGCGGGAAGACGTAGAGGCGCGTGCGGTAGAGGAGATTGCCGAGCGCGACCATCACTTCACCGCGACGATGCCGCAGAAGTTGTACCACTTGAAGAACACGTCCACGTGCCGGAACCCGGTGCGCAGCAGCATCTCGCGGTTCTCGAGCAGCTTGTAGGGCACGAGCACGTTCTCGAGGGCCTCGCGCTTCTGCGTGATCTCGAGGTCGCTGTAGCCGCTGCGCCGCTTGAAGTCGTAGTAGTGCTCGATGAACAGGCGATTGAACAGCGATTCCTCGCCCAGCACCTTCTCGACCAGGATCAGGGCCCCGTTCTCGTTCATGCCGCGGAAGACGTCGGTGAGCAGGCGCTCGCGCTGCAGCGGCCGGATGAACTGCAGGGTCAGGATCATCAGCACCAGCGACGCATTCGCGACCTCGCAGCCCTGGTTGAGGTCGGCGCAGACGAGGTCGACCGGTCGCTTGAAACCGTGCTCGTCCAGCTTGGCGCGGCACTTGACCAGCATGTCCTCGGAGTTGTCCATGCCGACGAAGCGGACGTCCTGCGGCAGCACGCGCCCGAGCTCGATGATCGTGGTGCCGGTCGAGCACCCGAGGTCGTAGACGTTGGTGCCCGCGACCGCGAAGTCCGTCGCGAGTTCGCCGATCATGCGCTGCTGCTCGGCATAGAACGGCACGGAGCGCAGCAGCATGTCGTCGAAGACCGACGCGACGTCCTCGCCGAACTTGAAGTCGGCGATCCGGTCGATGGGCTGTGCGAAGACCTGGTCTTTCTCGTCGGCGCTCATGGCAAACCTCGCGGGGCGCGCTGGCGCACCCGGCCCCCAAAGAAAGGCGCGTACCTTAGTCGCGCCGGCCGCCAATTACAATTCGGGCGGCCCCCAGCCAGGTCACAAGGCCTTGACCCGACTGGGGATTCTGCGCTCAGCCGCGCCCCAGGAACATCCGGTAGGCGGGGTTCGCAGTCTCCTCGGTGTACGCGTAGCCGAGGTCCGCCAGGTGCCGGGCGAACTCGTCGGAATCTGCGCTCGGCACCTGCACCCCCGCGAGCACCCGGCCGTAGTCCGAGCCGTGGTTCCGGTAGTGGAACAGGCTGATGTTCCAGCGCGTGCCGACCGCCTCGAGGAACCGGAGCAACGCGCCCGGCCGTTCCGGGAATTCGAACCGCAGCAGCCGCTCGTTGGCGAGGCGCGGCGCATGGCCGCCGACCATGTACCGGACGTGCAGCTTCGCCAGTTCGTCGTCGCTCATGTCGAGCACGCGGAAGCCCGACGTGGACACGAGCCCGAGCAGCGCTGCCTTCTCGTGGGACCCGCCGTGCAGGGCGAGCCCGACGAAGATGCGCGCGACGGCCGAGTCGTCGTAGCGGTAGTTGAACTCGGTGACGCTGCGTCGCCCGAGCAGGCGGCAGAATTCGAGGAAGCTGCCTGGGCGCTCCGGGATCTCGACGGCAAGCAACGCCTCGCGCTGGGCGCCGATGTCGGCGCGCTCGGCGACGTGGCGCAGCCGGTCGAAATTGACGTTGGCGCCGGAATTGACCGCCACCAGCGTGCGCTCCGCGCAGCCCTCCCGGGCGACGTACTTCTTGATGCCCGCGACCGCCAGCGCGCCGGCCGGCTCCGCGATGCTGCGGTTGTCCTCGAAGATGTCCTGCACGGCCGCGCAGATCTCGTCGGTGTTCACGAGGACGACCTCGTCGACGTACTGCTGCGCGAGACGGAATGTTTCCTCGCCGACCCGCCGCACCGCCACGCCGTCGGCGAAGATGCCGACCCGCTCGAGCGTCACGCGCATGCCCGCGCGCAGCGAGTCGTGCATGCTCGCGGCATCCTCGGGCTCGACGCCGACGATGCGGACCTGCGGGTACAGCGACTTCACGTAGGCCGCGATGCCGGACACCAGGCCGCCGCCGCCGACCGGCACGAAGATCGCATCCACCGGGCCGGAGTGCTGGCGCAGGATCTCCATGCCGACCGTGCCCTGCCCCGCGATCACGTCCGGGTCGTCGAACGGGTGGATGAACGTCAGCCCGCGGTCGCGGGCCAGCTCGCGCGCGTGCTCGTAGGCGTGGTCGAAATCGTCGCCGTGCAGCACGACCTCGCCGCCGAGATCGAGCACGGACTGCACCTTGATGTTCGGCGTGGTCTGCGGCATCACGATGACCGCGGGAATGCCGCGGCGACGCCCGGCGAGCGCCACTCCCTGGGCATGGTTGCCCGCCGACGCGCAGATGACGCCACGCCGCGCCACGGCCTCGGGCAGGTGCGAGATCTTGTTGTAGGCGCCGCGCACCTTGAACGAGAAGACCGGCTGCAGGTCCTCGCGCTTGAACAGCACGGCATTGCCGAGCCGGCGTGACAGGCGCGGGGCCCGCTCGAGCGGCGTCTCGACCGCGACGTCGTAGACGCGCGCCTTCAGGATGCGTTCGATGTAGCTCTCTTGCATGGGGTGACGGCCTGGCGGGACGAGCTACGTTAGCAGGAAAGCTCGCTGCAGGCCGCCTGAGGCTGCTTCTCGTTTGCAGCAGCGCGCCGCATACTCCCTCGCTCTCTTCACCGCGGCGTCTGTATGGCTCGCATCGAACTGCTGATGAGCGTTCTTGCCGGGACCAGTGGCGGAATGGCTGGCCTGGTCTGGAGCCGGCTCGTGTCCGCAGCCTGGCTGGCACGCGCGGCGGGCAGTTCGCAGGTCTCGCAGGATGCCGAGCCCGCGTCACGGCAGGTCGCTGCGGCGGTGCTGTTTGCCGGGGGAGGAGCGGCCCTGGGGTTCCTGTTCTGGCTGGGCTGGGGCCTGATCTCGCTCGTCGGCGCGAGCTGGGTTTCCGTCGGGATGCTGTACGGAGCGCTGGCGTGGGCCGGCGTCGCGCTGCCGCTGCTCGGCGTTCTCGCGCTCAGGCTGCGCGGCCTCGGCGGCGCCGCGCTGGTGCTCGCGGTGGAGTGGCTGGTGACCTGCGAGGCGATCGGGCTCAGCTGCGCGCTGGCCTGGCACCGCTATGCGTGACGGCGCGAGCCCTGCGCGGCAGCGACCGCCGCTGACTCAGCGATCCAGGAAGTCGCGCAGGTAGCGCGCCACGTCGCCCGCGGCCACGTCGAGCAGTCCGCCGTCCTGGTCCGGGAGGTCCAGCCGACGGGACTCGCGGATCAGGACGTCGACTCGCGCTCCCATGTCCCAGTACTCGTCGTGCGGACGCAGCACCAGCGTCGGCTGCCTCAGCAGCGGGAGTCGCTCTCCCGCCGGATAGTTCGCGGCGGCGGACGGGCCCCAGACGGCCGAGTCACCGGCGCGCAGCGCACTCGAGAGATCCTCGCTCATGCGCGACGGGACGGCGTGCGACCCCCGCGCGCGGCGGATGCGCTGCCACTCCTCGGCGAGGTGCGAACCATCCTCGCGTGCGCGCGGCGGCCAGGGCCGCGAATTGAACGCCTCGCGGTCCTTGGCGTCGAACACCGGCACGCTGGCCAGCACCACGCGGCGCACCTGCTCCGGCCGGGCAATCGCCAGTTCGATCGCCGCCAGCGAACCGCCCTGGTAGCCGAGCACGTCGACCTGCCGCAGCCGCAGCGTGTCGAGCAGGTCGCCGACCGCGGCCGAGTACTCGGTCATGGACGGAGGCGAGTCCGGCGCATCGGATTCCCCGTGGCCCGGGAGGTCCGGCGCGTACACGCTGCGGTCCGTGCCGAGGTCGGCGAGCAGCGGGCGGAACACCCGCCCCGACGTCGCGCCCGGGTGCACGCACACGAGCGGCGTCAGCTCGTCGAAGCCGCCGCTCGAGGGGAAGGCCGTGTGCACGTGCAGCTGCCCGTAGCGGCAGTCGACGTACATCTTGCGCAGGTGGACGGTCACGGGCTGGGACTTCCTTGCGAGCAGACTGGCGTTGCGTGCGGCGGCGCGGCTGGTGCGTGTCACTGACATGGACCTCGGGTTCGGCGGCAATGCGGACGGATTGTCCGCGCCGCGCGCCGGGGTCACGTTGATTCAACTCTCACAAACGTGCCTCCCGAGCTGACTTAATGCGCGCCGGGGCCGCGCCGGCCGTTATGTCGCAAGCGTCACGTCGAATCGAGATACCACTCGTAATCGCGGTCCGACACGAGCGCGCCGAATTTCTCGCACTCGCGCCGCTTGAGCGCGAGGAACACCTTCAGGAACTCGGGGCCGAGCGCCCACGCGAGGAACTCCGACGCAGCGGCTCGGTCGAGCGCGGCCTGCCAGTGCGTCGGCAGCTCGCCGCGCGGCGCCTGCTCGTAGCCATTGCCCACGATCGGCGGCCCCGGATCGATGCGTCCTTCGATGCCCTTCAGCATCGCCGCGAGCACCAGCGCGGCGACGAGGTACGGATTGGCGTCGGCGCCGGCGACACGGTGCTCGACGTGTCGGCTCGCGGGCGGGCCGGCCGGAATCCGCAGGCTCACGGAACGGTTGTTGACGCCCCAGGTCGGCGCGACGGGGGCGTAGCTCATGGCGCGGAAACGGCGATACGAATTGGCGTGCGGCGCGAACACCGCCATGCCGTCGGCCAGCGTCTGGCGCAGGCCGCCGATCGCGTGCCGGAGCAGCGGCGTCCCGGCGGGATCGTCGCTCGCGAACGCATTCGCGCCGCCCGCATCGGCGAGGCTCGCGTGGAGGTGCATGCCGGTGCCCGCCAGGTGCGCGAACGGCTTGGCCATGAAGCACGCGATGCAGCCGTGGCGCCGGGCCACGCCACGCACCGCGCGCTTGAACAGCACCGCCTCGTCGACCGCGCGCAATGCGTCGTCGCGGTGCTCGAGCGTGATCTCGAACTGGCCGGGCGCGTATTCGGACATGAGCGTGCGCA
>DAOMFD010000075.1:1873-3329 GCA_035429605.1 Steroidobacteraceae bacterium | reverse complement strand
GGCCGCTCGAGCCACGGCGCTCGCGTCAGCGAGCCCGCGACGGGCCGGCAGCACAGGTCCGCGTCGCCGACTTCCCAGACGAGGCCGGTCTCCTCGACGTCCTCGCCCGTGACGTCGAGCCCGAGGATGGAGCCCGCGACGTTGCGCCCGCTGCGGTACAGCGCCTCGAGTTCCTCGCGCGCGATGTTCTTGCCACGGCCGATGCCGTTCGCGTCCGTGATCGCGAGCTGCACGGCCTCGACGTCCGGATTGGCCGCGAGGAACGTGGCGGCCTCGTCCGGTCCTGCGATCGCCGCTGCTCCTGTGCCTCGAGGACTCATGCGGGCGATAGTGACGGAACCACGTCGCGAGTGGCAAGCAAGCACCGGCCGGGCAATGCCACAATGCCGGGCCTACCGTCTGCATGGGATCCCCCATGAGCGAAGCCTTCACAATCCTGCGCGATGCGCCGCTTCGGGACGCGAACACGCTGCGCGTCGCGGCGACGGCGCGCTGGCTCGCGACGGTGCGCGATCCTTCAGCCCTGCCCGACGTGCTCGGGCGGCCGGAATTCGCAGGACTGCCGGTGCTGGTGCTCGGCGAGGGCAGCAACGTGCTGTTCGCCACCGACTTTGCGGGGCTCGTCTTGCGGCCGTCCTGGCGCCGCGCACGCATCATCGGGGACGAAAGTGGCGCCGCGCTCGTCCGCGCCGAGGCCGGTCAAGGCTGGGACGCGCTGGTGGACTGGTCGCTGGCGCAGGGACTGGCCGGACTCGAGAACCTCGCCCTGATCCCGGGGCTGGTCGGTGCCGCGCCGATCCAGAACATCGGTGCGTACGGCGCCGAGGTCGGGGAATTCATCACAGCGGTCGAGGCTTTCGACCAGCGGCTGGGTGCAACTGCGCGTGTGGAACACGCGCGCTGCGGGTTCGGCTACCGGGACAGCGTGTTCAAGCGCGAGCCCGACCGCTGGATCATCACGGCGATCGAACTCCGGCTCCCGAGGTCACGCGCGCCGAACCTGGGGTACTCCGGCGTGCGCGAGGAGCTCGCCGCCATGGGACACGACCAGCCGACGCCGGCCCAGGTCGCGCAGGCGGTGCGGCGGCTGCGACGTCGCAAGCTGCCCGACCCGGCGGTCATCGGCAATGCCGGCAGTTTCTTCAAGAACCCGGTGGTCCCGGCTGCGCTCGCGGAAGCCCTCCGGGCCGCGCATCCGGGCATGCCGGTGCACCCGGCCGACGGGGACGCGCGCAAGCTCTCCGCGGCCTGGCTCATCGAAGCGTGCGGCTGGCGCGGGTTTCGCGACGGCGACGCCGGGATTTCGGCGCAACACTCCCTGGTGCTGGTCAATCACGGTCGCGCGAGCGGACTGCAACTGCTGGACCTGGCGCGGCGCGTCGCCGACTCGGTCGAGCAGCGCTTCGGCGTGCGGCTCGAACCGGAACCGCGAATCGTCGGCGCGAGGTTCTGAAGC
>DAOMFD010000075.1:0-1773 GCA_035429605.1 Steroidobacteraceae bacterium | reverse complement strand
AACCGCAGCGACGCGTCCACGTCGGACACGCGCACCATCGTATGCAGGTATCTCATGTTGCCTCGCCCGCGGGGAGTGGCTGGCCCCGGCCCCACAATGTTAGCGTCACGGGCCTCGATTCACCTCCACCGCGCGCGGAGTCGCACCATGAAACTCTGGCACGTCCTCGCGACACTCCTGTTCCTGCCCCTGGGCGCGGCCGCGGCGCCAGGGGACACGCCGCCGGCCGATCAGGCGGCGGACAACGCGCCGTACAACGTGCTCGGCGATCCGCAGGCACCCGTCTCGATCATCGAGTACAGCGACCTGCAATGCCCGTTCTGCGCGCGCTTTGCGCGGGAGACGTTCCCACGGATCAAGAGCGAGTACATCGACACCGGCAAGGTCCGCTATGCCGTGGCCGACTTCCCCCTGCCCATGCACCCGCAGGCCGTGCCCGCCGCGATCGCCTTGCGCTGCGCGGGCGAACAGGGGCAGTTCTGGACATACCGTGAGCAGCTGTACAAGGACCAGATGCTGCTCGTGCCTTCTCTTTACGAGCTGATGGCGCAGCAACTCGGGCTCGACGTCACGCGCTTCAACGACTGCCGCAACGATCCGCAGCAGCGCGCAGCCGTGGAGGCGGCCTACCAGTACGGGGCCCGGAACAAGATCGCCTCGACGCCGACGTTCGTCGTCGGTCGGGTCGTGGACGGCCAGGACAGGATCGAGGTCATCGAGGGCGCGAAGCCCATCGACGTGTTCCGCAAGACGATCGACGCGCTGCTCGAGGCCGCCCAGTAACGAGGGCCCGGCGCGCGCGCCTCAGAACATCCCGGTGGCGTCGGCTTCCTGGGTGCCGCCCTTGCCGCGGGACGGGATCCACTCGCCGGTGATCATCTCGTCGTAGGACTGGCCGGGCCCGACCATCGGGTAGACGCCCGCGTCGGGGTCGATGATGACCTCGAGGAACGCGGGCCCGTCGAACTCGACGAATTCCTTCACGACGCGCGGCACGTCCTCCTTGCGGTCGAGCCGCACCGCGTAGCGGAATCCGTCCGCCTGCGCGGCCCGGACGAAGTCCTTCTTGTGCAGCGACTTGTCGCTCGCCGACAGGCGGCCCTTGAAGAACAGCTTCTGCCACTGCTTGACCATGCCGTCGCCGAAGTTGTTCAGCACGATCACCTTGACCGGCAGGTCGTAGGTCGTGACGGTCTCGAGCTCGCCCAGGTTCATGCGCATGCTCGCGTCGCCGTCGACGTCGATCACGAGCTTGTCGCGCCTTGCGAACTGGGCGCCGATCGCCGCGGGCAGGCCGAAACCCATCGTCCCCATGCTGCCGGAGGTAAGCCACAGCCGCGGCTCGCGGAAGTCGAAGTACTGCGCGGCCCACATCTGGTGCTGGCCCACGCCGGTCGCGATGATCGCCTCGCCCCGCGTCAGGCGATTGATCTCCTCGATGACGTAGTACGGCTGGATCAGGCGGCTGTCGCGGTCGTAGTTCATCGCGTACTTCCGCCGCAGGCCGTCCAGGTGCGCGTGCCACGCGGTCCAGTCGCGCTTCAGTCCCGTGCGCCGTGCCCGGTCCAGCAGCGCGGTGAGCGCCTGCGGCAGCAGCCCGACGTGGCTCCAGTCGACGCGCTTGACCTTGTTGATCTCGGAGGCGTCGGCGTCGATGTGCGCGATGTGCTTCGCGTTGGGCGCGAAGCGGTCGGGCACCGCGGCCACGCGATCGTCGAAGCGCGCGCCGAGCGCGATGAGGAAATCGCAGTCGTCGACGGCGTAGTTCGCGAA
>DAOMFD010000074.1:0-9412 GCA_035429605.1 Steroidobacteraceae bacterium | reverse complement strand
GCGACGGCGACCAGCGCCGCCAGCCCGACGGCGAAGTTGACGATCGTCGCGAGGATCGGCGATCCGAGGCCGAAGCGCAGCGTGGAGTTCATGCCGATCTGGACGGTCAACGCCGCGCCGACGATCACGGCCAGCAGGTGGGGCCAGTACGTCATGCGGTCACGCGCGCGCTGCCGGCACCGGGGCGCCGCGTCCATCCCTGCCACACCAGCGCGCCCATCCCAGCGATGAGCGCGAGGAACACGACGAGGCCGCCTAGATACGGGATGTGCCGCACGTACGACAGGCCGACGAGCGCAAGCAGCAGTGCCAGCAGCCGCAGGCCGGTCGTGACCGGCTGCGAACCGCGCACCAGCGACAGGCCGCGCTCCCCGACGAACAGCGCGACGACGATCCAGCCCAGGAACAGCGCGAGCAGGTAACCCGTCCCGAGCAACAGCGCGAGCGGGATGCCGATCACGGTGATGCACAGCATGACGAGCACGATCGGCACGCACACGAGCAGCCCCAGGCCCAGGCCCATCGAGACGAGTGGTTCGCACCGGAGGGTGTCCGCGGCTCGCGACGAGATGCCGGGAAGCAGGATCACGAACAACGCGCCCACGCAGAAGACGCCCAGGTGCCACAGCACGCTGCCGACCCAGTGAGCCGCCCGGCGCACGGGGCTCGACGTTTCGTGCAGGTAGGTGCCGGGGCTCACCTCGTGGAATTCGACGCCGCCCGCGATGACCGCGCCTTCGGGCACCTCGGGCGCGGTCGGTCCGTGATAGACGAGGCGACCGGCGATCCGGGTCTCCGGCGAGATGACGAGGTCCTCGGCGCGCACCTCGGCATCCTTGTGCACCTGTCCGGACAGCGTCACGGTGCCGCCGGTCGCCTTCAGGTAGCCGTGGGTGTTGCCCTCGAAAGCGACGCGACCGCCGGACACGGCTGCGGACCCTGCGATCACCGTCGCGGGACCGACCGACACGTCGCCGCCGGCGACGCGCGCGTTGCCATTCACGATCGCATCGACCTTGACGGTGCCGCCCGCGGCGTAGAGGTCGTCGCCGACGTTGCCGCCCACCGACACTTCGCCACCCGCGGCAACGAGGTCGCCGCCGATCTCGGCGGCGGTGCTGACCTGGCCCGCCACCAGGAAGGCATCGCCGGCGACCGGGTCGGTGACATTCAGGATCGCGCCCACCCCGAAGTGGTCGGAACCGAACTGGTGCGACACGCCCTCGTCGCCGCTCGCCTCGAACGTGCATCCGCCGGCGCCGAGCGCAAGCAGGGCGGCGGTTGCCGCAAGTTGCAGGAAACGCTGCATTGCCGATACCTCACGAGCGGCACCCGTCGCGACGGGCACCGGCAGTGTTGCAGGCCATCGCGGCCAGTTTAGGGCAACGTGGTCCCGCTCTGCGAACGGCTCAATCCTTGCGGGCGATGCCTTCGGTCATGAAACCGACGAAGCGCGGCAGTCCCTCGATGTAGTAGTCGCTGACCGGGTCGAGCCTGAAACCGGCCGCGGTCAACAGGCTCCCCACGGGCCGGTCCAGGTGGCAACCACCGGCCAGTGCTCTCCAAGCCGGTGTCAGGCGACGCTGCAACCGTGCGACGCTCGCGTCCGGCGCGAGCCCGTGCTCGAGGAACAGGAACTGGCCGTCCGGCTTCAGGACGCGGCGCACCTCTCCGAGCGCGTGCACCACGTCGGGGATCGAGCACAGCGTGAGCGTGCACACGATCGTGTCGAAGCGTTCGCTCTCGAAGGGCAGGTGTTCGGCATCGAGGTGGTGGAAATCCACGTCGATGTTCGAGGCCGCGATCCGCGGCGTCGAGTACCGGTCGAGGTCGACGTCCGGGTCGATGGCTTCGATCCGCTGCACCGTCGCCGGGTAGTAGCGCAGGTTGAGTCCCGTTCCGAACCCGATCTCGAGGATGCGCCCGGACGCCGGCGCGAGGGTACGCCGCCGCGGCTCGCCGAAGGACCGGTGGCGGAGCGCGTGGTCGAGCAGCCACGGAAAGAGATGGTGGTGGTAGAAGCTCAAGGGAGTGCCAGCGCGTCGTTGATCGGTGATCGCAAGGAGCCTGCAC
The DNA here is from genome assembly GCA_035429605.1 of Steroidobacteraceae bacterium. Taxonomy (GTDB): domain Bacteria; phylum Pseudomonadota; class Gammaproteobacteria; order Steroidobacterales; family Steroidobacteraceae; genus RPQJ01. The sequence continues at coordinate 7,339 of DAOMFD010000074.1, read as the reverse complement.
GGGTCCCGGATCCGGCCATTTTCGAGTTCAGATGAAATTCACAATTTACCCGTGCAGACCATAACGCATCGCCGGTTTGTTTTGCCAGTTGTTAATATTCCCGCCCGGCCAGTTGGCCCGCCACGCGCGCTCAGGTAGATTGCGCGCCCTCCGAGCAAGGTCGTTCCCATGGGTCGCATCTTCGAAGTCCGCAAGCACGCGATGTTCGCGCGCTGGAACCGCATGGCGAAGCAGTTCGCCCGCATCGGCAAGGAAATCACCATCGCGGTGAAGAAGGGCGGACCCGACCCCAACTCGAACCCGGCCTTGCGGCGCACGATCCAGAACGCGCGCGCCGTAAACATGCCGAAGGACAAGATCGAGGCGGCGATCAAGCGTGCGTCCGGTCGCGACGCCGCCAGCTTCGAGGAAGTGATGTACGAGGGCTACGCTCCGCACGGCGTGGCGGTGCTCGTCGAGTGCGCGACCGACAACCCGACGCGCACCGTCGCCAGCGTCCGCAACGCCTTCAACAAGCACGGCGGCAACCTCGCGACCACCGGCAGCGTGGCCTTCCAGTTCAAGCGCATGGGCGTGTTCCGCCTCAACCCGGAAGGCATCGACCAGGACGACCTCGAGCTGTACCTCATCGACCACGGCCTTGAGGAATTCGGCGAGAGCACCGGCGAGAAGGGCGAGCCGCAACTCGTTGCCCGTTGCGCCTTCGAGGATTTCGGCACGCTGCAGAAGGCGCTCGAGGACCGCGGGATCACGCCGATCTCCGCCGAGCACGAGTACATCTGCCAGGCGCCGACGGAACTGGGCGAAACCGAGGCGACCGAGGTGCTCGAGTTGATCGACAAGCTCGAGCAGGACGAGGACGTGCAGAAGGTGTATCACACGCTCGCGTAAATGAGGGGACATTCACCGGACTCCCGCGCACCGGATTCCCGCGCAGCGAGGGTGCTCGCGGAGCGCCCGTCCGGAGCGAGAAATCGGTGAATGTCCCCTATTTTTCCTGCCAGCCCGCGGCGCTGAACTCGAATACACCGGGATTCAGGGGATCGCTGCGCTGCCACGTCACGCGTGCATGGGTGACCGTGAGCAGCCACCCCTGCTGCTCGACCGGCGCCTTCACCGCGAATGCCGCGGCGTCCAGGATGGCGGCGCAGCCGCCGTGCCGGGAATCTCGCACGGACTCGTAGCGAATGGCCTGCACCGCGCCAGCGCGCGCGGTCCGCCCGAGTTCCTGGCAGCCCGAGTAGTCGGCCGGGTGCGTCCAGACCGCTCGATCACGATCGAAAGGCGGCGCGCGCAGGTCGATGCATCGACCGGCCACCGGAGTCCGGAAGAGTGTCTGCGGGCGCGGCGGCATTGCGGCGAGGCCTGGCGACTCGGTGAGGTGTCGCCACCGCCAGTACCCTACTTCGGCACACGCCGTGCGGGGTTGCTCGGCGCCGTAGAAAACGCCGGGGTCGTTCGGCCCACGAAAGCGTGACCCGCCGGGCGGCGGCGCGTAGCGGAATGGCGTGAACAGCAGCCAGTGCAGGCCCAGCGACGCGACCTCCTGCGGCACCGGCGGCTTCGACGCCTCGACCAGGCCCTCGAGGATCGCCTGCTCCGCGACCGAGTCGACGAGCGCCATCGTGGACGCGACGTGCTGCGCCTCGACGCCGCGCCAGAGATCGACGCGCGCCGGCCGGAGTTCAGACGCGACCGCGCGCGTGGTCCAGGTAGTCAACGACGCGCACCAGCCCCGCGGCGCTGCGTATCAGCTCGAGGGGTGTGGCACCGAGCGCCGTGTTGTACGTGCCGAGCCACTCGCGGCCCGTGCCTTCGTGGCCCCAGAGCGCATCGAGCGAACGAAACAGCCGCACGAAGAGCACGGCCAGTTCCCATTCCTTGGCCCGCGTCGGCGAGAGGCTGTACCGGCCTGAGAAGAGGCGAGACGCAGTTGGACTGGACAAGCCGAGGGTATCGGCCAATTGGCGCTGGGTGAGACCCAGGAGGCGCGCAGCACGCGTCACCGCCTTGGTCAGGACGGCGCTCGGCTCCGGCTCCAGGGACGCCTTTTCGGCTCGCTTGACCATGCACCGATCATATTCCAGTGAAACATTTTTTGCAAAATCATTCTAATGAAACGAGCGTCTCGCCTTGAGCCACGCCGCCTGCCGACGCTGAAGTGCGACGAAGCGCCTGAAACAGGCTGGGTCCAGGTCGTTGGGCCGACCCTCGCTCATCAGCACGATCTGGTCGTAGTACCAGGCCATGACCGAGAAGCTCGCGATGGCCTTGACCAGCTTGACCGGGCTGTTCACGCCAAAGAAGTGGCGCGGATTCCCGAGCAGCTTCTCGTAGCGCGGCAGGTCGGCTCCGTCGCGCAACAGTCGTTGCGTGCACAGCGGGTCGCCACACAGCGGCCGGCCGATGCCGATGGCGGCGATGCCGTCCTCGCGGATTGCCGCGGACATGCCACGCGCAGTGCGAAAGCCGCCGGTCACCATGAGCGGCACGCGGGCGACGCCCTTGAGCTCGGACGCAAAGCCGAGGAAGAACTCCTCGCGCTGGCGGGTGCTGTCCTGCAGCTTGATTTCCACCACTGGCTCCAGCCCCTCGAGCTCGAGCATGCGGGGCTGCTCGTACGTTCCGCCGGACAGCTCGATCAGGTCGACCCCGTCCTGCTCCAGCCACGCGACCACCTGGCGCGCATCGTCGGGGCCGAAGCCGCCCTTCTGGAAGTCGGAGCTGTTGAGCTTGACGCTTACGGCGAAGTCGCGACCGACCCTCGCACGCGTGGCCGCGACGATCGCGCGCAGGAATCGCGCCCGGTTCTCGAGGCTTCCGCCCCATTCGTCCCGGCGGTGGTTCGCCTTCGGACTCAGGAACTGCGAGATGAGGTAGCCATGGGCCGCATGGACCTGGACGCCGCTGAAGCCGGTTTCCCGAGCCAACACTGCGGCCTCGGCAAAGCGGGTCACCAGGTCGCGGATCTCTTCGCCGGTCAACGGCTCCGGGCGTGCGAACTGTCCGCCGGGCAGTCCCAGCTGCACGTCGGACGCCGACTTCGGTCGCGGGTTGACCGCCTTCTGCGTCTGGCGTCCGGCATGCGAGACCTGCATCCAGAGCTGGCAACCGTCCTCACTGGCTGCTTCGGCCCAGGCTCGGAACCGGGCGCGTTCGGCCGGCCCGAACTCACGATCGGCGATGACGTTACCCGGCCGCTCGAGGTGGTCTCCGACCACCATGACGTTGCCGGTGATGAGGAGCCCGACGCCGCTCCGTGCCCAGGTGCGGTACAGCTGTTCGTGCCTCTCGTTCGGCAGGCCGTCCGGGCCCGCCAGGCCTTCGGTCATCGCCGCCTTCACGAGGCGGTTCTTGAGCACGACACCGCAGGCCAGTCGCAACGGGGTCTTCAGGATCTCGGTCGGGTCGTCGGTCATCGGGTCGGTCCGCGTGCACCGCGCGTCACTTGCGCCCGCTCACTCCCTCACACGGCCGAAGTGTCGTCAAGCGTCTGCGCCGGGCGGCTAAACTGCCGCCCATGCAGCCGGCCCGCGACCTCTTTTCCTACCGCAAGCACTGGGCACACCGATTCGGCCCCGCGCCATTCCTGCCCATGTCGCGGGACGAGATGGACGAGCTCGGCTGGGATTCCTGCGACGTCATCCTGGTCACCGGCGACGCCTACGTGGACCTGCCGAGCTTCGGCATGGCGATCGTCGGCCGTGTCCTGGAGGCGCAGGGCTTCCGGGTCGGGATCATCGCGCAGCCCGACTGGCACTCGACCCGCGAGTTCATGAAGCTCGGGAAGCCGAACCTCCTCTTCGGCGTCACGGGCGGCAACATGGATTCGATGGTGAACCGCTACACCTCGGATCGCCGCATCCGCAGCGACGATGCGTACACGCCTCACGGTGTCGGCGGCGCGCGCCCAGACCGCTGCGTGATCGTCTACTCGCAGCGAGTGCGCGAGGCATACAGGGACGCGCCGATCGTGGTCGGAGGCATCGAGGCGTCGCTGCGCCGCATCGCTCACTACGACTACTGGTCGGAGAAGGTGCGCCGCTCCGTGCTGCTCGACTCGAAGGCGGACCTGCTGGTGTACGGCAACGCCGAGCGCCAGGTTTGCGAGATCGCGCATCGCCTCGCGGCCGGCACGCCGGTCGACGAGATCCGCGACCTGCGCGGGACCGCATTCGTCACTCGTGGCGCACCGGCTGGCTGGGTCGAGATCGACTCGACGCACGTCGACGAGCCGGGGCCGCTCGCACCACCGGCCGACCCTTATGCGTTCGCGGCTTCCGGATCCGCGCCTGCAACGGCTTCGCCTGCCGCTGCGGTGCATGCGTTGCGGTCACATCATCGTGTCGCCAACGCCGACCGCGCTCGCAGCGTGATCCGCATGCCTTCCTACGAGCAGGTCGTCGCGGATCCCGTGCTCTACGCACACGCCTCGCGTGTGCTGCACATGGAGTCGAATCCCGGCAATGCGCGCTGCCTGGTCCAGCGGCATGGTGACGTAGACGTGTGGCTCAATCCGCCGCCGATCCCGCTCACCACGAAGGAGATGGACGCGGTGTACGAGCTGCCGTACCGGCGAGTGCCGCACCCGGCGTACGGCGGCGCGAAGATCCCCGCGTTCGAGATGATCCGGTTCTCGATCGCGATCCAGCGCGGCTGCTTCGGCGGCTGCACGTTCTGCTCGATCACCGAGCACGAGGGCCGCATCATCCAGAACCGCTCCGAGGACTCGGTGATCCGCGAGATCGAGACGATCCGCGACACCGTGCCGGGATTCACGGGCGTGATCTCGGACCTCGGCGGCCCGACGGCGAACATGTACCGGATCGCGTGCAAGTCGCGCGAGATCGAGGCCGCGTGCCGCAAGCCCTCGTGCGTCTACCCCGGGATCTGTCCCAATCTCGACACCGATCACTCGGCGCTGATCCGCTTGTACCGACGCGCCCGCGCGGTGTCCGGGGTCAAGAAGGTGCTGATCGGCTCGGGCGTGCGCTACGACCTCGCCATCGAGTCACCGGAGTACGTGAAGGAACTCGCGCAGCATCACGTCGGCGGCTACCTGAAGATCGCGCCGGAAGCCATCTCGGAAGGCCCCTTGTCGAAGATGATGAAGCCAGGCGTCGCCACGTACGACCGCTTCAAGGCCCTGTTCGACAAGTACTCGAAGGAAGCCGGCAAGGAGCAGTACCTCATCCCGTACTTCATCGCGGCGCACCCCGGCACCACGGACGAGGACATGCTCGAGCTCGCCCTATGGCTCAAGCGCAACGGCTTCCGCGCCGACCAGGTGCAGGCGTTCCTGCCCTCACCGATGGCCACGGCGACCGCGATGTACCACTCCGGCAAGAACCCGCTGCACAAGGTCACGCACTCCTCGCCGGACGTGTACATCCCGAAGGGCACGCGGCAGCGCCGGCTGCACAAGGCGTTCCTGCGTTACCACGACCCGAACAACTGGCCCGTGCTGCGCGAGGCCTTGCGACGCATGGGTCGCGCCGACCTGATCGGCAATGGCAGGCAGCACCTGGTGCCGACGTATCAGCCCATCGGGACGGGACGCGCGCACGAGGGCAAGCGCCGGCCGTTCCGCACGCAACACACGGGCCTGCCGCGCGCGCCACGTCCGCCCGCAGGCTCCGGCGGCAATCTCAAGCCGCGCGGGCCGAGAGCGCGCGGACGCGGTTGATCGACGGTACTGCGGGCCGGGTCAGCCGCTGCGCTTGGCGCGCTTCTCGGCGCGCTTCTCCTTGAGCGACTTCTGCGCCTTCTTCTTCCCTTCCTTCTTACGATCCATGCCCTTGCTCATTGAAAGTCACCTCCGTCGTAGGGTCAACCAATCTCCCGCAACTCGTCCGGTGTGAACTGCAGCGACGCGGCAGCCGCGTTGTCCTCGAGGTGCCGCACGCTCGCCGTGCCCGGTATCGGCAGCATCGCGGGCGACCGGGCCAGCAGCCACGCCGTCGCGGCCTGCACGAACGACACGCCTCGCCGCCCGGCCCAGCGCTCGAGCGCCGAGCGCGCTCCGCCCTGCGCGTCGCGCGGTGCCTGCGTCAGTGGCGACCACGGGATGAACGCGAGCCCGTCGCGCTCGCAGGCTGCGAGCACGGCGTCGGACGAACGGTCCGACACGTTGTAGCGATTCTGCACCGACACCACGTTGACGACCCTGCGCGCCCGCTCCAGTTCGGACACACCGAAATTCGACACGCCGACGTGGCGCACAAGTCCCTCACTCTGCAGGCGCGCGAGCTCCCCGAGCGAGTCCTCGAGCGGCACGCGCGGGTCGATCGCATGCAGCTGGTAAAGATCGATGCGCTCGAGCCGAAGGCGCTTCAGGCTCGCGAGGCACGCCTCGCGCAGGTGCTCGGGGCGGCCATCCCTCACCCATTGGTCCGCCGCCGGCCGCACGATGCCGCCCTTGGTCGCGATCGCGAGGCCGGGCGGATACGGGTGCAGCGCCTCGGCGATGATCCGTTCGCTCACGTCGGGGCCGTACGAATCGGCCGTGTCGATGAAGTTGATGCCGAGGTCTACCGCGCGCCTGAGCAAGCGGCGCGCCGCAGCCACGTCGGGCGGGTCCCCCCAGATGCCGGCACCGGTGATGCGCATCGCACCGAGGCCGAGCCGATGGACGGTGAGGTCGCCGCCGATGGTGATCGTGGTGGGCACGGGGCAAATATACCGCGATCGCTCAGCGCAGGAGCGCGGCACTCTTCACCAGCGCCCAGACGGTGACACCGGGCGCCAGTCCGAGTTCGGCGACCGAGCGCCGCGTCACGCGCGAAAGCAACCGGCACCCGCCGACGTCGACTCGCACCAGGGCCTGCGATGCCGCGGATCGCGCGTCCGCCACCTCGAGCACGTGGCCCTCGAGGATGTTCAGCACGCTGATTGCCTCTGGCCTGCGCAGTGCGAGGCTCACGTCGCGCGCGCGGATCCGCACGCGGACCGCATTGCCAGGCACGGTGCTGCAGCTGGCCGCGATCCACAGCAGTCCGCCGTCGAATGCGACGCTCGCGAGTCCCGTACCGGCGTCCACGGCCTCGATGCGGCCGGCGATGACGCTCTCGGCGTCCTCTTCCTGCGCGAACGGCAGGCGGGGGTCGCTCAGCACCTGCGACACCGGACCGTCCGCGACCACGCGGCCCGCGTCGAGCCAGAGCATGCGATCCGCGAGTCGCGCGGCCTCGCGCAGGTCGTGGCTGACGTACAGGCACGGGACCGGCAGCGCCGCAAGGACGCGCTCCAGTGCCTCGAGCACTTCGCCGGTGCCGCTCTCGTCGAGCGCGGACACGGGCTCGTCGAGCAACAGGAGCCTCGGGCGCGCGAGCAGCGCCCG
>DAOMFD010000073.1:0-9418 GCA_035429605.1 Steroidobacteraceae bacterium | reverse complement strand
GGGAACCAGGCCGTGTAGACCTTCTCGTTCATGTCGCGCAGGCCCTGCGGCCGGTTGACGACCAGGGCGCCGGCAGACTCCGCGCGCTCCAGGATGTAGGTCGCGTAGATGTACTCGGTGTCGAACGGCGGGTCCTTGCGCATCAGGATCGCGTCGAACTCGCCGAGCGGCCGGACCGCCGCGTCGCCACGCGAGTACCAGTCGCTCGCGTCGTCGCGCACGGTGACCGGGTGCGCGCGTCCGAGGGCGACGCCGTCGCGCAGCCAGAGGTGGCCCAACTCGAGGTAATGGAGTTCCCAGCCGCGTCGCTGCGCGGCGAGCATCATCGCCAGCGTCGTGTCCTTCGCCGGCTTGATGTCCTCGATCGGGTCCATGACGACCGCGACGCGCAGGGGCTTGCCGTTCATCGTTCGCTCCACATGTCCGCGCGGTCCTCGGGGCGCCTGTGACTCCGGTCATGGTATCGAAACCGGCCGATGGCGGGACCCCTCCCAATATGTTAAAACCACGCCTCGAGCACTGCCGCGCGCTTTAGCGTCCAGGCTGCGACGCTCACAACCCATTCGGGGGTTCGACGGCATGGAAAATACTGCTGCCAGCGCCAGCCGGCCGCGACTTGCAGGGCTCAAGGTGCTCGTGATCGACGACAGCAAGACCATCCGCCGCACGGCGGAAACGCTGCTCGCGCGCGAGGGCTGCGAGGTCTTCACGGCGGTGGACGGTTTCGACGCGCTCTCCAAGGTGGCCGACCACCAGCCCGACATCGTGTTCGTGGACATCATGATGCCGCGGCTCGACGGCTACCAGACCTGCTCGCTGATCAAGCACAACAAGGTGTTCCGCACCATCCCGGTGATCATGCTGTCCTCCAAGGACGGCCTGTTCGACCGCGCCCGCGGCCGCATCGTCGGCTCCGAGCACTACCTGACCAAGCCCTTCACGCGCGAGGAACTCCTGAGCGCGATCGAAACGCACGTGCGCCGCTGAGGCAGACGATCCGGAGGACCCGACCCGTGGCACTGGTACTGATCGTGGACGACTCGCCGACGGACGTGCACGTCATGCAGAAGGCGCTGGAGGAGGGCGGCTTTCGCACCGCCTCGGCGGCCGACGGCGGCGAGGGCATCCGCAAGGCCCGCGAGCTGCACCCGGACCTGATCCTCATGGACATCGTCATGCCCGGGCTGAACGGGTTCCAGGCCACGCGCGAGCTGGCCAACGACCCGCTGACCCGCGCCATTCCCGTGATCATGGTGACCTCGAAGTCCCAGGAGTCGGACCGGGTCTGGGGCCTGCGCCAGGGCGCCGTGGACTACCTCGTCAAGCCCGTCGCGATGGACCAGCTCGTGCGCAAGGCCCAGGCGGCGCTCGCGACCTGAGATGGAAGACGCCCGTGCATTGAGGTCGCTGCGCGATCGGCCATTCGAGTTGCTGCGCGAGCTGGACCGCCGCGCCCGTGCCGCGGCGCAGGGCCAGCCGGAGGCCGCTGCCTCGGGGGCCGAGTGGGTGGGCATCGCGTTCCGGCTCGGCGGCGAGGCCTTCCTGCTCGCGAGGGAGGAGACCCGCGAGGTCATGGGATTCCCGGCGGCGGTGACCCGCGTGCCCGGCGCCAAGAGCTGGATCCGCGGCCTGTCGAACGTGCGCGGACAGCTCATGCCGGTGATCGACGTGCGGGCTTTCCTCGGGTCGGGCGCGACCAGCGTGACCCGCGCGACACGCGTGCTGGTGGCCAACCACCGCGAGATCCCCGCGGGACTCGTCGTGGACGAGGTGATGGGATTCCGCAGGTTCTACGAGGGTGAATTCTCGTCGGACCTCCCGCCGACGCTGCTGCGCTGCGAGCGCTACCTCGCCGGCGCCTTCAAGCGCGGCGCCGAGGTCTGGCCCGTCTTCAGCGTGCGCGGCCTGCTCGAGAGCCAGCAGTTCCTGCAGGCCGCGGCCTCCTGAAGAACTGTGGCGAGACCGAACTTGACCCTGGGTGCAACGATGAGCAATAGATTCGACGCCGCCAGACTGCAGCCGACCCTGATCCGGGTGGCGCTCCTTGCCGCGGTGCTGGCAGGCCTGGTGTTCGCACTCCAGTGGCGCCTCACCGGCGGGCAATCCAGGGTCGGCGAGCAGGTGACCGCGCTCAGTGCGCTGGCGCAGGGCATGCCGCTGCAGGCCAGCGCGGCCGTGCGGGGATCCGCCGCCGCGTTCGACTCGCTGGCCGCCTCGCGGGCCCGGCTCGATGCGGCGGTGAAAGCGGCCGGTACGTCGGAAGCAGGGCTGCCGGGCGACCGGGCCACGTGGCTCGCGATGCTCGAGCAATCGCAGGCCGTGCTCGACGGGCGCGCGGCCGCGCTCGAGGCGCAGAAGGCGGCAGCCGGCGTGCGCGAGCTCACGCCCCAGGTCGTGGCCGCCACCGCCAACGTCGCCAAGGTGATGGGGGCGGCGCGCCCCGACGCGTTCAACCGGCAGCTCGACCGCTTCGAACTGCGGGCCCAGGCGATCGACCAGGATTTCTCGGCCCTGGCCGACGGCACGGCATCCGTCGAAGCCGCGGGCCGGCGACTGGCCGAGAGCCTCGAGTACATGGGCCAGGTCGTCGGCGGCCTGGTCGGCGAGAGCAATCCGCTCGGAATCACCGCGGCGCAGGGTCCGGCGGCGGATGCGGCGCACCTCCTCGCGGCCGTGTTCCGCAGCGAGCAACAGCAGGTGCGCGCGGTGATCGCGCTCGGCGACTCGCTCGAGCAGATGCAGGCTGCCGGCAACGCGCTCGCGGAGTCGGGCGCAAAGGCGTCGGCGAGCCTCGCGCGCCTGCAGGCACCTGCGCCGTCCGGGGCCAGGGCCTGGCTCGCGAGCCCGTGGGTGCCGCTCGGGCTGCTCGGGCTCGCGGTCGCGGCCCTCGCGCTGCTCGTGTTCCTGCAGCGCTCGATTGCGACCGTGCAGCGCGCCTCCGAGCACCAGGCCGTGCAGAGTGAACGCAACCAGCAGGCGATACTGCGGCTGCTCGACGAGCTCTCGAGTCTGGCCGACGGCGACCTGACCGTGCAGGCGACCGTCACCGAGGACATTACGGGAGCAATAGCTGATTCGATCAACTACGCCATCGAGGCGCTGCGCGAACTGGTCACGACGATCAACGATTCCGCGATCAAGCTTGACGCGGCGACCCGCCAGACGCAGGCGCTGTCGACCCACCTGGCCAAGGCGTCCTCGGCGCAGTCGAAGCAGATCGCGTCGGCGTCCGAGTCGATCGCCGCGATGGCCTCGTCCACCGAGGAGGTCTCGGGCAATGCCGAGCGCTCCGCGGACGTCGCGCGCCATTCGGTGGACATCGCGCACAAGGGCGGCGACGCGGTGCGCCGCACGATCGACGGCATGAATGCGATCCGCGAGAACATCCAGGAGACGTCGAAGCGCATCAAGCGCCTCGGCGAGAGCTCGCAGGAAATCGGCAACATCGTGGAGCTCATCAACGACATCGCCGAGCAGACCAACATCCTGGCGCTGAACGCGTCGATCCAGGCGTCGATGGCCGGCGAGGCGGGCCGCGGCTTCGCCGTGGTCGCCGACGAGGTGCAGCGGCTCGCCGAGCGCGCCGCCAACGCCACCAAGCAGATCGAGGTGCTGGTGCGGACGATCCAGGCGGACACCAACGAGGCGGTCGTCTCCATGGAGCGCACCACGACCGACGTCGTGGGCGGCGCGCTGCTCGCGGAGAACGCGGGCGCCGCGCTCGAGGAGATCGAGCAGGTGTCCAACCAGATCGCGAGCCTGGTGCAGAACATCTCGGCGAGCGCGCGCCAGCAGGCGGCCTCGTCGCAGAACATCTCGCGCAACATGCAGGTGCTGCGGGAGATCAGCTCGCAGACGGCCGAGAGCACGACCGCGACGTCCGACTCGATCGGCAAGCTGGCGGAGCTCGCGGCGCAGCTGCGCAAGTCGGTCACGGGCTTCCGCCTGCCGGAGCGTCCGGGGGCGAGCGTGAGCGGCGAGTACCCGGTGCTCAAGCCGGAGGCGCTCGCGGCCGACGAGGTCGAGCGGCTGCGGCGCGTCGGTGGCCGGGCCGGCTGATGCCGCAGGGCTCCCGGGCATGAACGCCATGCTGGCCATCGCGCCGGACGAGACGCACGCCTCGCTGCAGCTGGTCGTGCGCGAGGTCGCGGCCGAGCTGAACGAGGCCCGTGCGGCACTCGAAGCCTATGCGGAGAACGCCGGCGATCGCGCGGCGCTGCACCGTTTCGGCGAGCACCTGCACGTCGCGCGGGGCGCACTGCGCATGGCCGAGGTCTACGGCGGCGCGCTGCTCGGCGAGGAGATGGAACAGGTCGTCGACTACCTGGAGAGCCACGAGCGGGGCGGCCAGGTGGATGCCGACGGGCTCGACGCGCTGATGCGCGCCATGGAGCAGCTGCCGGCCTACGTCGACCGCGTGGCCTCGGGCGGGCGCGACGTGCCGCTCGCGTTGCTGCCCCTGCTGAACGACCTCCGGGCGGTGCGTGGCGGGGCGCTGCTCTCGGAAGGCACGCTGCTCATGCTCAACCTGCGCTCGGACGAGCCGGCCCGGCCGGGCGGCGACGTCCAGGTGCCGGCCGCCGAGCTGGCGCGCAAGCTGCGGCCGCGCCTGCAGCTCGCGCTGCTCGGCTGGATCCGCAACGAGCAAGTGGCCGAGAACCTTGGGGCGCTGTCCGACATCGCCGGCCAGTTCGAGCAGGCGGCGACGACCCAGCCGCTGTTCCAGCTGTGGTGGGTGGTCGCGGCGTTGATCGAGTCGCTGCAGCAGGGCGGCATCGACGGCAACGTGTCGGTGAAGCGCCTGCTCGGCCAGGTCGACCGCGAGCTGCGGCGGCTGCAGGAGCAGGGCGAAGCGCGCTATTCCGCGACGCCGCCGGTCGAGTTGCTCAACAACCTGCTGTTCTACGTGGCCCGCTCGTTCAGTTCCGGTGCGCGCGTGCTGGCCGTGCGCCGCTCGTTCCGGCTGGACGAGGTCCTCGGGGTGGACGAGCAGTTGAGCGAGGCGCAGGCGACCCTCTCGGCGCCGAGCGTGCGGCTCATGAAGACCGTGGCTGCGGCGATCCGCGAGGACCTGACGCGCGTCAAGGACGTGCTGGACATCTTCGTCCGCCGCGGTGCCACCCAGGTGGACGAGCTGGCGCCGCAGCTCGAGATGCTGCGCAAGATCGGCGACACGCTCGGCGTGCTGGGCCTGGGCGCGCTGCGCGACCGGGTGCAGCAGAAGCTCGAGTCGCTCGCGCACATCGTGGAGCGGCGCGAGCCGCCCGGCGATGCGGCGCTGCTCGACATCGCCTCCGCGCTGATCGAGGTCGAGGACAGCCTCGATGCCCAGCTCGTGAAGCTCATCGTCTCCGACGGCGGCACGCCGGAAGGCAAGGCCGCCGGCGCTGTCGAACCCGGCGAGCCGACCGACGAGGAGTTCAAGCAGGTCCAGGACGCCGTCCTGCGCGAGTGCATCGTCAACATGGCGCGCATCAAGGAAGCCGTGACGCACGCGCTCGCGGCTCCGTCCGAGGCGCAGGGCCTCGACCAGGTGCCGCAGCTGGTCCGCGGCATCACGGCCGGGCTGCTGATGCTCGGGAAGCAGAGGGCCGTGGAGGTCATGGAGAGCGTCGGGCGCGCGCTCGGCGCCATCGTCCGGCCGGACGCCGCTGCGCTCGCTCCGCAGCGGCTCGACAGCCTCGCCGACGCGATCGTCGCCGTCGAGTACTACATGGAGATGCTGCAGGCCGGGCGCCCCGACCCGTGGCACATGCTCGAGAACGCGGAGCGCTGCCTCGTCGACCTGGAGGAGGCGCCGACCAAGGTCGTGGCCTTGCGCCCGGCGCGCCCGCAGGAGGAACCGGTCGCCGCCGCGCCGCCCGTCACGCCGCCGCAGCAGCAGCAGCCCGAGGCGGCCGCGAGCCCGCCACCGGTCCCGCCGCTGGCGCCGGCAGCCGTCGCGGCACCTGCGCCCGCCGAGGAAGCGGCCACCGCGGTCGACCCGGAGTTCCGCCAGCTGTTCGTCGAGGAGGCACGCGAGAACATCCTGGTGATGTGCGAGCTGTTCCCGCAGTGGGAATCGAACCCGCTCGATGTCGCCGCGCTGCGTGACCTGCGGCGCGTATTCCACACGCTCAAGGGCAGCGGCCGCATGGTCGGGGCGCGGCGCGTGAGCGAGTTCTCGTGGAGCATCGAAGCGCTGCTGAACCGTGTCATCAGCCAGACACTGCCCCGGTCGCCCGAGATCGTCGCGGTCGTGCGCGACGCCGTCGCCGCGATGCCCAAGCTGGTCGACGAGCTCGAGCACGGCCGCGCGGCGCAGGTCGACGCGGCGGCCATCGTGACGCGTGCCGACACGCTCGCGGGTCGCGAGACGGCGGCGATGCCGCCGGCCGCCGCCGCGCCCGCCAAGGTGCCCGAGCCCGCAGCCATGGACCCGGTGCTGCGCGACATCTTCCGCAAGGAGACGGCCGGGCACGTCGAGGCTGTCCGCGAGTACATCGCGCGCTGCGCCGAAGCGGTCGCGCCGTACGCGGTGACCGAGGCGTTGTACCGCGCCTGCCACACCCTGAGCGGCATCGCCAAGACTGCCGGCGCACGGCAGGGCATCAAGGTCGCCGAGCCGATGGAGGACTACGTCCGCAAGCTGCACGACAACGGCCGCGGACTGCCGGAAGAGGGGTTGCTGCTGCTGCGCGACACCGTGCAGAGCCTCGAGACCGTGGTCGACCACGTCGAGGAGGACACCGGCTATTTCCCGGATCAAGGGCGGCTGATCGCCGGATGGCACGCGCTGGATCGCGCGCTGGACGCGGAGCTCGCCCGACAGGCAGAAGCCGGCGAGGCAGCGGCCGCGGAGTCCTGGGCGGAGGAACCTGCTCGGCTCGCGGAGGCCGTGCCGCAAGAGGCACCTGCCGCGGTGGCCGCGGAGCGCGAGATCGCCGAGCCGCGCCCGTTGATGCCCGAGCTTCCTGCCGAGATGCCGGCGCCAGCCGCAGCACGCTTCGAGGTGCCCTCGGCCCCCGTCGCGCCCGAGCCAGCGGCGGAAATCGAACCCGACTTCGACGCCGACATCGCGGCGATCTTCGGCGAGGAATCGAGCGAACTGCTCGAGCAGGCGGATTCGTCGCTTGCAAGCTGGACGGCCGATCGCGCCGACCGCAGCCGCATCACCGAGTTGAAGCGCGTACTGCACACGCTCAAGGGCGGCGCGCGCATGGCCGGCCTGCGCGCGATGGGCGACCTGAGCCACGAGATCGAGTCGTTCCTCGCCTCGCTCGAGGCGGGGTCGATCGCGTCGGGTGAGCCGGCGATCGCCGTGCTGCAGTCCGCGCTCGACGAGTTGCACCGCATGCGCGAGGCGGCGAACGCGGGACAGCGCATTGCCCCGGCGCGGAGCCTGATCGAGCGCGTGCGCGCCGTCGCGTCGGCGTCGGCCGCGCCTGCGGCGGCACCCGAGACGCCAGCGGTGGTGGGACCGCCCGCAGCCGCGGCAGCCACCGAGGCGCCAGCGGTTGCGCCGCTGGTCGTCGAGCGAGCCGCGCCGCCCATGCCAACGGAGCAGGAGGGCATTGCCGCACACGCGGAGATCCTCGGTCCGGAGGCAGAGGAGCCGCCGGTCGTCGCGTACCCTGCGGAGGCCGCCGAGGCCGCGGAGGTCGTGGAGCCCGCGACCGCAGTCGGCGCGCCGCCGGCCCCCGCGCTTGGCGAGCACGTGCCGATCGTGGCGGAAGCCGAGACCCGCGAACTGCCGCCCGCAGGCGTGCCGTTCGTGTTGCCGGGCCGCGAGCCGGCCCCGCCGCCCGAGCGCCACGAACTCGCGCGAGTCAGCGCGGACCTGCTCGACGAGCTGCTGAACAACGCGGGCGAGGTGAGCATCTTCCGCGCGCGGGTCGAGCAGCAGATGACCTCGACGGAATTCCACCTCGCCGAGCTGGGCCGCACGGTCACGCGCCTGCGCGAGCAGCTGCGCAAGCTCGAGCTCGAGACCGAGGCCCAGATCCTGTTCAAGCACCAGGGCGACACGCATGGCCGGGCGGATTTCGATCCGCTCGAGCTCGACCGCTATTCGACGATCCAGCAGCTCTCGCGCGCGCTGGCCGAGTCGGTCAGCGACGTGGCGAGCATCGAGAGCCTGCTCGAGAGCGTCAACAAGGACGGCCAGAACCTGCTGCAGCAGCAGGGCCGCATCATCACCGAGCTGCAGAACGGCCTGATGCGCACGCGCATGGTCCCGTTCCAGCGTCATGCGCAGCGGCTCACGCGGCTGGTGCGCCAGGCGGCGCAGGAAGCCGGCAAGAAGGCCGAGCTCACCATCGAGGGCGGCTCGGGCGAAATCGACCGGCAGGTGCTCGAGCGCATGCTGCCGCCGTTCGAGCACATGCTGCGCAACGCCGTCGTGCACGGCATCGAGTTGCCCGAGAACCGCCTCGCGCGCGGCAAGGCCGAGACCGGCCAGATCGTCGTGCGCCTGCAGCGCGAGGGCGCCGAGGTCGTGATCACCGTCGAAGACGACGGTGGCGGCCTCGACATCGGCGCGATCCGCGACAAGGCGCGGCACATGGGATTGCTGCGGCCGGAGCAGAGCCTGACGGACGAGGAGGCGCTGCAGCTCATCCTCGAGCCCGGCTTCTCGACCGCCCAGCGCCTCACGCAGCAGGCGGGACGCGGCGTCGGCATGGACGTGGTCGCCACCGAGGTCAAGCGGCTCGGCGGCGGGCTGTTCATCGAGTCCTGGGCCGGCCGCGGCGCGCGCTTCACCATCCGCCTGCCGTTCACGCTGGCGATCACGCAGGCGCTCGTCGTGCGCGTGCACGACGAGATCTACGCGCTGCCGGTCGCGACGGTCGAGGGCGTCGCGCGCATCCCGGCCTCCGAGGTGCGCGCCCACCTCGCCGAAGACCAGCCGACGTTCGAATACGGCGGCCACCGGTACCGCTTCCAGCACCTCGGCGGCTTCCTCGGCAGCGGGCCGTCCGTGCTGCCGGACAGCGAGGCGGCGGTGCCGGTGATCCTGGTGCGCGCGGGCGAGCACTCGACCGCGCTGGTGACCGACGAACTGGTCGGCAGCCGCGAGATCGTGGTGAAGTCGGTGGGGCCGCAGGTCGCCTCCGTGCGCGGCATCTCCGGGGCCACCATCCTCGGCGACGGGCGCATCGTGATCATCCTCGACATGGGGGCGCTGGTGCGCTCCGAGTGGCGCACCCGCGCGGCGGATGCCTCGGTGCGCCCGACCCGCGACGACCGCATCTTCGCGCTGGTGGTGGACGATTCGATCACGGTGCGACGCGTCACGCAGCGCCTGCTCGAGCGCAACGGCATGCGTGTCATGACGGCCAAGGACGGGGTCGAGGCCATGGCGCTGCTGCAGGAGCACACGCCGGACGTGATCCTGCTCGACATCGAGATGCCGCGCATGGACGGCTACGAGGTCGCC
>DAOMFD010000072.1:0-9571 GCA_035429605.1 Steroidobacteraceae bacterium | reverse complement strand
GGCTGATCTGGTAGCCCTTCGGCAGGTCCGGGTAGAAGTAGTTCTTGCGCGCGAACACCGAGCGGCGCGCGATGGTCGACCCCGTGGCGAGCCCGAAGCACACCGCCATGCGCACGGCCTCGTGGTTCAGGACCGGCAGCACACCGGGGTACCCGAGGTCCACGAGGTTGGCCTGCGTGTTCGGTCCGGCGCCGAATGCCGTGGACGAACCGGAGAAGATCTTGCTCCGGGTCGCGAGCTGCGCGTGGATCTCCAGGCCGATGACGGTCTCCCATTCCATCACGCGTACTCCGCCGGCAGCCGCCGATGCCAATCGGTGAGGCGCTGGTACTGGTGCGAGATACCGAGCAGGCGCGCCTCCGCGAAATGCGGCCCGACGAGCTGCAGGCCGACCGGGAGGTCGCGGCCAGACTCCGTCACGAACCCGCAGGGAATGGAGATTGCCGGCAGCCCGGCGAGATTCGCACCGATCGTGTAGATGTCGTTCAGGTACATCGTGATCGGGTCGCTGGTCTTCGCGCCGAGTTCGAAGGCCGCAGTGGGCGCCGTGGGCCCGAGGACGACGTCCACCTCGCCGAACGCCCGCGCGAAATCCGCGGCGATCAGCTGGCGCACCTTCTGTGCCTTGAGGTAGTAGGCGTCGTAGTAGCCGGCCGAAAGCACGTAGGTCCCGGTCATGATCCGGCGCTTGACCTCGTCGCCGAATCCCTCGCCGCGGGAGCGCTTGTACAGGTCGAGCAGGTCGCGCGGGTTCTCGCAGCGGTGGCCGAAGCGCACGCCGTCGAAGCGCGACAGGTTCGAGGAACACTCCGCGGGCGCCACGACGTAGTACGTCGGCACCGACAGCGGCAGCGCCGGCAGGCTCACCTCGCGCACCCTGGCGCCGGCGCGCTCGAGCGCCCCGATCGCGTCCTGCACGAGCTTGCCTACCGCGGGATCGAGCCCTGCGCCGAAGAATTCGCGGATGATCCCGATGCGAACGCCTGCCAGCGGCTGCGCCAGCTCCGCCACGTAATCCGGCACGGGCCGGTCCACGCTGGTGGAGTCGCGCGGATCGAAACCCGCCATGGCCCCGAGCAGCAGGGCCGCGTCCTCGGCCGAGCGCGTGAGCACGCCCGCCTGGTCGAGACTCGAGGCGAACGCGATCATCCCGTAGCGCGACACGCGGCCGTACGTCGGCTTCAAGCCCGTCAGGTTCGTGAGCGCCGCGGGCTGGCGGATCGAGCCGCCGGTGTCCGTGCCGGTCGCTGCGGCGGCGAGACAGGCCGCGACCGCCGCCGCGGAGCCGCCGGACGAGCCGCCCGGCACGCGCGACGGGTCCCAGGGATTGCGCACCGGGCCGAAGTAGCTCGTCTCGTTGGACGAGCCCATCGCGAACTCGTCCATGTTGGTCTTGCCGAGCATCACCGTGCCGGCGGCCTTCCAGCGCTCGACCACGGTCGCGTCGTACGGCGCGACGAAGTTCGACAGCATCCTCGACGAGCAGGTCGTCAGCACGCCGTCGGTGCAGAAGATGTCCTTGTGCGCGATGGGCACGCCGGTGAGCGGCCCGCCCTCGCCGCGCGCCAGCACCTCGTCCGCGGCCCGTGCGTCGGCGAGCGCGCGGTCCGCCGTGACGGTCACGAACGCGTTCAGCTGCGGGCCGAGCCGCTCGATCCGGCCCAGGAAGTGCAGCGTCAGGTCGAGGCTGGAGAACTTCCGGGCGCGCAGGCCGGCGGCAAGCTCGGTGACGGAGAGGGAGTGCATGCGGGAATCCAAAGTGGACCTTGCGACTGTGACCGGGGCCGGCGGACAGCCTGCTACTCGATGACCTTGGGTACCAGGTACAGGCCGGCCGCGACCGCCGGTGCGTTCTGCTGGTACTTCTCGTGCCGGTCCTCCTCGGTGACCGCGTCCGGGCGCAGTCGCTGGACCTGGTCGGCGAGCGGGTGGGCCATGGGCTCCACGCCCGCCGTGTCGGCAGCCGACAGCTGCTCGACGAATTCGATGATGCGGGACAGGCTGTCGACGTATACCGGCATCCGGGCCTCGACGATCTCGAGGCGGGCGAGGTGGGCGATGCCCTCGACCTGGGCGCGTGTCAAGCTCATGGAGGGGCTCGGGAAGAGGGAAAAATGCGCGGCAAATCATACACGTCGCCTTGCCGAATGTCCTGAGTATGGTCAGAATTGCGCGAATTCCGCGCGAGCCCGCGCGGCCCTGCTCTCCGGCTTCACTCCCTCCTAGATGTTCAAGAAACTTCGCGGCTATTTTTCCAACGATCTCTCGATCGACCTCGGCACCGCCAACACCCTGATCTACGTGCGCGGCAAGGGCATCGTGCTGAACGAGCCCTCCGTGGTCGCGATCCGCGAGGAACCATCGCGCGGCGGCAAGAAGATCGAGGCCGTGGGCACCGAGGCGAAGAACATGCTGGGCCGCACGCCCGGCAACATCACCGCGATCCGGCCGTTGAAGGACGGCGTGATCGCGGACTTCACCGTCACCGAGAAGATGCTGCAGTACTTCATCGAGAAGGTGCACGGCAATCGCCTCATCCGCCCCAGCCCGCGCGTGCTGGTGTGCGTGCCTTACGGCTCGACGCAGGTCGAGCGCCGGGCGATCCAGGAGTCCGCCGAAGGCGCGGGCGCGCGCTGGGTCCGACTGATCGAAGAGCCGATGGCGGCCGCCGTGGGCGCCGGGATGCCCGTGCACGAGGCGCGCGGGTCCATGGTGCTCGACATCGGCGGCGGCACGTCGGAAGTCGCGGTGATCTCGCTGAACGGCATCGTGTACGCGGCGTCGGTCCGCATCGGCGGCGACCGCTTCGACGAGGCCATCATCAATTACGTGCGCCGCAACTACGGCATCCTGATCGGCGAAGCGACCGCCGAGCGCATCAAGATCGAGATCGGCTCGGCCTACCCCGGCCAGCACGTCAAGGAAATCTCGGTGAAGGGCCGCAACCTGTCCGAGGGCGTGCCGCGCAGCTTCACGCTCAACTCCAACGAGATCCTCGAGGCGCTGCAGGAGCCGCTGCAGGGAATCGTCGGCGCGGTGAAGGCCGCGCTCGAGCAGACGCCGCCGGAACTCGGCTCGGACGTCGCCGAGCGCGGCATCGTGCTCACGGGCGGTGGCGCGCTGCTGCGCGACATCGACAAGCTGCTCATGGAAGAGACGGGCCTGCCGGTCGTGGTGGCGGAAGACCCGCTCACCTGCGTGGCGCGCGGCGGCGGCAAGATGCTGGAGCTGATCGACGAGCACGGCCCGGGCCTGTTCGGCCTGGATTGAGTGCGGGCGTGACCGCACTGCTGGTCCCGTGGTCGAACTGAGCCACGACTCCCGGCCGATCATCGGTCGCGGCCCGCCGCTTGCGGCCACGTTCCTCGCGCTGGCGACCGCGTCCGTCGCGCTCATGGTCGCCGACGTGCGCTACGACCAGCTCGGGCGCGTCCGCGGCTGGCTCGATGCAGCGGCCTATCCGGTCGAGCGCGCGATCGACCTCCCGTTTCGCGCCTGGGACTGGCTGACCGGGTCGTTCGCGGATCGCGATCGGCTGCGCCGCGAGAACCTCGAACTCACCGGGAGCCTCAGGCTCGCCAACCTGCAGTTGCAGCGCTTCGAGGCCCTCGAGGCCGAGAACCTGCGGCTGCGCGAGATGCGCGCCAACTCCGCGGCCGTCGCCAAGCGCGCGATGGTGGCCTCGATCCTCAATGTGGACCTCGACCCGTTCCGCCACCGGGTGCTGCTCGACAAGGGCGCCGCCGACGGCGTGTTCAAGGGACAGGCGGTGCTCGACGCGCAGGGCATCTTCGGCCAGGTCTGGCGCGTGAACGCCCGCACCTCCGAGGTGATCCTGATCAGCGACGCGGAGCACGCGATCCCGGTGCAGTCGAACCGCAGCGGCGTGCGCACGATCGCGGTGGGCACCGGCGACCCGAACGTGCTTTCGCTCCCGTTCGTGACCGTCGAGTCCGACCTCAAGAAAGACGACCTGCTCATCACCACCGGCATGGGCGGCGTGTTTCCGCCCGGGTACCCGGTCGCGCGCGTCACGAAAGTCGAGCGCACCGCCAAGGCCACGTTCGCGATCGTGGAGGCGAGGCCGACGGCAACGCTCGACCGTGATCGCGAGGTCCTGCTCGTGTGGTTCGACGCGCCGGCACCGGGTGCGCCCGTACGCCTGGCTCCCACGGCCGCGGTGCCCGAGGCCAAGGCACCGCCCGCCGCGCCGGCCGCGCAACCGAACACTCCCGCACCCAGCGCGACGGGTGCCGCGCCCGCTCCGCAGCCGGGCGCTGCTCCTGCGAGCCCTCCGGGCACCGCTCCATCGGAAGCGCCGCGCCCCGCAGCGGAAGCGCACGCTCCGCCACCGACTGGGACAACCGGAGAGCCGCCCGCGACCGAGGCCACACCCGCCGGGCCGTCGCAGGCACCAGAGGCGGGTCCGGGCGCCGAGCCCGCAACACCCGCCGAGACCCCTGCGCCGCAGCCCGAGCCTGCGACGACGCCACCGGGAGGCACGCGATGAGGCGCAGCATGTTCGGGCGCCGGATCCTGTACTGGTTCAGCGTGGCCGTGGGGCTCGCCCTGGCCATCGTGCCCTTGCCCGGCTGGCTCGACGCGGCGCGCCCGGACCTCGCGCTGCTCGCCGTCGTGTACTGGATCCTGGCGAGCCCCCGGATCGCCGGGCTCTGGTACGCGTGGCTGGCCGGGCTGTTCCTCGACGTGCTGCGCGGCATGGTGCTGGGGCAGCACGCACTCGCTTTCCTCGTGATCGCGTTCCTGACGCACCGCCTGCAACTGCGCATGCGCATGTTCCCGATCGTGCAGCAGGCCGGAGTGATCATGGGACTGCTCGCCGTCTACCACTTCATCCTGTTCTGGACCGACGGCCTGACCGGCCACGGCTACACGGGCTGGAACCGCTGGCTGCCGGTGCTCACCGGCGCGCTGCTCTGGCCGCTGATCGTCGCGGCCGGCGACACGCTGACGCGGCGCTCGCGCTGAGCCGCCTGCCGCACGATGGCGCGCACCGTCCGACTCAAGGACCACTGGGCCGAACAGCGCATGTTCGGCCGCCGCGTATTCGCGGCCACCGTGGTCATGCTCGTCTGCCTGGCGGCGCTCGGGGCACGGCTTGCCTACCTGCAGATCCTGCGCCACGAGTATTTCAGCGAACTCTCCCAGGGCAACCGGATCCGCATCGATCCCGTGCCGCCGCCCCGGGGACTGATCCTCGACCGCCACGGCGTGCCGCTCGCCCTGAACCGGCCGGCCTACCAGCTCGAAATCACGCACGAGCAGACCCCGAACCTCGAGGACACCCTGCGGCGGCTGGTCAAGCTCGGACTGCTGCCGGCGGAGGACTACGACCGCGTGCTGCACATGATCAAGGCGCGGCGCAGCTTCGAATCCGTACCGGTCCGGCTGCAGCTCTCCGAGGAGGAGCTTGCGCGCTTCGCCGTGAACCGCCAGGACTTCCCCGGGGTCGAGGTGCGTCCGCGGCTGACGCGCTACTACCCGCTTGCCGGCACCGGAGTGCATGCGCTGGGGTACGTGGCAGCAATCAGCGAGGCGGACGAAAAGCGCATCGACCCGGCGAACTACGCGGGCACGACGCTGATCGGCAAGCTCGGCGTCGAGCGCGCTTACGAGGACGAGCTGCACGGCGAAACCGGCTACCAGCAGCTGCTCGTGAACGCGCAGGGCCGCCACGTTGAGCGCGTGGGAACGCAGGCCGCGGAACTCGAGCGGCGCGCACCCGTGGCGGGCAACGACCTGTATCTTTCCGTGGATGCGCGCGTGCAGCAGGCCGCCGAGCAGGCGCTCGCGGGCCAGCGCGCCGCCGTCGTGGCGATCGACCCGCACAACGGCGACATACTCGCCTTCGTGAGCACGCCGACGTTCGATCCGAACGGATTCGCGCGCGGCCTGTCCTATGCCGAGTATGCCGCGCTCGCGGAGAACATCGACGTGCCGCTCTACGACCGCGCGCTGCGCGGCGTGTACCCGCCGGGCTCGACCGTGAAGCCCCTGGTCGCGCTCGCCGCGCTCGAGGACGGCGTGATCGACCCGGATGCGACGCGATTCTGCCAGGGCGTGTTCCAGCTGCCCGGCGACAGCCACCGGTTTCGCGACTGGAAGAAAGGCGGCCACGGCACCGTCAACATGCATTCGGCGATCGCACAGTCGTGCGACGTCTATTTCTACGGCGTCGCCGAGCGCCTCGGCATCCAGCGCCTGCACGACTTCCTGGCGCAGTTCGGTCTCGGCGAGAAGACCGGCATCGACATCGAGGGCGAGCGCAGCGGCCTGCTGCCCTCGCCCGCGTGGAAGAAGAAGGCGTTCAAGCGCAAGGACCTGCAGGTCTGGTTCCCCGGCGAGACCGTCATCGCCGGCATCGGCCAGGGATACATGCTGGTCACGCCGCTGCAGCTCGCGCATGCCGCGGCCACGATCTCCATGCGAGGCAAGCGCTATGCGCCGCGTCTCCTGACCCGCGTGCGGGATGCGAGCACCGGCGCGATCCGCGACCTGCCGCCGCGCGAGCTGCCGCCGGTCAAGGTGAGCGACCCGACGTTCTGGGACGTGATCATCGGCGGCATGGTCGGCGTGACCAACGACTGGAACGGGACGGCGCATCGCGTGCAGGCGGGTGCGCCGTACAAGATCGCCGGCAAGTCCGGCACGGCACAGGTGTTCGGCCTCAAGCAGAACGAGAAGTACAACGAGAAGGACGTCGCCGAGCGACTGCGCGATCACGGCCTGTTCGTCGCATTTGCGCCGGCCGACGATCCGAAGATCGCCGTGGCCGTGGTCGTCGAGAATGGCCGCAGCGGCAGCGGCACCGCGGGCCCGATCGCGCGCAAGGTGATCGACGCCTACCTGATGCCAGACTCCGTCACCGACGGTGAGACGGGATCGCAGCCCGCACCGCCGGCACCTCAGGCAGGATCCGACGAATGAAGACCGACATCGCCGGCCCGGGGTACTCCAGCCGCGCCCGCCGTACGTTGACCGTCACGGGGAGGCTGCTCGAGGCGCTGCATCTCGACGGGCCGCTGCTGCTGGCGGTGCTCGGGACCTGCGTGGCGGGACTCGTCGTCCTCTACAGCGCCGCGGGCGAGGAACTCGACGTGTTCCTCGCGCAGGTGGCGCGCGTCGGCCTCGCGCTCGGCGTGCTGGTCGCGGTGGCACAGGTCCCCCCGCGCCTGATGCGGGTCGCCGCGCCATGGCTGTATGCGCTCGGCGTGCTGCTGCTCGTCGCGGTCGCGGTCAAGGGCGACGTGTCCATGGGCGCCCAGCGCTGGCTGAACCTGGGATTCGTGCGGTTCCAGCCGTCGGAACTGATGAAGCTCGCCGTGCCGCTCGCCTGCGCCTGGTACCTGCACGACCGCCCGCTGCCACCCGACCTGCGCTCGATCGTGGTGCTCGGTGCCGCCGTGCTCGTGCCGGCATTGCTGATCGCAGAGCAGCCCGACCTCGGCACGGCGCTGCTCGTCACGGCAGGTGGCGCGCTGGTCGTGCTGCTGGCCGGCTTGCAGCTGCGCTACATCGTCGGGCTGGGTGCCGCGGTGCTGGCGGCGGTGCCCGTGGCCTGGCACTTCATGCACGACTATCAGCGCAAGCGCGTCCTCATGTTCCTCAACCCGCAGGACGACCCGCTCGGCGCCGGCTATCACACGATCCAGTCGCAGATCGCGATCGGGTCCGGCGGGCTGTTCGGCAAGGGCTACATGAACGGCAGCCAGGCGCAGCTCGAATTCCTGCCGGAGCGGTCGACGGACTTCATCTTCGCGGTGATCGGCGAGGAATGGGGGCTCGTCGGTCTCGGCGTGCTGATGGCGCTCTACATGTTCGTGATCGCCCGCGGACTGTTCATCGCGGTCCAGGCACAGGACACCTTCTCGCGATTGATGGCGGGCGCGCTCACGCTCACCTTCGCCGTGTACGTGTTCGTCAACAGCG
Source organism: Steroidobacteraceae bacterium (assembly GCA_035429605.1). GTDB lineage: Bacteria > Pseudomonadota > Gammaproteobacteria > Steroidobacterales > Steroidobacteraceae > RPQJ01. The sequence goes on along the minus strand of DAOMFD010000072.1, from coordinate 1,621 downwards.
GCATGGTCGCCGGGCTGCTGCCCGTCGTCGGCGTTCCGCTGCCGCTCGTGAGCTACGGCGGCACGTCGATGGTGACCCTCATGGCCGGCTTCGGTATCCTGATGTCCATCCACTCCCGCCGGAAACTGGTCTCGACGTGAGCACACGACGCCCGCGGCAAACGCCGTCGCGACGGCAGCATCGCATTGCCTGCGCGGCCCTCGCCGCGCTTGCAGCGGCACCGGCGTGGGCGCTCGACGCAAGCCGCGAGGACGTCGCCGGCTTCGTCGCCGAGTTGAGCACGCGATACGGCTTCGATGCAGCGGCGCTCACGGGCCTGATGGCGCAGGCGCAGTCGCAACCGTCGATCGTCGCGTCAATCAGCAGGCCGGCGGAGAAGACCCTGTCGTGGCAGGAGTACCGCGCTCGCTTCATCACGGACCGGCGCGTGTCGCGCGGGGCCGAGGTCGGCGTCGCGCAGGCGGACGCCCTGCGACGTGCCGCGGCGGGCGGCGTGCCGGCCGAGTACCTGCTCGCGATCACGGGCGTCGAGACCTTCTACGGCGAGACCACCGGCAAGTACCGGGTGGTCGACGCGCTCGCCACGCTCGGCTTCGATTACCCGCCGCGCAGCAAGTTCTTCCGCGGGCAACTCGAGCAGTACCTGCTCATGGCGCGCGAGGAATCCCTCGACCCGCTGGTCCCGCTCGGCTCCTATGCCGGCGCGATGGGCGTGCCGCAGTTCATGCCCGGCAGCTTCCGCGCGTATGCCGTGGACGGCGACGGCGACGGCCGCCGCGACCTGTGGAACGACTGGAGCGACGTGTTCGCGAGCATCGCGAACTACCTGCTGCAGAACGGCTGGCATCCCGGCGAACCGGTGATGACGGCGGCCGACGTCACCGGGGCGAATCTCGATGGCCTCGCCACCGACCGGCTCGCATTGCCGGACACGGTGCAGTCGCTGCGCGACCGGGGAGTGAAGTTCGAGACCACGCTGCCTCCCGACGCGCCTGCGGTGCTGATCCCGCTCGCCCTCGCCGACGGCGTCGAGTACCGGGTCGGCTTCAGCAATTACCTCGCGATCACGCGCTACAACCGCAGCGAGCTGTATGCGAGCGCGGTAAACGACCTCGCCGAGGACATCGCCAGGGCGCGCACCGCCGGAGGTGCGCCTGCGCCGGCACCTCGGGCAATCATTGACCCCAGCCCGCCATCGCCGCCTCCGCAGCCGCCGTCGCCGACGGCTGCCGTGGGTGCAACGGAACCCGACACTGCCCGCGCGGGCAGCGGCTCGTTCCAGTCCGGGCCGGCGCCCGCACCTGCCAACTCACCGGATTCAACCACCACCCCCCCGCAATGACCCGCACACACACGCTCCTCGCAGTCCTCGCCCTCGTCTTCACCGTAGCCTTGGGCGCGTGCTCTGGCTCGAAGCAGGAAGCCTCGCAGTCCGCCCCGGCCACCGCCGCGGCAACCGGTGCCCCCGCAGCCGCCCAGCCGACGGCGGGTGCCGCCACGACCGTCGCCGCACCCGGCACCGCCGGCGCGGCGGCGGGCCCGCTCCCGCCGCCGCCCGGAATCAAAGCGCGCAGTTACCTCCTGGCCGACGCACTGAGCGGCCCCGAGCTGGCCGGCCTGC
>DAOMFD010000071.1:0-9585 GCA_035429605.1 Steroidobacteraceae bacterium | reverse complement strand
GGGTCGCAGAGCGGCGCCCCCGATGCGGGCGCCCGGGAGCCGGATCGGATGCCCTCCCCAGTCACGTTGGTCACAGGCGGTGCCGGGTTCCTCGGCATCAACCTCTGCCGCCACCTCCTCGGCATCGGCCGGCGCGTGCGCTCGATCGACATCGCCGACTTCGCCTACCCCGAGCGAAGTGCGGTGAACGTGATCGACGGCGACATCCGTGATCCCGCCGCCGTCGAGCGTTCCATGCAGGACGTGGAGACCGTCGTGCACTGCGCGGCCGCGCTGCCGCTCGCGCCGGCAGAGGAGATCCGCTCGACGGACGTCGATGGCACCCGCCTCCTGCTCGAGAGCGCACTCACGCACCGGGTTGTGCGCTTCATCTTCATCTCGTCGACCGCGGTGTACGGCATTCCGGACCACCATCCGCTGCTCGAGACGGACCGCACGCAGGGCGTCGGACCGTACGGCGAGTCCAAGATCGCGGCCGAGGCGCTCTGCAGCGAGTTCCGCGCCCGTGGGCTCTGCGTGAGCGTGCTCCGCCCCAAGACGTTCGTCGGACCGGAGCGACTCGGGGTGTTCGAGTTGCTGTACGCATGGGCGCGCGAAGGACGCAACTTCCCGCTCATCGGCCCCGGCAACAACCGCTATCAGCTGCTGGACGTGGCGGATCTCTGCCAGGCGATCGAGCTCTGCATGACCCGCGAGCCGGGGGCCGTGAGCGACACGTTCAACGTGGGCGCGAAGGAGTTCGGCACGATGCGCGAGAATGTCCAGGCCGTGCTCGATCGTGCGGGGCACGGCGGGCACGCGATCGGTCTTCCCAGGGCGCCGGCGGTCCTGGCGCTGCGGGCGCTCAATGCGCTGCATCTCTCGCCGATGTACCGTTGGATCTACGAGACCGCGGCCGAGGACAGCTTCGTGTCGATCGAGCGCATCGAGCGCAAGCTCGGCTACCGGCCACGGTATTCGAACCGTGACGCACTCGTGCGGAATTACGACTGGTACGTCGCGCACTGCAACGAGATCCGGCCGGCGACCGGCACGACGCATCGCGTGCGCTGGAAAAGAGGCGTGCTCGACCTTGCCAGACACTTCTTCTAGTCGCCTGCTCGCCGGCACGTCCCTGGCGCGCGCCGCGCTCGATGCGCTGCGGCCGTACCAGTGGCTGAAGAACCTGCTCATCTTCGTGCCGCTCGCAGCCGCCCATCGCCTCCACGAGCCGCCGCTGCTGCACGCGGCACTGCGCGCATTCGTCGCCTTCAGCCTGTGCTCCTCCGCGGTGTACGTGGTCAACGACCTGCACGACCTCGCCAGCGACCGGCTCCACCCCTACAAGCGCCGGCGCCCCATCGCGGCCGGGCGCCTGCCGCGCGGGCTGGCGATCACCCTGGTGCCGCTGCTGCTTGCGGCGAGCCTGCTGGTCGTCTGGCCGCTCGGCCTGGTCGCGGCCGGGGTGCTCGCGGGGTATTTCGTGCTCATGCTCGCCTACTCGCTCGGCCTCAAGGACATCGTGCTGCTCGACGTGCTGGTGCTCGCCACCGGCTATGCCGCGCGCGTGCTGCTCGGCGCCGTCGCGGTGGCGATCGTCCCGTCGTCCTGGCTGCTCGCGTTCTGCATCTTCTTCTTCTTCAGCCTGGCGCTGCTCAAGCGCTACGCCGAGATCAGCGTGCGCCAGGTCATCGACGGTGCGCACGCCCACGCGCGTGCGTACCTCGTCGAGGACCAGAGCCTGATCATCGCGCTCGGCGTGTCGAGCGGCTATCTCGCGGTCCTGGTGCTCGCGCTATACACGAGCACGCTCACCGCCGGCATGCTCTACCGCCATCCGGCCGTGATCTGGCTCACCTGCACCCTGCTGCTGTACTGGATCAGCCACCTGTGGCTGGTCGCGCACCGCGGGAGAATGCCGGACGACCCGCTCCGCTTCATCCTCGAGGACAGGCTGAGCTGGATCCTGGTGCCGCTGATGGGCCTGACAGCGTGGCTCGCGCTGTAGCGGCGCATGATCATGGGCCGAACACCGCGCGCACTCGTGATCCTCGGGCTGCTGGCGGCCGCCGGTGCCGCCGTCACGGCAGGCGCGCCGGCCACGTTGCGCGCACCGGCACTGCCGGGCGCTGCCCAACTCGAGCGACAGGCCGCGGAGTACCGAGCCGAGCAGCCGAAGACGATCCTGGAACTGCAACCCTTCCGCAGCACGACGACCGTGCCGGTCCGCGCGGCCGATGGGCGCGCGGGCACGGCGACGCTGGTCAACCTGAACCCGTACGCGAACGCCTGGTACCTGCTCACGCTCGAGTTCGGCGCGACCGGGCAGGGACCGAGCTATCACCTCGAGAACCCCCGACCGCGGGAGATTGCGCTCACCCTCCTCGCCGGTGACCCTACTTCGCTGCGCGTCGCCGTCGGCGAGCGCGGCGCGCCTTGCACGCTGTGGACCAGCCGACCTGCCGCGCCGCTCGACGAGGCCAGTCGCACCGGGCTGCCGTACGCGCCGCTGTGTGACGGGCGCCTGTATCTGCGCAACCCGGTCGCCGGACGCCGCACGTCGCTGGAGCGAGTCGCGGATTTCCTGCGCGACCACGTCTGGGGCGGCGAGCAGCTCGTCGGGTTCGTCAAGGAGCAGGTCTACCGCGACGCCTTCCTCGAGAAGCCGGTGACACACGAGGCGGGTGCCGCAGCCACACGAGCGGCCATGCCGCAGGCGCCCCGGCCGGCAGCGATCGCGCCGGACCGCGCGGGCCTCGCCATCATCCCGGAGCAACTTGGTCTCGACCTCGCCGCGCCGGGTCGCGAGCTGCTGGTCGGCCGATGGTACCCGGTGCGCGACCTCGCGGGCGTCTACGCCAGCGCCGTGACGCCGGGGGCGCTGGAGCCCTCACTGCTGGGGCCCAGCCGTGGCGTGAATGCGCTCGGTCCGGTCGAACTCGACGCGCTCGTGTACCTGGTCGCGTTCGACCTGGCGCGTTTCGACCTGCATTTCGTGCTCGGCACGGACCACCCGCGCGTCGGCTGGTCGGATCGCGTGCTGCCCACCGTGCGCGATCCCGCGCTCCCGGGGCCCGACGGCATCGACCGGCCGGCACCGCTGGTCGTGAACGGGATGGTGAGCCCGGCGGAGGCCGCACGCACGATCGCCACATTCACCGGCGGCTTCAAGCGCGACCACGGCGCGTTCCGCTACGGAGCGCTCGCGCAGGTGAATCACGGCAGTCACTACGGGTTCGTCGAGCAGGGCGTGGTGTTCAGCAAGCTCCAGCCGGGGCTCGCCACGGTGCTGGCTTTCGACGACGGCCGCGTCGAGCTGGAGACGTGGAGCGCGGCCGGGAATTCGCGGCTGTCCGGGATCCGCTACGCCCGGCAGAACGGCGTGCCGGTCATCGAGTTCGACCCGGCCGTGGGTCGCGGCGTCCCGGGTGCCCTCGTCTCGAACTGGGGCGCCGGCAACTGGTCCGGGTCGGACAAGGGCGACCTGCGCAGCCTGCGCGCCGGCGTCTGCCTGCAGTCGAACGATGCGCGACGCTTCCTGATCTACGGCTACTTCTCCGACGCGACTCCCTCCGCCATGGCGCGCGTATTCGAGGCGTATGGCTGCCAGTACGCCCTGCACCTCGACATGAACGCGCTGGAGCACACCTACCTCGCGCTGTACGTGACTCGCGGCAAGGAACGTCTCGTCGAGCACCTGATCCAGGGCATGGACGTGCTCGACCAGGGCAGCGGCACGAACTACGCGCCACGCTTCATCGGCTTCCCGGACAACCGCGACTTCTTCTACCTGACGCGACGCGAGGCGCCTCCATGAGACAAGGACACGTGGTCGCGCTCATCGCAATCGCGGTCCTCGCCTCGGCCGCGGGCGCGCGGGGTGACACGGCGAACGACGAGCAGAACCGCGCGCTGTTTCAGAAGCTGGCGACGGTGCACGGCCTCACGCCCGCGCAGATGCAGCGCATCGAGGCGATCTTCGCGGGCAACTTCGCAATGGGCCAGGGCAATCCGGCGATCAGCCGGCACCCGGAATCCCCGGCACAGTGCCTGGAGAACCTCGAGCGACGCGGGATCGTCTATGCCAACCCCGAGTACGAGCGGATCTGCGGCGCGAAGTACATGGCACCACTCTACGACCCGACGACGGGCACGTCGGCGCGGGCCAGGGCCTGCATCGACCAGTTCGAGTTCCCGGACATCCCGTGCGAGTACCCGGTGATCTGGGTCAAGGCGCGCGAGGCGGCGGAGATCTGCGCTGCCGAGGGCAAGCGGCTGTGCGACGCCCACGAGTGGGAAGGCGCCTGCCAGGGCAGCCTCGGGCCTCCCGACTACCGTTTCGACCTGGCGCAGGGGGTGAGCCCCGAGATCGCCGTGCAGCGCATGCGCGCCGCGCACAACCGCGAGTACGCGGCCACCAGGCGCTGGAGCTACGGCCCGGAGTACCAGCGCGGGATCTGCGCGACGGGGAGTTCCAAGACGCCGGGCTGCCAGGGCGGCGGCTGGAGCATGTGCGGTTCGAACACCTATCCGGCCGGGAGCTTCCCTGCCTGCCGCAGTCCACTCGACGTGTATGACCTGAACGGCAACGCCGCCGAGCACATGAACCTGCCGCTCGATCCGTCACAGATGGCGAGCACGGGCAGCTCCGCGCTGGGCGTCACGGAGATGAAGGGCAGCTGGTTCATTTTCGACACGTACCGCGCGCACGAGGACTGGTGCCGCTGGCGCGCGCCGTACTGGCATGGCAGCCGGGTCATGGACCCGCACAGCCACGCCAACTATCACCTGGGATTTCGCTGCTGCAAGACGCTCGACGAGAAGTGAGTTTCGCCCCGTGGACGAAGCTCAGGGGGCGGCCCGCGCGCTGCTGCCCTGTCGCGGCAGCCATGCGACGGTCGGCGCTGCCGCCATGTCGCTGCGCAGTCCGGCCCGCAGCGCACTCAGGCGCTCGGTGAGGCGCGGCATCGGACCCTCGTCGCTCACGAGCGATGCGAGCCGCGGGTCGGCGAGCACGTCGACGAGCGGGCGCTCGACGCCATTCACGTAGGCGACCTGGCTCACGAGACGGATGCCGTGGCTGTAGTCGGCGTAGCGGGCGCCGTGCACGGTGCTGAGCGGCTGGATCGGCGAACCCACGGCGCGGTGCCAGCCGTAGATCGCGACGCGTCCCGGAACCTCCCACAGGCGTGGCGTGAGCACCAGGTCCTTCTTGTCACCGGCAGTGAGATCTCCCAGTGCGGCGCCACGCGACTGGCGCTGCGCGCGCACCATCGTGTTGTGGCGCACGAGATAGTCCGTGCTGCGCATGGCATCGCCGGCGGGCAGCGGCTGGGGATCGAGCTTCACGGTCGATTCGGCGTAGATCGCGTTCACGAGCTTGCGCGTCGGCAGCATGAAGCCGAGGCGGTCGGCGACGTCGAGCGCGGCCTCCAGGCCCAGGGGCACGTAGGCGAAATCCTGGTCCGTGCCCAGCGCGAGGTAATCGGGCATCACGCACACGGTCACGCTGTTCTGGGCGTCGCTGACCGTCACCGGCACCAGGTGGCGCAGGAAGGCCGGGACGTCGCCCGCCTCGAGTTCGCCCTGCACCATCGCGTCGCGCGGAGGTCCGGCGAGATCGCGTGCCCGCTCGGCAAACTCGCCCCCGGTGAGCGCCTCCGGCGGCCTCGCCGGGATCTGCCGCGCCAGTTCTCCGTCGCAAGCGGTCCCCGCCGCGGAGGCGAAAGCGCTCCCCGCCGCGAGCAGCAGCGTCGCCATCGGGGCAAAAAGGAACCGGGGGCTCAGCCTCACGCGCCGCGACTCTCCGATGCGTTTTTTCAACCGGGTCGCGGGGTTGCGACAGGGGCGCAGTCTAGGGGCAGGCCGGCGGCACGGCAAGTTACCGCTGAGATGTCCCCCAAGGGTGCGTGTGCGCCGCCCCTGGACTGATTCCAGGGTCGCGATGATCACATCGACGCCTGCGGTTCCGGGGGGCGCCGGTTACCCTGCCCCTTCGATTGACATTGCCTATCGTATCGATCCAATCAATCCAACATCTCGCAGCGAGACTCTCTCTATCTTTGCGTCGGATTCAATCACTCGCCTGACCAGGAGACTCCGATGCAAAGGAAACGAATGACGTCGTTCGTCGCGTGCGCGATCGCGGCGCTGCCACTGGCTTCGACCGCCGCGCTCGGCGCCTCGGGTGCCCCGATGCCGAACCAGTTCTGGTGGCCCGAGCAACTCGACCTGTCCGTGCTGCGGCAGCACGACGCGAGGTCGAACCCGCTGGGTGCGGACTTCGACTACGCCAGGGCGTTCTCGAGCCTCGACCTCGAGGCGGTCAAGAAGGACATCAAGCAGGCCCTGACGACTTCCCAGGACTGGTGGCCCGCCGACTACGGCAACTATGGCCCCTTCTTCATCCGCATGGCCTGGCACAGCGCCGGAACCTACCGCACCATCGACGGGCGCGGTGGAGCCGACGGCGGCCAGCAGCGATTCGAGCCGTTGAACAGCTGGCCCGACAACGCCAACCTCGACAAGGCGCGGCGGCTGCTCTGGCCGGTCAAGCAGAAGTACGGGGCGAGCCTGTCGTGGGGCGACCTGATGGTGCTTGCCGGCAACGTGTCGCTGGAGTCGATGGGCTTCAAGACCTTCGGCTTCGCGGGCGGACGTGCGGACGACTGGGAACCCGACCTCGTCTACTGGGGCCCGGAAAAGAAGATGGGCGCCGACGAGCGTTACAGCGGCAACCGCCAGCTGCAGAAACCGCTGGCTGCCGTGCAGATGGGCCTGATCTACGTCAACCCGGAGGGCCCGAACGGCAATCCGGATCCGCTGGCGGCGGCGAGGGACATCCGCGAGACCTTCGGTCGCATGGCCATGAACGACGAGGAGACGGTGGCGCTGATCGCCGGCGGCCACACCTTCGGCAAGGCGCACGGCGCGCACGACCCGGCCAAGTGCGTGGGACCGGATCCGGCCGCGGCCCCCATCGAGCAACAAGGCTTCGGCTGGGCCAACAAGTGCGGCCGAGGCAACGGCCCCGACACGGTCACCAGCGGTCTCGAGGGCGCGTGGTCGGCGAACCCGGTCGCATGGACGACGCAGTACCTCGACAACCTGTTCGCCTTCGAGTGGGTCCAGACGCGCAGCCCCGGCGGCGCGATCCAGTGGATTCCCGCGAACGGCCAGGCGTCCAGCCTGGTCCCGGATGCGTTCGATCCGGCGAAGCGGCATGCGCCGATCATGTTCACCACGGACCTTTCGCTGAAATTCGACCCGAGCTATCGCGAGATCGCGCAGCGCTTCCAGAAGGACCCGCAGGCGTTCCAGCTCGCGTTCGCCAAGGCCTGGTTCAAGCTCACGCACCGCGACATGGGACCGCGAGCCCGGTACCTCGGCTCCGAGGTGCCGAAGGAAGTGTTGCTCTGGCAGGATCCGGTCCCGCCGGTCGACCACCCGCTGATCGACGCGAATGACGCGGCTGCGCTGAAGGCGAAGATCCTCGCCTCGGGCCTCACCGGCCCCGAGCTCGTGCGGACGGCCTGGGCGTCGGCGGCCTCGTACCGCGGCACCGACATGCGCGGCGGTGCCAACGGTGCGCGCATCCGCCTCGCACCGCAGAAGGACTGGCCGGTCAACGATCCGGCCGAGCTGGCGCGCGTTCTGCAGCGCCTCGAGGCCATCCAGACCGCGTTCAACGCAACGCTGCCCGGTGGCAAGAAGGTGTCGCTCGCGGACACGATCGTGCTGGGCGGCAATGCCGCGGTCGAGCAGGCCGCGAAGAAGGCCGGCTACGACGTGTCGGTTCCCTTCGTGGCCGGCCGCACGGACGCCTCGCAGGCGCAGACCGACGTCAACTCGTTCGCCGTGCTCGAGCCCTCCGCGGACGGATTCCGCAACTACTTCGGCACCGCCGCGGGTCGCTCGCCCCCGGAGGCGCTGGTCGACCGGGCGAACATGCTCACGCTGACCGTCCCCGAGATGACGGTCCTCGTCGGCGGCATGCGGGCGTTGAATGCCAATGCGGGACAGTCGCCGCACGGCGTGTTCACGAACCGGCCCGGGACGCTGAGCAACGACTACTTCGTGAACCTGCTCGACATGTCCACGAAGTGGAGCAAGTCGCCCACGTCCGAGGGAGTCTACGAAGGGCGTGACCGCAAGAGCGGCGCGCTCAAGTGGACGGCGACTCCCGTCGACCTGGTCTTCGGCTCGAACACGGAGCTGCGCGCAGTGGCGGAGGTCTACGGCTCGTCCGACGGGCAGGAGCGGTTCGTACGGGACTTCGTGAAGGCGTGGAACAAGGTGATGAACCTCGATCGCGTCGACGTGAAGTGATCCTGGTGCGGTACGCGCCTCGGATCCCGGGGCGCGTACCGCCCGCTACTCGAAGAGTCGCTCCGCGATTTCCTGCCAGAGCTGTGCGTACAAGCGGGCCGCCGGGCTGGACGGCGCGAAGGCCGGCAACGGTGCCCGACGGACGGTCATGCGCTCGATGTCGCTCCAGTACGGAATCTCGGTGGCGAGCAGCTCCGCATGGTCAGCCCGCGCCTTTGCGATCACCTCGTGATGCAGCGACTTGCGCCGGTCCACCATCGAGAAGAACGGCAGGATCTGCAGGTCGCTCCACCCGGTGTGGGCGATGAACGCGTGCATCTGGTCGAGCATGCGCAGCGAAAGTGGCGCCGGCACGATGGGCACGACCAGCGCGTCGGCGGCGCGCAGGACATTTTCCGTGAGCAGCGTCATTCCCGGCGGGCAGTCGAGGACCAGGAGGTCGATCTCGTCGTACAGCGAGCGGGTCATCATCATGAGACGCTCGGTCGCGTGCTTGCGCTCGCTCAGGTGCACGTCGAGGTTCCGGTAGGAGAAGTCGGCCGGGATCACGTTAAGCGCCGGGTACGCCGTCGGCGTGGTGAGCTCCGGCAGTTCCTGCTTGCCTCGCACGAGCTTCTTCGCCGAGGCGCGTTCAGCCGGCTCCGCGCACAGCGTGTACGTCGCTGCTCCCTGCGGATCGAGGTCCCACAGGACCGTCGCGCGGCCGGACTCCGCGGCGAGGTACGCGACATTCACGGCCGTGGTGGTCTTGCCGACACCGCCCTTGATGTTCGTGATGCCGAGGATCCGCATACGGTGCCGGTCAACGAGTCGAACGCCGCAGCGGCGACCACGCACAGACGGCGAGCGTCTTCAAGGACTTGCGGCGCTCCGCGGCCACACCAGCAGCCGGCCTGCGTTGCGGGTCACTGGCGTCGATCGGGTATTTGTCCCGCATTTCCCGGCGTCGCTCGATGATGTGGAATCGGACCGCCCCATAGGACGCCCTACGCGCGCCCATGGCAAGAGCAAGATCCCTTGCGGCCGGGCGCGCGTGACATGACGGGGTGGCCGGTCCGAAGTCGCTGTATTGCTGCCGACACCGCGGCACTGCACTAAGATACGGCGCGGGACACACCGCAGGAACCCGGAAAGCGCATGGCCAGACCCCCCAATTATTCCCAGGACAAGAAGCGGCGCGAGGAAGCTGCGCGCAAGAAGCGCGAGGAAAAGGAGCAGCGCCGTCGGCAGAGGAAGGACGGGCCGCCGCCGCCCACGGCGTAGCCTGGGTCGGCACGC
>DAOMFD010000070.1:0-9680 GCA_035429605.1 Steroidobacteraceae bacterium | reverse complement strand
CCGCAGCTTCGCCAGCACCGGCCGGTGATCCGAGCCGATCGCGGAACCGACGCTCGAACTCTCCACGCAAAGGCTGGGCGACGCGAACACATAGTCGATCCTGAGCGCCAGCGGCCAGAAGCCCGCCATCCAGGTCGGCTGCCAGCGCGCGGTGGCGGACGCGTCGCGCAGCCCGGAAATCCGCACGAAGTCCGCATAGGCCGGGGCAAACGGCGTCGCATTGAAATCGCCGAGCACGACGATCGGCCCGTCGGAACCGCGAACCAGCGCCGCGGCGGCATCGAGCGACCGGTCGCGAGCGCGCGCCAGCGCAGGCGTGATCGGCCAGTGCGTATGCAGGGCGAGCCATCGCAGCGACCGTCCCTCGAACTGCACGCGACCCGCCAGCGAGGGCAGTCCGTCGGCCGCCAGGTCCTCCTGCTGAACCGCGTCGAGCGGCCACCGGCTCAGCACGCCGATGCCGTAGGGGTCCTCCCGGGTCAAGAGGATGCGGTGCGGATAGTCCGGGAGTCGCGACAGGTCGCGCGCCCAGGCCTCGGTCACCTCCTGCACGACGACGAGATCCGCCGGGTGCCCGGCGAGCCAGTCGAGGAATCTCCGGTCGTCGTTGCCCGCCTGCAGGTTTGCGGACACGACCGTGAATTCCCGTCCCGCGCAGTCGCCGGCCGAGGAGCCCGCCTGCGCGCGCTGCAGGAGGGGCAACGCGTTGAACGCCGCCAGCGCAATGCCAACCATGCACGCCCGCGGATGGCGACACAGCGCGAGTGCGACGGCGACCGCAAGGGCGCCCGCGGCGTACTGCACGCGGAAGTGCACGAAGAGTTCCCATGGCCAGCCGATCGGAGCGGCAAGCGCCAGCGCGCTCGCGACGCCGAGTGCCGTGAGTGCCGCGAGCAGCAGCCGGGTGGCGGCAGATGCTGGAACTCGCTGCGTGGAGTCTCGTCGCACGGTCGGCGACAGGTGGCGTGCCGTCGGGTCTCGATCAGGCCTGCGCGCGGGTCCGCTGCGTCCCGTAGTGCACGCTCAGCCGGCGCACTCCCTTGACGCGCTTCGACGAACGCCGGATTTCCTTGACCAGCCTGAGCAGCAGTTTGGCGCTCTCACGCTCGCCGCCGGCGCAGTACTTCTCGTCCAGGCCCACGTGCAGCACCGTGATGTGCTCGAGGTCCGCGCGCGTGTAGACGGCGACACCGAGTGGCTCGCCGCTGATTTCGTCCACTGCGAACAGGGACTGCACGTCCGGCAGTCCCGCCACCTTGACCCTGAGCCAGCCCGCGTCGGCCAAGATCTCGGGCGGCCCGTACTTGTCGATGGCGTCGACGATGCCGTGCGCGACCCGGCTCTGGCAGCCGTTGAAGAACAACAGCCGCTCGAGCGCGGCGCGATGCCTGGCAGATATCCGCGAGGTGTATCCGACCGGTGTCCTCATGCCTGGGCCTGGACCGTTGCACCGGTCTTCTCGGGGACGAGCGGCGATCATGCTCGCACGGCTGCGACCTGTCGAGTGGCGGCAGACCCCGGCTGGACCCAGTCTCGATACGCCAGCCGGGCCTCCGCCTGGCCGACCCCTGCGGCAGGCGACAGAAGTTTGAATTGCTTCAGATTTTTGCCCGTCAACGGTGGACGTTTCGGGCCTTCTGCCGCGGAATCGCGGGGTGCCAGCCCCTGCCACACCACGCCAGGCGTTGCTCGTCGCCGAGCCGCGCGACGCGGCGGTCCTCGTCGACGTGCTCGTGCTGTCGACGGACGTGCCGCTGTTCGACGCCATTCGCGGCGCCATCGGCGAGCGCAATCCGGTCTGGCGGGCGCGAACAGCGGAGGAGTCGGTCGACCTGCTCCTGACCGGCCGCTGCGGCGTGCTGCTCGTCGACATGGCAGCCGTCTCGACCAATCCCACGACGCTGATCGCGCAGATCGTCGAGCAGTTTCCGGACGTGATCGTCGTGGTCGCGGGACGGCGCGAGGACGAGGCGCTGCTCGCACACCTGATCACCGAGGGCCTCGTCTACCGCTTCATGCACAAGCCGCTCACGGCGAAGCGAGCGGGCATGTTCCTGCAGGCGGCCATACGACGTCACGTCGAACAGCGCGAATCGCAGGTGAACCAGGCGCTGCTGCCCATCCCGAGGGTCCTGCCGGGTCGGTTCGACCCGGGCAAGTGGTTGTTCGTCGCGGCAGGCGTGGCGATGTTCGTCGCCGCGCTGGTCCTGCTGGCCGGCGGCCGGCCCCCGCGCGGGCAGGACGCAGAGGGCGCCGCAACGCAGATCGTGACGCCCGCCGTCGTGTCGACCGCGCCACAGGCGGACCCGGTACTGTCGCGTGCACGAGCGGCTTTCGCCGCGGGTCGCTTCGAGGCGCCGGCGGGGCGCAATGCGCTCGACCTCTACGCCGCGGTCCTGCTGTCCCGGCCGGACCTGCCCGAGGCACGCACCGGTCTCGACTCGACCATCGACCGGATCGTGAGCGTCGCGCGTCTCGCGGCCGCCGACGGCAACCTGCCGGAGGCCCGCAGGCTGCTCTCGCGTGTCGAGGCCGTCGCACCGTCCAGTCTCGCGGTTCAGCGACTGGCAATGTACCTCGCGCCGCAATCGCCCCCGTCCGGCACGGACACCCCTGAAGCCCTGGCAGCGGCCTCTTCGGCCGCAGCCGTGGTCGCGACGGCGCCCGCACCGCTTCCCGCGCCGCTGCCCGCAGCTCCGCGCCGCGACGTGCAGTCCTCTCCGAGTGCAGGCCAGGCCACGGCACGCCAGCAGCCGCTGACGGGCCAGGCTGCGGACCGCGCAGCCACGCCGCAGGCTTTGCATCCGCGTCCCGTGGTGACGCCGGTCGTCGTCACACCGGATCCACTCGCGCCCCGGGTCGCGAATGCGGACGAACTGCGGTCGACCGCTTCGCGCTCGAGCCGCGTGGCGACGCGGACGTTCGGTGCGCCGATCTCCTCCGGACTGCCGACGGCGGGCTACGTCAAGGCGCCTCGGCCCGAGCCTGCCCCTGTGGAAAAGCCCGGGACATCCCTGGATCCCGCGACCACTGCAGCGCTCGCCATGCCGACCGACGAACTCGGCCGCATCCACGCGACCGACCCGGTCTATCCGGCGGACGCGCTGCGCAACCACGTCGAGGGTTGGGTCGAACTCTCGTTCACCATCACCGAGACCGGATCGGTACGGGATGTCGAGGTCGTCGATTCGCAGCCGCATGGTGTCTTCGATACGGCGGCAACCGAGGCGGTGGAAGGCTGGCGATTCCGTCCGCGGCTGGCGAACGGCCAGCCGGTCGCACATCGTTCCTACGTCACGCTGAGATTCAACGTCGAGGGCTGACGGCGAACCGACGCCGCGGCAGCTACCCTGGCGACAGCGTCGCCAGGTCCAGGCGCATCCCGGGCTCTGCGACCGTCGCGCGTACACCACGTTCGGCAAGTGCGTCGCGCAGCGCGCCGGCGGACTCGCGCTCGCCGTGCACCAGCCAGACCGGTGGGCGCCCCGTCACGCCCGTGTACCAGCGCAGCAGGTCGGCCTGGTCGCCGTGGGCGGAAAATCCGCCCAGCGTGTGAATCCGCGCCTCGACCCGCACCGGCACGCCATTGACGTGGACTTCCTCGCGACCGTCCACGATGGCGCGCCCGAGCGTGCCCACGGCCTGGTAACCGGTGAACACCACGTCGCACTGCCGGCGCGACAGGTTGTGCTTCAGGTGGTGCACGATGCGGCCGCCGGTGCACATGCCGCTGCCCGCGATCACGATCGCACCGTCGGTGATCCGGTTGATCGCCATGGATTCTTCCACCGTACGGCACAGGGTCAGGTTCGGCAGCGGCGGCATCGCGCCGGCGCGCTGGCGAAGCTCGCGCGCCTCCTCGTCGTAGAGCTCGACGTGCCGCCAGTACACCTGCGACGCCTCGATCGCCATCGGGCTGTCGAGGAAGACCTGCCAGTCGGCGAGCTGCCACGCGTCGTAGTGCGTGCCGAGCTCGTAGAGAATGTCCTGGCTGCGCCCGACTGCGAACGCCGGGATCAGCACGTTGCCGCCGTCGCGGCGCGCCTGGCGCAGGATTTCGCCGAATTCGGCGAGCGTGGCGTCGCGATCGCGATGGAGACGGCCGCCGTACGTGCTCTCCATCAGGACCACGTCGGCGGCGAGCCCGGCTTCCGGGTCCCGCAGGATCGGCGAGCCGTACTGGCCGACATCGCCGCTGAACAGCACGCGCCGTTCCAGTCCCTGCTCGCTGATGCGCAGGCAGACGCTGGCCGAGCCGAGGATGTGTCCCGCGTCCCGGAAAGTCACTTCGACGCCGGGTGCGACGTCGATCGTGCGGCCGTAAGGCACGGTCCGGAATGCCTGCAGGACGGCATCGGCATCGCCCGTCGTGAACAGCGGCTCGACCGTCCCACGGCCCCCGTTGCGCTGTCGCCTGCGCTGCTCCCTTTCCGCGTCGCGCTCCGCCATCGTGGCGCAATCGTGCAGCAGGATGCGCGCGAGGTCGCGGCACGCCGGGGTCGCGTGCACGGGCCCGCGGAATCCGCGCTTGTGCAGCAGCGGCAACCGGCCGCAGTGGTCGATGTGCGCGTGGCTCAGGACGACGGCGTCGATGCGCGCCGGGTCGAACGGAAAGGGCTCGCGATTGCGTGCGGCGTGCGTGGGCCCGCCCTGGATGAGCCCGCAGTCGAGCAGCAGCGTGCGGCCGCCGACCTCGAGGATGTGGCAGGAGCCCGTCACCTCACCCGCAGCGCCGAAGAACTGCAGGCGCATCACTGCCTCAGGCGATGCGCTGTCCGGCCCGGGCCTCCGGTTCTGCCTGCGTCTGGCGGTCCCGCAGCAGCCGCACGCAGGCGCGCGCGGCGGCCGCGTCGTACCGACGGCCCGCCTGGGCCTGCAGCTCGTCGATGCAGGCCGACATCGACAAGGCCTGCCGTTGCGGCCGCGGCGACAGCATCGCCTCGACCGCATCCGCGACCGCGACGATCCGCGCCTCGATCATGATCTCTTCGCCCTTGAGGCCGCGCGGATAGCCCGAGCCGTCGTGGCGCTCGTGATGCTGCCGCACCGCTTCGGCGACCGGCCACGGGAAGTCGATGCGGCGCAGGATCTCGTAGCCCCGCTCCGCGTGGGTCCGGACGAGGTCGAATTCCGTCGGGGAGAGCGGCGCGGTGCGCCAGAGGATCTCGCGCGGGATGTGCAGCATGCCGACGTCGATCAACTGCCCGATCACGCGCAGGCCGCGCACGCTGTGGCCGGGCAGGCCCATGGCCGTGCCGATGCTGGCGGCCATCTCGCCCACGCGCCGCGCGCGACCCGCCTTGCAGCCGTCCTGCGCCTCGGACAACGCACCGATCGCCTCGATCGTGCCGAGCATCACGCGCTCCATGTGGTCCATGGCGCTCACGACCTCGGCGTCGGAGCGGCGTCGGCGCAATGCCTTCCACAGCCCGTCGGCGACCAGCGCCGCCCGCCTGCGGTCCTCGCCGTCGAACGGTGCGGGCTTGTTGGCGAGCAGGACCACGCCCGCGAGCCGTCCGCCGTCCATGATCGGCGTGAGGAGCTGCCGGTGCAGCGACCCCGGCAGGCCGGCCTGTCGCAGGCCGCCCGTGCCTTCGGCCGACTCGCGCTCGACGACCCGCAGCGATGCCACGCATTCAGCCAGTGCCGTGCCCGCCGGCACCGCTCCACGCCAGCGCACCGGCAGCGTCTGTCCATGATCCTGGCCCGCCGCGCTGTGCGCGGCGAGATCCAGCTGCGCGTTGTCCGCGATCGACAGGAATACATAACCGGCCTCGGCACCGGTCGCATTGCGCGCGAGCTCGAGCGCGCGGGCCGGCACTTCGGTCTCGGTCAGCATGTGCGTGTGCTGCGCCAGGTCGAGCAGTCCCGCGTCGAGCTGCCTGTCCCGCGCCGCACGTTCCTCGACGCTGCGCAACGCCGCAAGGTCGCGCGCGGCGACGATGCGTGCGCCCGGCGCGTCGCCGATCGCGGCACTCGCAACCTCGACGTCGATGCCGGGCCGGTCCGGCCTGCGCCAGGTGGTCCTGCGGGTCGCGCCCGCGGCGGGCGCGGCGTCGCCGGCAGCCGATGCCTCGCCTTCGCCGGTCTCGAACTGCTGCAGAGGCAGGCCCGCGGCCTTGCCGGCCTCGAGCCCCACGAGCGCGTGGAACGCCGCGTTCGCGTACGTGATCCTGCCTTCCGGATCCACGATGCACGCCGCCGTCGGGGCGGCCTCGAGCGCTGCGGATCCCACCCTCGCGAGCTGCTCGGCATCGCGCAGGGTTCGCTCGGCGGTGATGTCCACCAGGGACGTCACCCAGCACGCCCGCCCTGCATAGGAGACCGACGCGCGCCGCACCTGGAACACGGATCGCGTCCCGTCTGGCCTGGCGTGATCGAGTTCCGCCGGCAGCGCGCCGGCGTCCCCCGGCGTGGCGCCGGGCAGCAGGTCGGCCAGCGGCCGGCCGATGAGTTCCTGCGGCGCGAACCCGAACAGCGCCGCGGCCGAATCGCTGACCGCGCGGATCTCCAGCGTCTCCATGTCGGAAAGCAGTGTCGGGAGTGGTTGCGCGCCGAAGGCCCGCTCCGCGTCCGCCGCAGCCGCCTGCGCGCGCGCGCGGCTCGACTGCAGCTCGGACAGGCGTCCTTCCAGGACAGCGACTCTGGCGAGGCCCGCACGCGACTCTTCGGCCGCGTCACGCGCGCGCGTCTCGGCCGCAGACAGTTCCTGGTGCTGTGCCTCCAGTTCCTGCAGGCGCTGCTGCAGTTCGCGGACCTTGTCGGACTCCACGGTCGCCTGCGCGCGCAGCTTCGCTTCCAGCTCCTCGATGCGCTGCTGCAGCTCGCGTGCCGCGTCCGAGCCCGCGGCGGCCTGATCGGCCCGCTCGCGGGCCTCACGCTCGACTTTGCCGCGCGCGAGCTTTTCGGCCGTGGCCAGCAGCTTGTTGCTGTACTGCAGCTCACGGACCTGGCGCTCCAGTTCCGCCACGCGTCGCCGGTCCTGCTGCTGCCGGTCGATCAGTTCCGGCACCAGCGCCGGGATGCGCATGGTGTCGGAGCCGGTCTTGAGCGAGTCGAGCGCGCCGGCGAGCTCCTCGAGCGTCGAGCCGCGCGGGAAGAATCTCAGGGCCCCGACTTCCGCCGCGAACGCCTCGTACTTCGGGCCTTCGACCCGGAACGAGAGAAGGATCACCGGCAGGTGGCGCGTCGGCGCCTCTTCCTTCAGTCGTCGGCAGAGCGCGAAGCCGTCGAGCAGGGGCAGGAGCACGTCGCTCACCACGGCGCGCGGTGTCTCGCTGCGCGCGACTTCCAGCGCCTCGAGGCCGTTGCGTGCCTTCAGTACGCGGTAGCCGCGCGACTGCAGCAGCGTCTCGATCGCCGTGAGGTCCTGGTCACGCTCGTAAGCGAGCAGGATGGTGCTCATGGGCGCACGACGCCCTGCGCCTGGAGTAAGCAGCCGCCCGCACTGTGCATGCGCCGTCTCATGGCCCCGCCTTGCCTGACGGCGTAAGTATGCCCGGCCTCGGCGCGGGCACCAAGCTGGCGCGCTACCGCGGGAAGCCGGTCACAGAATGCCCGTGCCGAACGTGCCCCGTGTCACGGTGCGCTGGCGGCCAGCTGCCGGGCCAGCACGCCGGGCGGGCTGTGCACCAGGTCCTTGTGGATCTCACGGACGACGCGCGCCCGGGTCGGCTTCGTCAGCTCAGCCCTCACCAGGCCGAGGAAGGGAAGTCCGGCCACGACGACGAGCGACTCGAACTCGTCGCGGCGGCGTGCATCATCGAGGCGGCGTGCGATGCGCCGTGCGAACCGTGCCGCTTCCTCGCGGCGCGGGCTGTCCTCGCGCTGGATCGCATGGCGCGCCGTACCGTAGCTTTCCCGCGTCCGTCCCGGCCGCTCGGTCGCGAAATCGCGGTCGTGCAGGTGCGCGAGCGGATCGCTGATCCGCGCCACCTCCATCGGTGCCGCATCGAGTGACGGTGCGTCGTAGAAGATCGCTTCGGCCTGGTCGGCAACGAGGATCCGATACCTGCTCATGGGAACCTCCCCTGCAGTGGGGCCTGTCACTAGACTCTTCCGGCGTGTCCACTCGTGCAATGGTGGAATGTGGCATGCGGATACGGGAGGTTGACAGCGGGTCGCCGTGGTCCCTATACAGGTTGGCACAAGAAGGGAGCACGACATGCAGTCTCAGCGGCGCTTCTTCGTCCTGTTGCTGGCCCTGACGACGGGATGCGCCACGACGTGGCAGGTGGACACGTACGAGGCGCCGGGCGCCGGGATCGAGTCGCACCGCACGTTCGCGTGGAACGGTGGCGAACTCGGCACGGTGGCTGCCGTCAATCCGCAGCTCGCCGCCGACGTGGACCGCCACGTCCGCGAGGCCGTGGTCGCGGGACTGGTCCGCAAGGGCTACCAGGAGGTGACGGACCCGAAGGCCGCCCAGATGCTCGTGAGCTACCAGGTGGCCGGCACGCGCAAGTACGTGACCAGCGAGAAACCGCGGTTCAACGCCCCGTTGCCCGATGACGTGCTGCGGCCCACCGGTCCCCAGCCACCCGCCGCTTCCGAGTTGCCGCCCGAGCAACGCGTGACCGAGGGGTCGGTGATCGTGTTCGTGGACGACCCCGCGACAGGCCGCCTCATCTGGCGTGGAGCGATCACCGCCGAGACCCGGACGTCGTCCTCGAAACAGGGCATCGACACGGTGGCGGAAATGGCGGCCAACATCATCGAGTCCTTCCCGAAGGCCGGCGGCGCAACTCAGCCGGCGAAATAGTCCGGCGCGGCGCCGGCCTTCCACTTGATGTTGCAGCCGAGACTCGGTCGCTGATCGGGATCGACGGGCGCGCCTGCCAGCACCGCATCGACCGCCTTGCGCAGGTCCGCCCCGGTCACCGGCACGGCGTTGCCCGGCCGGCTGCCGTCGAACTGGCCGCGGTACACGAGGCGTCGTTCGGCGTCGAACAGGAAGAAATCCGGTGTACAGGCCGCGTGGTACGCCTTGGCGACCTGCTGGTCCGCGTCGACGAGGTACGGAAACACGTAGCCCAGCGTCCTCGCCTCTTCGCGCATGGCGTCGGGACCGTCCTGCGGATAGGCATCGAGATCGTTCGAGACGATGGCGACGATGGCGAGCCCGCGCTGCGAGTACTCGCGCGCGAAGCTCGCGAATTCGCCGCGCATGTGCCGGACGAACGGGCAGTGGTTGCAGATGAACGCCACGAGCAGAGCCGGGTGACCCGCGTAGTCGCCGAGCGCGTGGCGCTTGCCGTCGAAGTCCGGCAGGTCGAAGGCGGGCGCCTGCGTACCGAGCGCCAGCATGGTGGAGGGTGTGCGGGCCATGGCCGGGACCTCCTAGCGACGAATGACCAGCAGCGCACCCACGACCAGCAGCACGGCTCCCGCCAGCCGCGCCGGCGTGACCGGGTTCTGCGGAAAGCCCAGCACGCCGTACTGGTCGACCGCCAGTGCCGCGATCATCTGCCCCGCGAGCGTCAGGGCGAGCAAGGCAGCGGCCCCGAGTCGCGGCCCGAGCACGGTGGTCGAGGCGACATAGCTGGCACCGAGAAGGCCGCCGAGCCACGCCCACGCAGGCACCGGGCCCGTGGTCCCGGACGTCACGCGCGCGCCGCTCGCGACGGCGACGGCGACCAGCGCCGCCAGCCCGACGGCGAAGTTGACGATCGTCGCGAGGA
>DAOMFD010000069.1:0-9859 GCA_035429605.1 Steroidobacteraceae bacterium | reverse complement strand
CGAGGAAAGCCACGTCGCGACATTGCGTGACGTGCTCGCCTCGCTCCCCGCCTGAGCGGCGCACCACGCCGTGAGCCTTGCCCGCGCCGACCGCTGAACACCTCCCACCCGAACGCCATTCGTCACAAGCCCATGCAGCGATTCCTCGACCTCGCCGACTTCACCCGTGACCAGGTGCAGGACCTCGTCGCGCTCGCACGCCGGCTCGAGGAGCGACCGGAGCCGGACGCGCTTTCCGGCAAGATCCTCGGGCTGCTGTTCATGAATCCGTCGCTCAGGACGCTCGCGTCGTTCCAGGCCGGCATGATGCGGCTCGGCGGGAGGTCGTTCGTGGTCACTCCCGGGCAGGGCACGTGGCAGTTCGAGACGCGCGTCGGTGCGGTGATGAACGCCGGCGCCGCCGAGCACGTGCGCGAGGCGATCCCGGTGCTCTCCTCGTATTGCGACGCGCTCGGCATCCGATCGTTTGCCGAGGGCAAGGACCTTGCAGCTGACCTCGCGGAGACCCAGTTCCTCTCCATGGCGGGGCTGTGCGACAAGCCGTTCGTGAACATGGAATCGGCCACGAACCATCCCTGCCAGGCGCTGGCCGACTGGAAGACGATGGACGACCTCGCGGTGCCGCGGACGGCCAAGTTCGTGCTGAGCTGGGTCAATCACCCGCGCGCCTTGCCGCTCGCGGTACCTGCCGCGACGGTCCACATGGCCGCGCAACGCGGCATGGAGGTCGTGGTACTGCGACCGGACGGCTATTCACTGCCCGAGTCACTGATGGCCAAGGCGCGCGCCGCCGCGGCCCGCTCGGGCGGCCAGGTGACGGAGACGAGCGACCGCGAGTCGGCACTCGCCGGCGCTCACGTGCTCTACGCCAAGGAATGGGGCTCCGCGCAGTGCTACGGCGACGCGGAAGCCGAGGCGGCGCTGCGCGCGCCCCTGTCGGCGTGGCAGGTCCGCGAGGACTGGTTCCGCTCCGCGCGCGCCGACTGCCATTTCATGCACTGCCTGCCGGTGCGGCGCAACGTCGCCGTCGCCGACGAGGTCCTCGACGGGCCGCGCAGCCGCGTGGTCCAGGAAGCCGCCAATCGCATGACGGTGCAGATGGCGGTGCTGTACAGCTTGCTCAAGGGGTAACGGGAATGATCGGACACAAGGGTGAACAGGCCGTCACCGTGCGCGCGCTCCGGGGCGCGGCGCCGTACATACACATGTACAAGGGCAAGGTCTTCGTCATCAAGACCGGCGGTGGCGCGTTCCGGGACGGCGCTGCGATGCGTGGCTTCATGGAGCAGGTCGCGATCCTGCACCACCTCGGCATCCGCGTGGTGCTGGTGCACGGCGGCGGCCCGCAGCTCGACACGGTCGCCGACAAGTTCGGCGTCGAGACGCGCATGGTGCAGGGGCGGCGCGTCACCGACGGTGGCGCGATCGACGTCGCGTGCATGGTCCTGAACGGCCTCATCAACACGCGACTGCTCGGCCTGTGCCGCGAATTCGGCATCGATGCCATCGGTCTCAGCGGCGTCGACGCGGGCCTGGTCAAGGCCCACAAGCGCCCGCCGGTCACGCTCGCGAGCGGGGAAACCGTGGACTACGGGATGGTGGGCGACATCGACGACGTGGACGGCTCGGTCATCACCCGCCTGCTCGACGCCGGCTTTCTGCCGGTCGTGAGCCCGCTGTCGTGCGACTCGCTGGGCCACCTGCTCAACATCAATGCCGACACCGTCGCAGCCGCGATCGGCGGTGCCATGGACGCGGAAAAGCTCATCCTCTGCACCGGCGCGCCGGGCATCCTCGAGCGACTGGACGATCCGCACTCGCTCATTTCCTACACCGACGTGGCGGGCCTGCGCAGGCTGCGCGAGGAAGGCGCGATTTCCGACGGGATGCTGCCGAAGTCGAGCGCGATCGAGGCGGCGATCCGCGGCGGCGTGCGCCGCGTGCACGTGATCTCGTACGCGGCTCCCGACGCCCTGCTCGCGGAGATCTTCACCAACGAGGGCACCGGCACGCTGGTGGTGGCGGACACCAAGGCGCTGAGCGCGGCCGAACAGGGCGCGGGCTGAGGCAATGACAGGGCGCGTCGGGCGCGTCCGGGAGCACGGGAGATGACACGACTGTGGGACAAGGGCGCACCGCTCGACGAGCGGGTGCTGCGTTACACGGCAGGCGAGGACCACGCGCTCGACGACCGGCTCGTCGAGTACGACGTCCGGGCGTCCATCGCGCACGCGGAAGCGCTGCACGAGTGCGGCCTGCTCGACGCCGCGTCGCTCGCCGCCATCCGCGCGGGCCTCACCGAGATCGGTGCCGCGCATGCGCGTGGCGAGTGGTCGGTGACCCTGGAACTCGAGGACGGCCAGACCGCGCTCGAGACCCTGCTCACGCAGCGGGTCGGCGAGGCGGGCGCGCGCCTGCATGCGGGCCGTTCGCGCAACGACCAGGTGCTCGCCGCACTGCGGCTCTACCTGCGCGATGCAGTGGAGTCGCTCGCGGGAGGCGCGCGCGACGTGGCCGCCGCGCTCGAGGCACTCGCTGCGGACCAGGGTGCGGTCGTACTCCCTGGCTACACGCACATGCAGCAGGCCATGCCGAGCTCGGTCGCATTGTGGGCCCGCGGATTCGCCGTCGAAATCCAGGACGATGCCGATGCGCTGCGGCATGCGCATCGCCGGATCCAGAAGAACCCGCTGGGTTCAGCCGCCGGCTACGGCACCCCCAACCTTCCGCTCAGCCGCGACGCGACGCGCACCAGGCTCGGATTCCCCGTCACCCAGGAACCCGTGACGGCGGTCCAGCTGTCGCGTGGCAAGGCCGAGGCCGAGGTGCTGTTCCAGGTCGCGCTGCTGATGCAGGACCTCGGCCGGCTCGCCTCCGACCTGCTGCTCTTCTACACGCGCGAATTCGGCTTCGTGGAACTGCCCGACGCGTTCACGACCGGCTCGTCGATCATGCCGCAGAAGCGCAACCCCGACGTGTTCGAGCTGGTGCGCGGTCGAACGGCCACGGCGCAGGCCTGCCTGACCGAGGTGCTCGCCATCACGGCCAAGCTGCCGTCCGGCTACCAGCGCGACCTGCAGCTCATCAAGGCGCCGCTGTTCCGCTCGATCGACCTCTGCCGCGAGTCGCTGGCCATCATGGCGGCCGCGATTCCGCAGGTTCGTTTTGCCGCTGACCGGATTCGCCTCGACCCCGACATCCACGCCGCCGCCGAGGCGAACCGGCTGGTCGCGAGCGAAGGCATCCCGTTCCGCGAGGCCTACCGCAGGGTCGGCAGGAAGCTGCACGAGACCTGACACCGCACCGGCGCACTGCCTGGCGGCACCGGGCCGCACTCGGCAGCACCCGGCGTTGACATTCGCGGCGGCGCCGTCATCCTTGCGTTCGGCCGCGCGCAATCAGGGGAATTCATGTCGCTCATCGCGGAGCTGAGGCGTCGCAACGTGTTTCGCGTCGCGATGCTCTACGCCGTGGCGGGCTGGGTCCTGCTGCAGGTCGGCGACCTGCTGTTCGGCGCGCTCGGCGTGCCGCCGTGGGGCATCAAGCTCCTGCTCGGGCTGCTGCTGCTCGGCTTCCCGATGGCCGTGGTCTTCGCGTGGGTCTACGAACTCACGCCCGAGGGCCTGAAGCGCGAGCACGAGGTCGATCGCAATGCGTCCATCACGCAGGAGACGGCCTCCAAGCTGAACATACTGGTCGCCGTGCTCCTGGTCGTGGCCATCGGACTCGTCGTGGCAGACCGTTTCATCCCCCACGGGAAGGGCGCGGCGACTTCCCTGCAGGCGACTTCGGACAGCGCGGCCGCGTCCGGTCCGGCGGCCACCTCCCCTCCTGCGGCGGGCGGTGCGAGCAGTTCGAGCCTGGCCTCGATCGCCGTCCTGCCCTTCGTGAACATGAGCGACGACAAGGCCAACGAGTATTTCTCCGACGGCCTGACCGAGGAACTGCTCAACGTGCTCGCCAACGTGCCGGGCCTGCGCGTGATCGCGCGCACCTCGTCGTTCGCGTACAAGGGCAAGGAGGTCAAGATCGCGGACGTCGCGCACGACCTGAACGTGGACCACGTGCTCGAAGGCAGCGTGCGCAAGTCGGGCAATCGCGTGCGCATCACGACCCAGCTCATCCGCTCGTCCGACAGCTCGCACCTCTGGTCGCAGACCTACGACCGCGACCTGAACGACATCTTCGCCGTTCAGGACGAGATCTCGAGCGAGGTCGTCGACGCGCTCAAGGTCAAGCTGCTGAAGCCGGCGACAGCGTCCTCAGCCGAGGCGGGGGGCACGCACGATCCCGCGGCGTACGAAGCCTACCTGCGGGCCCGTCACCTGAGGCTCGACGGTGGCGAGGGGGAGACGACGTTGCGCGGCGCAATTGCGGCGTATGACGAGGCGATCCGCATCGACCCGCAGTACGCGCGAGCCTACGCAGGCAAGGCCGAGGCGCAGAATGCGCTG
The DNA here is from genome assembly GCA_035429605.1 of Steroidobacteraceae bacterium. GTDB lineage: Bacteria > Pseudomonadota > Gammaproteobacteria > Steroidobacterales > Steroidobacteraceae > RPQJ01. Next base: position 5,405 of record DAOMFD010000069.1, on the reverse strand, counting down.
GCGTCCAATGGCTACGTCCCATTCGACTCGGGCTTCAAGGCGGCACGGGCGACCGCCGAGCGCGCCCTCGAGCTGGCGCCGGATCTGCCTGACGCCCTGATACCCCTCTCATACATACAGTTCAACGTCGACATGGATCCGGCCGCGGCCGATGCGTCGGTGGAACGGGCCATGCGCCTGAGCCCGGGCAGCATCGACGTGCAGCTCACGTATTCGGCCTTCGCTGCCAGCATGGGGTGGCGTGATCGTTCGATCCCCTCCGCACGCAATGCGGTGGAGCTGGACCCCATCAATCCCCGCGCATACGTGAACCTCGCAGGCGTGCTGGGGTGGGCCGGCCAGCTCGAGGAAGCCGAGCGCGTGGCGCGCCATCTTGTCTCGCTCGCCCCGGGGCGTCCGTCCGGTCACTACACGCTGGGCTCCGTGCTGCTGCTCCAGGGGCGCGCCGACGAGGCGCTTGCGGAATTCGACCAGGAGTCGATCACCTGGCAGCGCATGTTCGGGCGGGCCATCACTTTTGCGCGCCTCGCCAAGCCGGACCTGGCGCGCCAGGAAATCGCAGCGATGCAGAAAGTGCTCGGCGATGCGGCCTCGTACCAGTACGCGCAGGTCTACACGGCGCTCGGCGACCGGGACCAGGCATTCCAGTGGCTCGCGATGGCCCGCAAGGTGCACGACCCGGGACTCATGGGCCAGATGTACGCGGATCCGTTCCTCGACCCGATCCGTTCCGATCCGCGTTACACGGCCTTGGCGCGGGAGCTGGGCTTCCTGACGGCACGGCCCGATACGTCGGCCGCCGCGCGCTGAATCGCCGGCCCTACTCCGCGTCCGGCTGGGCGTCGGGACGCGCCGCCGCGAATGCCGGCAACGACTCGAGATGCGCCGCGACCGCGGCGATGCGCGGGAAGGGCGCGAGATCGAGCTCTACGCGACGCGCATTGAAGACCTGCGGCAGCAGGAACACATCGGCGAGCGTGACGCCGCCGCCTACGCAGTGCCGGCCGTCCGCGGAATTTCGCGTGATCAGCTGGTCCAACGCCTCGAAGCCACGGCCGATCCAGTTCCGCGCCCACCGGTTGACCGTCGCCTCGTCCGCGGCGAATTCCCCGCGCAGGTACTGCAGCACGCGCAGGTTGTTGAGCGGGTGGATGTCGCAGGCGACCGCCAGCGCCATCGCACGGATCCGCGCCCTCGAGGCCGCATCGCCCGGCAGCAGCCGCGGCTCCGGCCACTTCTCCTCGAGGTACTCGCAGATCGCGAGCGACTGCGTCACGAGGGTGCCGTCGTCGTCGAGCGCGGGCACCAGCCCCTGCGGATTCAGGGCGAGGTAGTCGGATTGGCGCTGCTCGCCGCCGCCGCGCAGCAGGTGCTTCGGGACGGAGTGGTATTCGAGCCCCTTGAGATTGAGGGCGATGCGCACGCGGAATGCCGCGGAGCTGCGCCAGTAGGTGTAGAGCGTGAGCGCCAAGGCCGGTACTCCCCGCCGCTCAGGCGATGGTGTTGCGCAGCGTGTCGAGCCCCTCGATGCCGCCGACGAGGCTGTCGCCGCGCACGACGGGACCGACGCCGGCCGGCGTGCCGGTGAAGACGAGGTCGCCCGGCTTCAGCTCGAACAGCGCCGACAGCTCGCTCACGATCTCCGGCACGTTCCAGATCATCTCGCAGAGATCGGCCTTCTGGCGCGTCTCGCCGTTCACCTCGAGCCAGATCGCGCCACGCGACGGGTGACCGATGTCGGCGACGCGCCGGATCGCGCTCACTGGCGCCGACTGGTCGAAGCCCTTCGACGTGTCCCAGGGCTGGCCCTTCTCGCGCGCGGCGAACTGCAGGTCGCGACGCGTGAGGTCGTTGCCCACCGCATAGCCGAACACGTGCGCAAGCGCGTTCGCCACCGGGATGTCGCGGCCGCCCTCCCCGATCGCCACCACGAGCTCGATCTCGTGGTGCAGGTTCGAGGTACGCGGCGGATAGGGAACCGTCGCACCATTGGCGACGACGGCATCGGCCGGCTTCGAGAAGAAGAACGGCGGCTCGCGCTCCGGGTCCATGCCCATCTCCCGCGCGTGCGCGGCGTAGTTGCGCCCCACGCAGTAGATGCGATGGACGGGAAAGCGCGTCTGGCTGCCGGCGATCTCGACCGTGGGTGCGATCGGCGGCGCGAATTCGTAGCTCATGCAGTGCTCCCGGGCCGGTGCGGATCCCGGCCGTCATCAGCCAGTGCCGGCAGGAATACTTCCTGCACCAGGATCGGCGCGCCCGACAGCCGATAGACGGCACGGCGCGCCCACGCGTGGCCGTCGATGCCGCCAGCGGCGGCTGCGAGTGCATCGGCGGGTGACAACTCCCGATATTCGAGCGGCTCGCGGCTCACGTCGTGCCGGCCCAGCAGCGACTCGCCGAGCGCGGCGCTGCCGAGTTCCGCGAGCCACGGGTGCAGGCGCAAGGTCGAGTCCGGGAACACCGACTGCGCGAAGATCCAGCGAATGCTGCCGCACGCGAACTCGATCTCACGGACCAGGCAGTTCACGTCGGTCACCCCCATCCGATGGGCCAGTCCCGCCGCAAGGGGCGCACGCTCGAGCCGCAGCAGGCGGAATTCGGTCGCATCGCCGCAGGTGCGGCGCACGCGCGCCGTGAGCAGTCCCGGCTCGGCGAGCCACGCGTGCAGGACCGGCGGCGCGTCGGCAAGGCAATCGTCCAGGCGCACCCACCGGTCACCGGCGCCTTCGGGCGCGCTCGCAGCACCGGCCGCGTGAGCGCTCATCGCACGGTCAGAAGTGGTCGGCCGCCAGCGCCATGATCGTCCCACTGCCGGCGCGGATGCTCGCGGCATGCGCGGTGCAGCGCGGCAGGACCTGCTCGGCGTAGAACCTCGCCATCACGACCTGGGCTTCGAGAAACGCCTTGTCGCCGCCGGACGCGAGCTGCTGCATCGCCGCCAGCGCCCCGCGCGCGAGCTGCCAGCCGCCGATCACCGTGCCGAGCAGCATGAGGTAGTGGAATGCGACGGCCCCCGGCAGCTCCGGGTCCTTCTTCTCGCCGGTGAGGATGTGGGTCGAGCACTGCACGAGCTCGTCGAGCGCCCGGCCGAGCGCGCTGCGCACGATTGCGAGGTCCTCGCCCGCATTCGCGAGCGGCGCATCGACCGCGCGCATGTCCGACACGAACGCGGAAACGCTGGCCCCGCCGTCGCGCAGCAGTTTCCGGCCCACGAGGTCGATGGCCTGGATCCCGTTGGTGCCCTCGTAGATCGGCGCGATGCGCGCGTCGCGATAGAACTGCGCGGCGCCCGTCTCCTCGACGAATCCCATGCCGCCGTGCACCTGGATGCCGTGGCTCGTCACCTCGAGCGCGATCTCCGTGGACCACGCCTTTGCGATCGGCGTGAGCAGGTCCGCGCGCGCCTGCCAGGTCTCGGCGGCAGCGGCGTCCGCGGCGTGGGCGGCGCGGTCGAGGCACGCCGCCGTGTAGTAGCAGATCGCCCGGCTCGCCTGTGTCAGCGCCCGCATCGCGAGCAGCATGCGGCGCACGTCCGGATGGCGGATGATCGCGACCCGGCCCTTCTCGCCCGGCGCGCGGCCCTGCACGCGTTCACGCGCGTAGGCGACGGCGTGCTGGTACGCGCGATCCGCGAGGCCCACGCCCTCGAGTCCGACGCCGAGGCGCATGTAGTTCATCATCACGAACATCGCGGCGAGCCCCTCGTTCGGCTTGCCGATCAGGTAGCCCTCCGCGCCGCCGTGGTCGCCGAACGACAGCACGCAGGTCGGGCTCGCGTGGATGCCCATCTTGTGCTCCACGGAGACCGGCCGGTTGTCGTTGCGCGCGCCGAGCGAGCCGTCGGCGCTCACCTTGAACTTCGGGACCGCGAACAGCGAGATGCCCTTGGTCCCCGGCGGCGCGTCCGGGAGGCGCGCGAGCACGAGGTGCACGATGTTCTCCGTCATGGGGTGGTCGCCCCAGGTGATGAAGATCTTCTGGCCCGTGATGAGGTAGACGTCGCCCTTCGGCTCGGCGCGCGTCGTCAGGCTCGACAGGTCGGAGCCGGCCTGCGGCTCGGTGAGGCACATGGTGCCCGCCCACTGGCCCGACACCATCTTCTCGAGGAACGTCGCCTTGAGCGCGTCCGTGCCGTGGCGGTCCATCGCGAGGATCGCGCCCTGCGACAGTTCCGGGCACAGCGCGAACGAGACGTTCGACGCGGCCCACATCTCGTCGCACGCGACGGACAGCGCCTTCGGCAGCCCCTGCCCGCCGAACTCCGGGTTGAGCGCGATGCCGGGCCACCCGCCCTCGCAGAACTTGCCGTAGGCATCGGTGAATTCCGCCGGCACCTGCACGTCGTCGCCGACGACCTTCACGCCTTCGCGATCGCCGAGCACGTTGATCGGTGCGAGCACTGCGCCGGCGAACTTCGCGGCTTCCTCGAGCACCGCCTCGGCCGTGTCGGCATCCACGGCCTCGAAGTCCGGCAGCGCGCGAACCTCGCCGAAGTCCGCGAGGTGCTCCATGGTGAATCGCATCTGCTTCAACGGGGCGTGGTAGTCGCTCATCGGGGTGCTCCGGCACGGCTTTTGCTTTGCAGCAATTCTGCCCTTTCGGGGCCCCCGGCGCCACGGAAAACAGGCCGGCGGCCGCGGGCCGGCCGGCGGTTACAATCCCGACCCCGGCCCCAGGAACCCCCGAATGAGCATCTGGTTTCAACCGTTCACGCTGGATGAGATCCAGCAGTACTCGCGCGGCAGCATGGTGGAGCACGTCGACCTGCGCTTCACCGAGATCGGGCCGGACTTCCTGCGCGCGACGCTGCCCGTGGACGCGCGCACGACCCAGCCGTTCGGGCTGCTGCACGGCGGCGCCTCCGTCATGCTGGCCGAGACGCTCGGCAGCGTCGCGGCGACGCACTGCGTGGACATGGCGAAGTACTTCTGCGTCGGGCAGGAAATCAACGCGAACCACATCCGCCCGGCGCGGAGCGGCCGAGTCACGGGCACCGCCCGCCCGATCCACATCGGCACGCGCTCCCAGGTCTGGGACATCCGCATCGAGGACGATCGCGGTCGGCTGGTGTGCATTTCCCGCCTGACGATGGCGGTGCTGGAGGGCTCGAGCCTGGCGAAGGCGGGAGGTGCGCAGTGATCACGACCCGCGCCTGCATCGTTGCGACGGTGATAGCGGTGCACGCCGCTGGCTGCGGCTACAAGGGACCGCTCACGCTGCCGGAGAAAGGCGGGCCGGTGACGATCCGCCCCGGCACGCAGGCGCCTGCCGCCACGACTCCAGCGGGGTCGCCGCCCGGCACGGAGGCGAGCGGTGCAGCGGCCGGCGAAGCCCCGGCAGCGGCACAGACCGCGCCAGCCCAGGCATCGCCCGCGAACCCGGGCACAGCCCCTGCGCAGCCC
>DAOMFD010000068.1:0-9994 GCA_035429605.1 Steroidobacteraceae bacterium | reverse complement strand
GCACCGGCCGCGACAAGTCGCTGCACGCGTTCGACAAGTACACCGAGCTCAAGACGACCTGGATCGATCTCTCCTGAACCTGCGGGAACTCTCGTGAGCGCCTATCGCAACGTCACGTTCGACGAGATCGAGGTCGGCGCAACGGCATCCGCGCAGCGCGTGATGACGCAGACCGAGATCGAGGCGCTGGTGCTGGTCTCGGGCGACATCGAGCCCTTCCAGCTCGAAGATCCGGACGACACGCTGGCCGGACGCCTGTGCGTCGACGCGGTCGGCGTCGGCGCGGTGATCTCCGGGCTGCTGGAGCGCAAGCTGCCGGGCCCGGGAACGCGCATCGTCTCGCAGCAACTGGAGTACGCCGGCCACGTGCAGGTGGGCGACGAACTCACGGCATCGGTCACGGTGCGCGAGAAGCACGCCGGGTCGGGCCTCGTGGCGTTCGACTGCGAGGCGCACGTCGGCGGCCGGCGGGTGCTGTGGGGCCCCGCGCCGCAGGCTGCAGTACTCCGACATCGCGACCCCGGAAATCATCCTGCGGCGCAACGACGTCTTCGCCCGCCTGCTCAGGGACTGCGAGCCGCTCGAGGCGGTGACCTGCGCGGTCGCGCACCCCTGCGACCGCGATTCGCTGCTCGGGGCGCTCGAAGCGGCCCGCCGCAAGCTGATCGTGCCGGTGCTGGTCGGTCCGCCGGCGCGGATCCGGGCCATCGCCGAGGCGAACGGCGCCGACATCTCCGGCTGCCGGATCGTCGCGACGGAGCACAGCCACGCCTCGGCGGCCGCGGCCGCGGCGATGGCGCGCGCGGGCGAGGTCGAGATGCTCATGAAGGGGAGCCTGCACACCGACGAGCTCCTCGGCTTCGTGGTCGCTGCGCAGTCGGGACTGCGTACCGACCGCCGCGTGAGCCACGCGTTCGTGATGGACGTGCCCGCCTACGACCGCGTGCTGCTCGTGACGGACGCCGCCATCAACATCGAGCCGACGCTTGCGGAAAAAGCGGACATCGTGCGCAACGTCATCGACCTCGCGCACGTCCTCGGCATCGCGATGCCCAAGGTGGCGATCCTGTCGGCCGTCGAGACGGTGAATCCGCACATCGGTTCGACGCTCGACGCCGCGGCCCTGTGCAAGATGGCGGACCGCGGCCAGATCACCGGCGGGATCCTCGACGGGCCGCTGGCATTCGACAACGCCGTGAGCGAGCACGCGGCACGCACCAAGGGCATCCGCTCGCCGGTGGCAGGCCGCGCGGACGTGCTCATGGTGCCCAACATCGAGGCGGGCAACATGCTCGCCAAGCAACTGCAGTATTTCGCGGGCGCCGACAGTGCCGGAGTTGTGCTCGGGACCCGTGTGCCGATCGTGCTCACCAGCCGCGCCGACAGCGTGCGCATGCGCATCGGCTCCGCCGCGGTCGCGAAGCTCATGGCGCATGCGCGCCGCGCGGCCTCGGCGACGCGGCCGACGGCATGATCGGTTGCTGACTTCTCGGACGGGGTGCGGCGGCGATCGGCCACCGACGGGGATGCAATGAAGGGAGCGGCGCGATGCGGCATTGGTTGCGGATGGTGGCGGTGGCCGCCCGGGTATTCCCCCTGGCGATGCTCGCCGTGAGCGGGTCTGCGATGGCCTCCGGCAATTCGTACGACGACCTCCTGAAGCTGTACGAGGAGTGGCGGCGATTCGAGCCGCCGCCGCCGCTCGACGGCGCCCCGGACTACACGGTGGCGGCCATCGCGAGGAAGAGCGAGGAACTCGCGCGTTACCAGGCGCGGCTCGCCGCGATCGATCCTGCGGACTGGCCGGTGGCCCGGAAGGTCGACTACGACCTCGTGCGCGCGCAGATGAACGGCCTCGAGTTCGACATCCGCTGGCTGCGACCGTGGGCGCGCGACCCCGCTTTCTATCGTTCGGTGTGGACCGAGCAGAGCGACACGCCGGAGCACGAGGGCCCGGTCAACCACGCACCGGTGGAACTCTGGCAGTACGCGTTTCCGCTGTCGCGCCAGGACGAGGCCCGGCTCACCCGCGAACTGCGCACGGTCCCGCCACTGCTGTCGCAGGCGCGGCGCAACCTGACGGGCGATGCGCACGACCTGTGGATCACGGGGACCGGCACGATGCGGCAGCAGGACGAGGCCCTGGCTGACCTTGCGTCGAAGACCCGGGACTACGGACCGGACCTGCGCGATGCGATTGCCGCTGCGGCCACGGCCACGGCGGAGTTCATTGCGTGGCTCGATGCGCAGGCGCCGTCGAAGACCGGACCCTCCGGTGTCGGCAAGGAGGCCTACGACTGGAGTCTCCGCAATGTGCACCTCGTGCCGCTCACCTGGAACGACCAAGTCATGCTGCTCAAGAGCGAACTGGCGCGCGCGTGGTCGTCGCTGGCGCTCGAGGAGCAGCGCAATCGCGGCCTCCCGCAGCTTACGCCGGCCGCCAGCGCCGAGGAGCACGCCGGGCGCGCGAACGCGTCCATTACGAAGTACCTGGCGTTCCTCCGGCAGCGGGACCTGATCGAGGTGGACGATTACCTCGATCCCGCGCTGCGCCGGCGCATCGACCCGTACGTGCCGGTCGAGCAGCGCAATTTCTTCTCGATCGCGAGCCACTACGAGCCCGTCACGCTCTACGCGCACTTCTACCACTGGTTCGACCACGAGTGGCTGGTTCGCAAGCCCAATCCCAGCCCGATCCGGCGCGAAGCCTGGGCTTACAACGCCTGGGACACGCGCGCCGAGGGCATGGCGACCGCGATGGAGGAGATCATCCTGCACGCGGGCTACTACGACGACAACCCGCGCGCGCGGGAGATCGTGTGGATCATGCTCGCGCAACGCTGTGCGCGCGGACTCGCGTCGCTGTACGCGCAGGCCAACGAGTTCGACCTGCGGCAGGCGAAGGCCTTCCAGGTCGAGTGGACGCCGCGCGGCTGGATGCGGCCCGACCTGGACCTGCTCGGCTTCGAGCAGCAGCTCTACCTGCGCCAGCCCGGCTACGGCACGAGCTACGTCACCGGCAAGTACCTGATCGAGGAGACGATCAAGGACCGCCGCCGGCAGCTCGGCGAGGCCTTCACGATGCGGCGATTCTTCGACGAGTTCAATGCCGCGGGCATGATCCCGGTGTCGCTGATCCACTGGCAGCTCACCGGTGAGCCGATGCGCTGAGGGCCTGCCGCGCGGCCGTCAACCGGTGCCTGCTTTCGCTACAATTCGAGACCCGCCCCGGCCGCTGGATCCGCCATGAAAGTCACGCTCGCTGCCACACAGTTCGCCTGCTCGACCGAGGCGGCCCGCAATCTCGACTCGGCCGAGCGCGCGGTGCGTGCGGCCGCGCGCCAGGGCGCGCAGGTCATCCTGCTGCAGGAACTGTTCGAGACCCCGTACTTCTGCAAGGACCACCTCGCCAGCCATTTCGCGCTGGCACGGCCGATCGCCGGCAGCCCGGTCGTCGAACGCTTCCGGGCACTGGCGCGCGAGCTCGCGGTCGTGCTGCCGCTGAGCGTGTTCGAGCGGGCGAACAATGCCTACTTCAACTCGCTCGCCATGATCGATGCCGACGGCAGCGTGCTCGGCGTGTACCGCAAGTCGCACATACCCGAGGGCCCCGGTTATCACGAGAAGTTCTACTTCTCGCCCGGGGACACCGGCTTTCGCGTCTGGCACACGCGCTACGGAATCCTCGGCGTCGGCATCTGCTGGGACCAGTGGTTCCCGGAAGCCGCGCGCTGCATGGCGCTCATGGGAGCGGAGGTGCTCCTGTATCCGACCGCTATTGGCTCGGAACCCCAGGATGCGAGCATCGATTCGCGCGATCACTGGCAACGCTGCATGCAGGGTCACGCCGCCGCGAACGTGATGCCGCTGGTCGCGTCGAACCGAATCGGTGTCGAGCGCGGCGAGAAGTACGAGATGACGTTCTACGGGTCGTCGTTCATCGCGGGACCGACCGGCGAGAAGGTCGTCGAGGCGGACCGGTCCGGCGAAGCCGTGCTCACCGCCACCTTCGACCTCGACGCGATCCGCGCCCAGCGGCACGCCTGGGGCGTGTTCCGCGACCGCCGGCCGGACCTGTACGGGCCGATCATGACGCTGGACGGTGACGGCTCGCTCTGAAGCTCGGTGGCCAGAATGGCCCTCACGCCCTCGATCGGACTTGGCGCCCCCGCACTGCGCGGCCGGGTGGCGTGCGTGGACCTCGAGACGACGGGAGGAGTGGCTGCGCAGCACCGGATCATCGAGGTGGGCGTGGTGCTGCTCGACGACGGCGCCGTGGTCGAGGAGTGGAGCAGCCTTGTGAACCCTGGGCAGCGAATTCCCCGCTCAATCGAGCAGTTCACGGGCATCTCGAATGCGATGGTCGAGGACGCGCCGACCTTCCGGGACCTGTTGCCGGACATCCGGTCGCGACTCACCGGCCGCCTGTTCGTCGCGCACAATGCCCGCTTCGACTACGGGTTCCTGCGCAACGAGTTCCGGCGCGAGCACGAGAAGTTCACGGCGCCGGTGCTTTGCACGGTGCGGCTGTCGCGTGCGCTGTTCACGCAGCACGCGCGGCACAACCTCGACACGCTGATCGAGCGATTCGGGCTCGAATGCGGGCAGCGGCATCGCGCGCTCGGGGATGCCGCGGTGCTGCCCGCGTTGCTCGCTGCGTTCGAACAATCCGTCGGCGCCGGCCGGGTCGAGGAGGCCATCGAGGCCGCGAGGCGGGACGCCCGCCTGCCGGCGCACCTGCCGGCGGACCTCGCGGACGACCTGCCGGAAGGCGCGGGTGTCTACATCTTTCGCGGCGAGGGCGGCACACCGCTGTACGTCGGCATGAGTCGCAGCCTGCGCAGCCGCGTGCTGGACCACTTCGCGACCGGCCAGCGCGCGAGCAAGGAGTCGAACCTCGCGCGGCAGGTACGCGAGGTCGAGTGGGTCGAGACGGGAGGCGAACTGGGCGCGCTGCTGCTCGAGTCACGGCTGGTCAAGGAACTCGCGCCGGCCGCGAACCGCAGGTTGCGTCGGGCATCCGCCGCCTACTGCATACGGCTGGACGAGGTCGCCGGGGCGCTGCGCCCGCGCATCGAAGTCGTGGAGCCGGGCGACGTGGCGGGCGACGCCGAGGCGTATGGCCCGTTCCGCGACGAGCGTGACGCGTGGCGCGCGCTCGAGGGCAAGGCGCGCGAGGCCCAGCTGTGCTTCAAGGTGCTGGGACTGGAGCAGGGGGAGGGGTCGTGCTTCGCGAGCCAGCTCGGTCGGTGCCGTGGCGCGTGTGCGGGCCGCGAGCCGCTGCCGATGCACGATGCGCGACTCCGGCTTGCGCTCGCGTCGCTGCGGATCCAGCCATGGCCGTTCCGCGGGGCTGTCGGCATCCGCGAGCGCGCGCCGGGCGGCGAGGGCAGCATCCTGCACGTCATCGATCGCTGGCAGCATCTCGGTACGGCTGGCGACGAAGGCGAGATCGCCGGTCTGCTGCGCACGCGGGATGGATCCGGATTCGACGCCGACTCGTACCGGATCCTGCGCCGTTGCCTGGGCCGTGTCGCGCCGCGGGACCTCGTCGTGCTCGACCACGGGACGCATGCCAGTGAGTGATCCGCCGCCGGCAGGCACGCACGAATTCTTCGCCGCCTGCCCGAGGCACGTGCCGGACATCCTCGCCGCCGAGTTGCGCGCGCTCGGGATCCGCGTGACGCGCGAGCACCCCGCCGGCGTGGGCTTCGACGGGACCCTGGCGGATGGATACCGCGCCTGCCTCGAGTCGCGGACCGCGAGCCGGGTACTGCTCACCCTCGGTACGGTGCCGCTCGATTCCGCCGACGCGATGTACGGCGCGCTCAAGGCAATGCACTGGGAGGATCACCTCGGACCCGACGGAACGCTCGCGGTGGAGGTGGTCGGTGAAGGGCCCTCGTGGATCAGGAACACGCAGTTCGTGGCGCAGAAAGCCAAGGACGCGATCGCCGACCGTTTCCGGGAGCGCTGCGGGACGCGTCCATCCGTGGACCTCGCAGCGCCGGACCTGCGCGTCAGCCTGCGGCTTGCGCGGTCGGCGGCGACGGTCGGGATCGACCTGAGTGGCGAGCCGCTGCACCGTCGCGGATACCGGCAATCAGCCGTCGAGGCGCCGCTCAAGGAGAATCTCGCGGCGGCACTGCTCATGCGCTGCGGGTGGCCCGCCATCGCCGCGGAAGGTGGTGCCTTCGCGGACCCGATGTGCGGGTCGGGCACACTGGTCATCGAGGCTGCGCTGATCGCCGCGAACGCTGCTCCAGGGCTGCTGCGTCGACGGTTCGGGTTCGAGCGCTGGCTCGGGCACGATGCGTCGGTGTGGAGCGAGCTGCGCGCGGCTGCGGAGGCGCGGCGCAGCCTCGCGGCTCTGGGTCAGGGGCGATTGCGGGGGTTCGATCGCGACCAGAACGCCATTCGCGCCGCGCTGGCCAATGCAAATCGTGCCGGGTTGGGCGACTACGTCTGGTTCGAGCGGCGCGACGTTGCCTCACTGCCGCAGGCCTCCGAATCGCGAGGGCTGGTGCTCGTGAATCCGCCCTACGGCGCCCGCCTCGAAGACGAGCGCACGCTCGGACCGCTGTACGGTGTACTCGGTCGCACGCTCGTCGAGAAATTTCCCGGCTGGGAGGCCGGGGTCTTCACCGGCAACCCGCCACTGGGTCGAGCACTGGGACTGCGCGCATATCGCAGCCACACGTTCTTCAACGGCCCGATCGAGTGCCGGCTGCTGCGTTTCGAACTCGGGGCCGACGCCGTCGAGCGGGACGTCGAGACGGTCCGACGCGAGCGGCTCGAGGCCGCGCGAGCCCGGCCCGGCGCGCAGATGTTCGCCAACCGCCTGGCGAAGAACCTGTCGCGGCTCGAGTCGTGGGCGCGGCGGGAAGACGTGTCGTGCTTTCGCGTCTACGACGCCGACATGCCCGAGTACGCCTTCGCAGTGGACATCTACGGCAACGGCGAGCGGCACGCGTGCGTGCAGGAATACGCCGCGCCACCGACCGTGTCGCGGGACGCCGCGCGCGGCCGTCGCGACGAAGCGCTTTCGGTCCTCCCGGAAGTCCTTGGACTTCCCGCCGATCGCGTCACGCTGAAGGTGCGCACCCGCCAGCGGCACGGCGGGCAATACGAGAAGGCCGACAGCGAGGCGCGATTCCACGTCGTGCGCGAGGGGCGCTACCGGTTCCTGGTCAACTTCACCGACTATCTCGACACGGGGCTGTTCCTCGACCATCGAATCACGCGGCGCCGGATCGGCGAGCTCGCGGCGGGCCGGCGTTTTCTCAACCTGTTCGCCTACACGGGCACCGCGACCGTGTACGCGGCCGGCGGAGGCGCCACCGGCTCGACGACGGTCGACCTTTCGAACACCTACCTCGACTGGGCCAAGCGCAATCTCGCCTTGAACGATCTGGCGGGTCCTCAGCACGGCTTCGTGCACGCCGACTGCCTGGCCTGGCTCGACGAGCAGGCTGCCACCGGACGTAATCGCTACGGGCTCGTCTTCCTCGACCCGCCCACCACGTCGCGATCCAAGCGCATGCAGCAATCGTTCGACGTGCAGCGCGACCACGCCGAACTGCTGCGGACGGTCGCGGGACTGCTCGAGCCCGGCGGCGCGATCCTGTTTTCCTGCAACTACCAGCGGTTTCGCCTCGACCTCGAGTCCCTCGGGGACTTCGTCGTGGAAGACCTGAGCCGCGCGACGCTCCCGGAGGACTTCCGCAGGAACCCGCGCATCCACGTCGCTTACCTGCTGAGGCCCAGGGGCCGGTCCGACTGACACGCCCAGGACGCCCGCGGAGGCGATCGGCAACCGGGTGGGGCGGCCCGCGGCTGCGCGCCGCTACCCGAAGATCGCCACGCTCTGGTGACTGACCGAGAACGCGTGGCCGGACGGTCCCCACAGCGTCGAGGTCTGGCTCAGGTAGCCGTCGCTGCCAGCGCGCACGCTGGTGTCGATGACGCACCACGCGTCGAGCTCGAGGTCGTCCGGGTGCCCGAGCAGCTCCAGCATCCAGTTGAGCGAAGCGGCGGGCGCGGGCTTGCTGAGCATCGAGAGTGCCGGTGTCGGGGGCGTGTCCGAGAGTGCGACCAGGGCCTCCTCTGCGGAGCAGTCCGAGTCGACGAGCCGCGCCATGAGCGTCGACTGCGCCGAAAGCTGCCCGGAGTAGGGCAGCGCACCCCGGGCGAGCCGGATGTCGAGATGCTTGACGAATTCCGGCGTGACACCGGGAATGTACGGCCAGCGCGTCAACTGGTCCGGATCGGTGTTCACCTCGACGCGCGGGATTTCCATGAACACGGCGGAGGGCCGGTCGGCGCCATAGATCGCCACGGCCGTGCAGACGAGGCCGTCGCCCGTGAGCATGTCGCAGCGGGCGTGCGCGGCCGACTTGCCGATGCGCAGCAGTTCCGGGCGCAGCACGAGGTCCTTGCCCGCTGCGACGGGCGCCACGAAGGTGACGTGGAGGCTGCGTAGTGGCAGCGCCCGCGCATCGCCGAGCACCCCGCGCATCCCGCGAACCAGCAGCGCCGCCTGGAGTCCGCCGAAGACCGTGCGCCCGTTGGCCCAGTCCGACGGGATGTGCGCCGTCCATGCGCCGCCGGCCTGGCGGACGGTCGAGATCACTTCGCCGAATTTCATGTCGGTGAGCTTATCAGTCCGCGGGGCTGCGGCCTCGGTCCACGCGGCGCTCGACTTCCTCGAGCCACGCTTGCATCCTTGCGGCCCTCATCGTGACCCGGTGGACGCAGGCGTGGACATCTTCAAGACCTTCACCCTCGAAAGCGCACATCGCCTGCCGAACGTGCCGGCCGGGCACAAGTGCGCGCGGGTGCACGGCCATTCCTTCCGTATCGAGATCCACGTCAGTGGGGCAGTGGATGCGCACACCGGCTGGGTGATGGACTTCGCCGACATCCGCGCCGCATTCGACCCGCTTTACCAGCGGCTCGACCATCACTACCTCAACGACGTGCCTGGGCTCGACAATCCCACGAGCGAGAATCTCGCGCGCTGGATCTGGCGGGAACTGAAGCCTCGGCTCGCGCAACTCTCCACGGTCGTCGTGCACGAGACCTGCACGAGCGGTGCGCGCTACGACGGGAGCGATCGGTGAGATTGCCGCTTACAGCAGGTCCTTCAGGCGGAACCAGAGCATCGCGAGCACCAGCGCCGGGGTCCTGAACGCACGGCCGCCGGGGAAGTCCCGGTGCTCGAGCTTCGTGAACAGGTCGAAACGCTCCGCCTGGCCCGCGATGGCCTCGGCCACGAGCCGACCGGCCATCCCGGTCAGCGCGATGCCGTGCCCGGAGAAGCCCTGCAGGTAGTACACGTTCGGCGCGAGGCGGCCGAAGTCCGGCGCCCGGCTCATCGTGATGTCGACGTAGCCACCCCACGAATACTCGATCCTCGCGTCGGCGAGCTGGGGAAAGACCTTGACCATGCGCGCGCGCGTCGCCCGCGCCGTGTTGAGCGGGTCGAGTCCGGAATAGCTCACGCGCCCGCCGAACAGCAGGCGGTGGTCCGCCGATGGCCGGAAGTAGTCGAGGACCCAGTTGATGTCGGTGACCGCGACGTTCTCGCGCATCAGGGCCCTGATGCGCGCTTCGCCGAGCGGTTCCGTCGCGACGATGTAGGTGCCCACCGGCATGATGCGGGCCCGCAGCCTGCTCGAGACCTCGTCGTCGATATAGGCGTTGCAGCACAGCGCGACGTGCCTGGCCCGCACGAGACCGTGCTGCGTCGCTACGGTCGCGATTGGCCCGTGGTCAAGGCGCGTGACCTGGCTGCCTTCGAACAGACGCGCTCCGGCGGCCTCCGCGGCGCGGGCGAGGCCGAGGGTGTAGTTGAGCGGGTGCAGGTGGCCGCTGCGGCTGTCGAGCAGGCCGCCGATGTACCGGTCGGAGGCGATCAGCGCCCGCGTCTCGTCGCGGTCGAGCCAGCGCAGCGAGGTGTAGCCGTAGTCGCGCTCGAGTTCCTCGCGCCAGG
>DAOMFD010000067.1:4129-10044 GCA_035429605.1 Steroidobacteraceae bacterium | reverse complement strand
GGATCGCATCGACGTGGAGCAACCTCACGCCGTGCAACATGCACATCGACAAGCTGGCGGCCGCGGCGGCCCGCGGCGCCGACGCCGTCGGCGGCAAGAGCACCGTGTTCGGCACCATCACGGTCTCCGACGGCATCTCGATGGGCACGCCGGGAATGCGCTACTCGCTCGTGTCGCGGGAAGTGATCGCCGACTCGATCGAGACCGTCGCCGGGGCGCAGGGCTTCGACGGACTCGTCGCGATCGGCGGATGCGACAAGAACATGCCCGGCTGCATGATGGCGATCGCGCGACTCGATCGACCCGCTGTGTTCGTATACGGCGGCACGATCCGGCCGGGCGCGCAGCGGCGCGACATCGTGTCCGTGTTCGAGGCGGTCGGTGCGCATGCGCAGGGCGCGATCTCGGACCGGCAGTTGCGCGAGGTCGAGTGCACGGCGATCCCGGGCCCCGGCAGCTGTGGCGGCATGTACACGGCCAACACCATGGCGTCCGCGATCGAGGCGCTGGGCATGAGCCTCGCCAACAGTTCCGCCCAGGAGGCGGTCTCCCGCCACAAGCGCCAGGATGCGGAGCAGGCGGGGCGCGCGGTCGTGGACCTCATCCGCAGGGGCATCAAGCCCTCGGACATCCTGACGCGCGAGGCATTCGAGAATGCCATCGTCGTGACCATCGCGCTCGCGGGCTCCACGAACGCCGTTCTCCACCTGCTGGCGATTGCCCATGCGGCGGGCGTGCCGCTCGTGCTCGACGACTTCACGCGCGTCGGTGCGAAGGTGCCGGTGCTCGCGGACCTGCGCCCGAGCGGTCGCTACTCGGTGTCGGAACTCATTCGCATCGGCGGAATCCAGCCGCTCATGAAGGAATTGCTCGGTGCGGGACTGCTGCACGGCGGCTGCCTGACGGTCACGGGCAAGACACTTGCGCAGAACCTGCGGCGGGTGAAGCCGTATCCGGCCGGCCAGGACATCGTCCGGCCGCTTGCAAACCCGATCAAGCCCGAGAGCCACCTCGTGGTCCTGTACGGCAACCTCGCGCCGGAAGGCGCGGTCGCGAAGATCACCGGCAAGGAGGGATTGCGCTTCTCCGGCCGGGCACGAGTGTTCGACGGCGAGGAGGCGACCTTGCAGGCGATCCTGGACGGCACCGTGGTCGCCGGCGACGTGCTGGTCGTGCGGTACGAAGGTCCGCGTGGCGGCCCGGGCATGCGCGAAATGCTGAGCCCGACCGCGGCCATCATGGGCAAGGGCCTCGGCGACAAGGTCGCGCTCATCACGGACGGCCGCTTTTCGGGCGGCAGCCATGGATTCGTCGTCGGGCATGTCTCGCCCGAAGCCGCGACCGGAGGTCCGCTGGCCCTGGTCCGGGACGGCGACTCGATCATCATCGACGCCACCGCTCGCACCCTCACGGTTGCACTGTCAAATGACGAACTGTCGCGCAGGCGGGCGCAGTGGGTGGCGCCGAAGCCCTACGCCCGGCGCGGCGTCCTGGCGAAGTACGCCGAACTGGTGAGCAGTGCGTCGCTCGGTGCGGTCACCGATCGTGACCTCGCGGCATGTCGGCCGGCGGACTGATTCCACAAGGATTGCCCGGGTATTGAGTTGGCCCGGGTGCCTATGTACAGTGCGCCGCCCGCCGCCGGGGTTGCGACAGCGGACGGGCTCTTGTAGTGTGCCCTTCCTCGGGGAAACGACCGCGGGAATCCCGGGTACACACAGCGAAAAAGACCCCACAGCGACGGAGGGGACGTGGCGTACGACTACTCAATTGACGACCCGGCCAAGAACAGTAAGCGCACGCTTGCGTTCGTCCTCGTCGTCATCATCCACGTGCTGTTCTTCTGGGTGCTCGCGTCCGGACTCGGTGCCAAGGTCGTCGAAGTGGTGATGGGTCCGGTGGAGACCAAGATCATCGAGGAGAAGCCGGAAGAGGAGAAGCCGCCGCCGCCGCCGCCGCAGCTCGAGCAGCCGCCGCCGTACGTGCCGCCGCCCGAGGTGTCGATCGAGATCCCCGTCGAGACCGGGCCGTCGACCGCCATCACGAACACCACGTCGGAGCGCCCCGTGGCCGCGCCGGTCGCGCCGGCGGCACCGGTGGCACCGGCGCACCAGGTCGTGAAGACGCTGCCGTCCACGCAGGGCAAGGGCGCGCGCATCACGCAGCCGGACTATCCGCCGGCATCGCGCCGGGCCGGCGAGGCTGGCACCGTCACGCTCGCCGCCTACGTGCTCGAGACGGGCAAGGTCGGCGAGATCAAGATCGTCAAGAGCAGCGGCTTCGACAAGCTGGATCAGGCCGCCGTCCAGGAAGTCCAGCGCAACTGGCGCTTCGTGCCCGGCAAGGAAGACGGGAAGCCCGTGGCCATGTGGCATACGTTCAAGATCACCTTTCAGCTGAAGGACTAGCGTCCGCGCTCCGCGCCGCCCGGTAATTTCACAAGAAACTGCAAGCCGAATTGTTGGAGGAAAGTTCCCATGGCCGCTGAATCGATCGCTGTTTCCAACCCGTACGGTATCCAGGCCCTCTGGGCGCAGGGCGACTTCGTCGCCAAGGGCGTCATGGTCCTGCTGGTCCTGATGTCCGCGTACTCGTGGTTCATCATCTTCACCAAGTGGTGGGAGCAGAACAGGTTGCTCGGCCAGGCCAAGGAGGCGGAGAAGAACTTCTGGGGTGCCGACAACATCAAGACCGGCGTCACCAAGCTGACCGGCAAGGGCAACATCTTCAAGGTCATCGCAGGCGAAGCGATCGACGCGGCCGAGCACCACGATTCGTCCGGCATGACCGAGTCCGTCCCGCTGCACGAGTGGATCGACAACGTCATCGCGCGCGGCGTCGCCCGCATCGGCAACGCGTTGTCCACGCAACTGCCGTTCCTCGCCACCACCGGGTCGACCGCGCCGTTCATCGGACTGTTCGGCACGGTGTGGGGCATCTACCACGCGCTGGTCGCCATCGGCGTGGCCGGTCAGGCGAGCATCGACAAGGTGGCCGGCCCGGTCGGTGAGGCGCTGATCATGACGGCCATCGGCCTGGCGGTCGCGGTGCCGGCGGTGCTCGGCTACAACTACCTGCTCGGCCGCAACAAGGAGATCATGGAGAAGGTGAAGCTGTTCTCCGCCGACCTCGAGCAGGTCATCGTCAGCGGATCGCGCGTCGAGGGTTCGAAGGCCCGCGTCATCTCCGGCGGCCCGAAGAAGTAATCGGCCGCGCCAGCAGCCGGAGGCAGTGCGATGGGCATGTCAGTGACGACGGGCGGTGGCCCGTCGGGTGACGAGAAGCCGATGTCGGAGATCAACACCACGCCCCTCGTGGACGTGATGCTGGTGCTCCTCATCATCTTCCTGATCACCATCCCGGTCATCACGCAGTCGGTGAAGGTCAACCTGCCGAGGGCGGCCAACATACCGACGCAGACCAAGCCCGAGAACATCAACATCGCCGTCGACGCCGACGGCAACGTCTACTGGAACACGGCGCTGGTGCCGACCCAGGAGGCGCTGCTCGCCAAGCTGAAGGGCGTGGCGGTCATGGATCCGCAGCCCGAGGTCCACCTGCGCGGCGACAGGCAGACCAAGTGGGAGAACATCGGCAGGGTGGTCGTGCTCTGCCAGCGCAGCGGCATCGTCAAGGTGGGATTCATCACCGAGCCCGACCGCGGCCTCGCGCGCATGTGATGAGCGGCGGTCACCAGGAGTCAGACAGATGGGAATGAGCACAGGCGGCGGCGAAGACGAGCCGATGATGGACATCAACACGACGCCGTTGATCGACATCCTGCTCGTGCTGCTGATCATGTTCATCATCACCATCCCGGTGATGACGCACGCGGTCAAGCTCGACATGCCGCGGGCCAACAACGCCCCGTCGCAGGCCCAGCCCGAGGTGATCAACCTCGAGATCGACTTCGACGGGACGATCCTGTGGAACGGCACGCCGGTCCCGGACCTCGACACGCTCGACCAGTACTTCCGTGGCGAGGCCGCCAAGGATCCGCAGCCGGAGCTGCACATCCGCCCGAGCAAGCGGGTGGATTACGACGTCGTGGCCAAGGTGCTCGCGGGCGCGCAGCGCAACGGGCTGCTCAAGATCGGTTTCGTAGGGAACGAGCAATTCATGTAGGCAAGCCCGGCGCGGACCTGCGGGGTCGGTGCGGGCCAGTTTCAACGAGGCTGCCGGGACGAGGAGTCCCGGCGGCTTTTGTCTTGGAAGGGGGTGCACGGCCCCCAGTGAGGCGAGCGATGAGGACAGCGAGATTCGTATTGAGTGCCGCACTTGCGGCAGGCAGCGTGGTCGGCGTGACGGCGGCCCTGCTGGTGCCCGCGACGGCCATGGCCGAGCAGAAGGTCGGTGCCACGGTCGGCAAGTACCTCAAGACCGCCCAGGAGGCGATGCAGAAGAAGAAGTGGGACCAGGCGCTGGCGGCCATCAAGCAGGCCCAGGCGGTCGACACCAAGACGCCGTTCGAGCAGTACAAGATCAACGAGCTGCTCTGGTACGTGTACCTGCAGCAGGGCCGCAACCTCGACGCCGCACGCCTGCTCGAGGAACAGATGAATTCGGGGATGATGCCGGCGGGCGAGAAGGTCGAGCGCACCAAGACGCTGGCCCAGCTGTACTTCCGGGCCGGCAATTACGGCAGGGCGATCCAGTACGCCAACCAGTACCTGAAGTCGGCGCCGGGCAGCCAGGACATGCAGCTGCTGGTCGCCCAGTCGTACTACCAGCAGAAGGACTACAAGAACGCCATCGCCGCCGCGGACCGCATGACCAAGGGCGGAGGGCGCCCGAGCGAGGACGTCCTGCAGCTCATGCTGCGCTCGAGTTACGAGATCAACGACAAGGAAGGCACGCGCAAGGCGCTCGAGCTGCTGCTCAAGTACTACCCGAGCCCGGACACGTGGGCGCGCCTGCTCGATGGCTACATCGCACAGACCAAGCACGACGACGAGCTGCTTTCGCTGTACCGCCTCGCCGAAGACGTGGGTGCGCTCAACAAGGCAAGGCAGTACACCGACATGTCGCAGGGCCTCGTGGTGGCCGGCTTTGCCATCGAGGGCCAGCGCATCATCGAGCAGGGTCTCGCCGCCAGCGTGTTCCAGGGCGAGGAGCTGTCGCGCGCCCAGCGGACCCTCGAGTCCGCCAAGCGACGTGCCGACGCGGAACGGCAGCAGCTACCGAAGGCGGCGGCGGCCCTGGCCGCGGCGGCCACGGGCCCGCAGGCGTTCGCGGTGGGCAAGCTGTACTTCAGCGCCGCCGACTATCCGAACGCGGTGCTCGCGCTCAACAAGGCGATCGCGAAGGGCGGCCTGCCGGACGCGGACTCTGCGGAGAACCTGCTCGGCATCGCCCTGGCGCGCCAGGGCAAGGCAGCCGACGCGAAGAAGGCGTTCCTCGGGATCAAGGATCCCAAGTTCGAGGAAGTCGCGCGCCTGTGGATCATCAAGGTCGGAGGCTGAGACCACGCCGCTGACCGGCGGCGCTGGCGCAGCGCCGCAAGAAAAAAAGCCCCCGGCGCGAGCCGGGGGCTTTCTCATTCCTGCGCCATTGATTGCGCCGCTCGTTCAGCCCGGCGGCGGGGTCGCGCCGGTGGCCGTTGGGGCCGCCGCTGGCGACGTCGAATCGAGGTACAGCAGCCAAAGCCGCGCCACCGTGGCGTACTTCGGGTCCTTGACGGCGCCGAACGCGGTCCTGGCATCGGCTGCGTTGCCCGCGCGCACGTGGGCAATGCCGAGCAGTGCGTTGGCATCGTCGGTATCGGTCACGCCGCCTTTCGCGAGGCCCTTGCCGATGGCATCCGCCGCCTTGGCGTAGTCGCCGGCGCTGAAATAGAGCTTGCCGATGGCCAGCATCTCGTTGCCGCTCTTGGCCGCGGCCAGTTGCTTGTCCGCGTTGGGCAGGTCCTTGGCGTC
>DAOMFD010000067.1:2447-4029 GCA_035429605.1 Steroidobacteraceae bacterium | reverse complement strand
GCGCACCAGCTGCTCGAGCGCCTGCATCGTCGCGGGCCGGTCGTTCAGGCTGGCGCTGCTGAACATGACGATCTGCAGCATGGCCTCGGTCGGCTTCGCGGAGGCCGCGGCCACCTTCTGGGCCGCCGAGCGCGCCGCGGCGTAATCCTTCAGCTGGTAGTAGCTGGCGGCGACCATGGGACCCACGTCCTGGTCATTCGGCGCCGCCTGAAGGTATCGGTTGCCGAACTCGATCGCCTTCGCGTAGTTCTTCAGCATCTGGTAATTGATCTGGGTCAGCGCCTTCAGGCGGTCCTGCATCTTGTCCGCGGGCAGGAAACCGGAGTTGACCGACGCCTCCAGCATCGTTGCTGCCGCCGCGTAGTCCTTCTTCTGCAGCTGCACGTACCAGCCGAATTCGTCGATCATGAACGTGTCGTAAGCGGACTGCGGCTGGACGGCCTGTGCTTCCTGGATGTGCACCAGTGCCTCGTCCCAGTTCTTGGCGGCCATCGCGTCCTGCGCTGCCTTGAGCGGCTTGGCGACGCTTGCGCTGACCTTCTGGGTTTCGGCGGCCACGGCCACCACGGGCACGAGCGCACCGGCCGCCACTCCAACCACGCCGGCCGCGGCAATCGCGGCCATGAGCACCAGATTCGCTTTCTTCATGTCTCGCCTCGCGGGCCCAGCAGCAGGCCATTGGGCCGGCATTGTATCTTGAAGCCGCACGGCATCATCATGCGGGATGCCGTGTTCGGCCGGCCTGGCCCGCGAGGCGCGGGGCCCGACGCGAGCGGTTGCGTCGGCCTGGATCGCGCCGGTTACGTGCGCCATCAGGGGTAGGACCAGCCTGGAGTGCCTGCATGCCTTTGGACCGCCACGTCGAGATCATGGAAGTCGGCCCGCGCGACGGGCTGCAGAGCGAGCCCGAGGTCCTGCCGACGGGGACCAAGGTCGAGTTCATCGCGCGTGCGATCGCCGCGGGGGTCCGCAGGATCGAGGTCGCCAGCTTCGTGAACCCGAAGCGAGTGCCGCAGATGGCGGACGCCGAGGACGTCCTGAAGGCGCTGCCCCGGCGCGGCGATGTCCGCTACGTCGGGCTCGTGCTCAATCTGCGAGGGTTCGAGCGCGCCGCAGCGGCCGGCTGCGACGAGGTCGGGATGGCCGTTGCCGCCAGCGACACGTTCAATCGCCGCAACCAGGGCGTCCCGACGCAGGACTCGCTCTCGGCATGGGCCGCGATTGCCGCGGCCGCGCGGCAGGCCGGCCTTCGAGCGCAAGTCACCATCTCGACGGCGTTCGGTTGCCCGTTCGAAGGCGAAGTCCCCGTCGAACGCGTGGTCGAAATCGCGAAGCGGGTCGCGGATGCCGGACCGTTCGAGATTTCGCTGGCCGACACGATCGGTGTGGGAGTCCCGGCGCAGGTCGAGGACGTCGTGGGCCGCGTGCGCGAGGCGGTGCCGGGCGCGCGGCTCCGCGGCCACTTCCACAACACGAGGAATACCGGCCTGGCCAACGCATATGCCGCCGTCCGGTGCGGCGTCACCGCACTCGATTCGAGTCTGGGCGGTATCGGTGGCTGCCCGTTTGCGCCGGGTGCGAC
>DAOMFD010000067.1:0-2347 GCA_035429605.1 Steroidobacteraceae bacterium | reverse complement strand
GGGTAGAGTGTCGCCCTCCAAGCGATCCGGGGAACGTCCCGTGACCTACGCCGCCATCACGGGCTGGGGCAAGTGCCTGCCGCCGGCCGTCCTGACCAATGCCGACCTCGCGACCATCTTCGACACCAGCGACGAGTGGATCGTTTCGCGCACCGGCATCCGTGAGCGACGCGTTTCGCACGTCACATTGAGCGACATGGCCTACGTGGCCGCGATGCGGGCCCTGGCGGCAGCGGGCCTCGACGGTTCCCAGATCGACCTCATCATCATGGGCACCTGCAGCTTCGACGACCAGGTGCCGAACCAGGCGTCCGGGTTGCAGGTGCGGCTGGGCGCCAAGCAGGCGGCCTCGATGGACGTCAACACGGCCTGCACCAGCTTCCTGTATGCCCTCAGCACGGCCACCGGCCTGATCCGCACCGGCGTGATCCGCAACGCGCTGGTCGTCGGTGGCGAGCTGATCAGCGCGTTCATGGACTGGACCAACCGCGGCGTCGCCGTGCTGTTCGGGGACGGCTGTGCGGCGGTCGTGGTGGAGGCGACAGACAAGGAAGAAGGACTGCTGGCTGCCAAGCTGGGGTGCGACAGCGATGCCCGGAACACGCTGGTCGTGGAAGGCATGGGCACGCGCTACGCGAATTACACGCGCATGTACGGCGACACCAACTGGATCTTCGAGGGCCAGGAGATCTTCAAGCGCGCCGTGCTCGGGATGTCCAGGGCCTGCGCCGACGTGCTCGAGAACCGGCACCTGTCGGCCGACGACATCGACCTCGTCATCCCGCACCAGGCGAACCTGCGCATCATCGAGGCCGTCGCCAAGCGCGCGGGCATGCCCATGGAGCGCGTGTTCGTGAACGTGCACCGCTACGGCAACATGTCGGCGGCCACCGTCCCGGTCGCGCTGGTCGAGGCGCTGGAGGAGGGCCGGGTGCAACCGGGCAGCCTGCTGCTCATGCCGGCATTCGGCGCGGGACTCACCTGGTGTGCGCACCTGGTGCGGTGGGGCGACCGTGTCACTCCCAAGGCGGTCTCCGACGTCGATCTGCCGCCGTGCGACATGACGGCGCTGCAGATCGTCGAGAACCTGCGTCGTCGCAAGGCCGCCGCAGCCCGCTGACGGCATCCATTCGACGGTATGGGGGCTCGGAGTCTGGCACCGCCCGCAGTGTCCACAACACCGCACGTCCGCAGGGCCCTGCTGCAGATCCACTTCTGCGTCGTCCTGTGGGGATTCACGGCCATCCTGGGCAAGCTGATCAGCCTGCCCGCGCTGCAACTCGTCTGGTGGAGAATGCTGATCGTCGTCGCGGCGATCGCGCTGTGGCCGCCGGTGTGGCGCGCCGTGCGGGAGACGGACGCCCGGATGCTGCTCAGGTTCGCGGGGGCGGGCGTCGTGGTGGCGCTGCACTGGCTGACGTTCTACGGCGCAATCAAGCTGTCGAACGCGTCCGTCGCGGCGACCTGCATGGCCATGGCGCCGATCATGATGGCGATCGTCGAACCGTGGATCGCCAGGCGCGCATTCGATCCGCGCGAACTGCTCATCGGGGTCGTGGCACTCCCGGGCGTGGCGCTCGTCGTCGGCGGCACGCCCGGTGGCATGCGCACCGGGATCGTGGTGGGCGCGATCTCTGCGCTCCTCGTCGTGGTGTTCTCGTCGCTCAACAAGCGCTACGTGGAAAGGGCCGGGCCGCTCGTGATGACCTGGGTGGAACTGGCAGCCGGCACCGCTTTCCTCACGATCGTCGCGCCACTGATGCCGGGTCCGACCGCCGCATTCGTCGTGCCGGACGCGCGCGACTTCGCGCTCCTGCTGACCCTGGCGATCGCCTGCACGCTGCTGCCATTCACGGTTTCGCTGCACGCGCTGCGTCACACGAGCGCGTTCACCGCGCAACTCGCGATCAGCCTCGAGCCGGTGTACGCGGTGATCCTCGCGATCGTGCTGCTCGGCGAACAACGCGAATTGTCCTTGTCTTTCTACATCGGCGTCGCGACGATCGTCGGCGCCGTGGTGGCGCACACGATGCTGAAGCTACGCGGCGGGGCTGCGTGAGGGCACGCCGACCGGCGCACGGGCACTAGCGGCCCGCCGCAGCCACGCGCGCCGCACTCTCCAGCCGAGCAGCGCCGCCAGCACGATGGCGTACAGCAGGGGCTCGCGCCAGTCGGCCTTGACCTGCCACCAGTAGTGCACGACCCCCAGGATGGCCGCTGGGTACACCAACCGGTGCAGCGCGTGCCAGCGACGGCCGAGGCGGCGCATCCAGCCGTTGGTCGAGGTGATCGCCAATGGAACGAGCATGACGAGACCCGCGAAGCCCGCCGTGATGTAAGGACGCTT
>DAOMFD010000066.1:8352-10068 GCA_035429605.1 Steroidobacteraceae bacterium | reverse complement strand
TATCGGGTCCTGTCCGGGCGAGCATATTTTCTTCGCGAGTCCGGACAGGACCCGGTAGCCGCCCGGGAGTCGCCCGTTTGAGTCCGCGAGGAGCGACCGCTCAGCCGCCGAGGGCGGCCTTGATGCGGGTGCTCACGGCGCCCATGTCGGCACGGCCCGCGGCCTTGGCCTTCACCGCGCCCATGACCTTGCCCATGTCCTTCATCGACGCTGCGCCGGTCGCGGCGATCGCCTCGCGGATGATTGCGTCGATCTCGGCGTCGGAGAGCTGGGCCGGGAGGTAGGCCTGCAGCAGGGCGATCTCGGCCTTTTCCTTGTCGGCCAGGTCGGCGCGGCCGCCCTGCTCGAACTGCACCACCGATTCCCGCCGCTGCTTGATCATCTTCTCGAGGACCGAGATCACCTGCGAGTCGTCGAGGGTGATGCGCTCGTCGACCTCGCGCTGCTTGATCGCGGCCTGGGCCATGCGGATGGTCGAGAGGCGCTCCTTGTCGGAGGCCCGCATGGCGGCCTTCATGTCCTCGGTGATGCGCTCCTTGAGCGTCACTGGGACGGCGGGATCAGAAGCTGCGTGCGCGCGGCGCCGAGTAGTCGCGCATGCCGCGCTTCTGGTGGCGCTTGACCGCGGCGGCCTTCTTTCTTTTCCGCTCCTGGGTCGGCTTCTCGTAGAATTCGCGACGCCGAAGCTCGGTCAGGACGCCGGCCTTCTCGCAGGCGCGCTTGAACCGGCGCAGGGCGGCATCGAAGTATTCGTTCTCACGAACGCGGACGCTGGGCATCGAAACCTCGTCAGTCGGTCTGGTCGGATCGCCCGGCCCGGACCCAAGGGGTCGCTCTGCCGGGTAAGAGGACCGCGAATTCTAGAGAGCGTGGGCAGGAATTGCAAAACATGCGGGTGCTGGGCCTCGAGACGTCCTGTGATGAGACCGCCGTGGCGGTTTATGACGGCGAGCGGGGCCTCCTTGCGCACGAGATCTTCAGCCAGGTCGACCTGCACGCCGCATACGGTGGCGTGGTGCCGGAGCTGGCGTCACGTGACCACCTTCGCAAGTTATTGCCCCTGCTGAAAAAAACGGTCGAGGCGGGTGGTGGCCGGGCTGCCGTCGACGGCATCGCCTGCACCGTCGGTCCGGGGCTGGCCGGGGCGCTGCTGGTCGGCTCGTCGGTCGCGCGCAGCCTGGCCTACGCGTGGCGCGTGCCCTGCGTCGGCGTGCATCACATGGAAGGCCACCTGCTGGCACCGTTGCTCGAGCCACACCCGCCGGCATTTCCGTTCGTGGCACTGCTGGTATCGGGCGGCCATACGCTGCTCGCGCACGTCCGGGGCGTCGGGCGCTACGAACTGCTCGGCAGCTCGCTCGACGACGCGGCCGGCGAGGCCTTCGACAAGACCGCCAAGCTCCTCGGGCTGGGGTATCCGGGTGGCCCGCAGCTCGCCGCGCTGGCCGAACGCGGACGGTCGGGCGCATTCGAGTTTCCGCGCCCGATGCTCGATCGTCCGGGGCTCGACTTCAGCTTCAGCGGTCTCAAGACCGCGGTGGTCGTGGCGCTGAGGGGACGCGTGCTGAATGACCAGACCCGCGCCGACGCCGCCCTCGCATTCGAGGAGGCCGTGGTCGAGACACTGGTGACCAAGGCGATGCGCGCCGTGGAGGCGACCGATGCGCAGGTCCTGGTGGTCGCCGGTGGCGTCGGCGCCAACCACCGGCTGCGGGC
>DAOMFD010000066.1:0-8252 GCA_035429605.1 Steroidobacteraceae bacterium | reverse complement strand
CCGCTCACGCGATGCCCCTCGATGGGCGCCGCGTTCGATGGACCTCGACATCCTCGTGTATGGATCGCTGGTCGTGGACGCACAGGGGAAACGGGGTCTGACCCAAAAACACAGTTTGACCCTGCCGCGACCGGACCTCACGCGCCGGGCCTACATGCTCGGGCCAGCGGCGGATCTCGCGCCGGACTTCGTGCATCCGTTGCTCGGCGCGACCCTGGGCGAACTGTGGGATCGATTCGACCAGCGGCTGCACCCGCTGCACGAGGTTGACCTCGGCTGGAGACCGCAGGTACGTGCCGGATGAGCCGCGTGTCAGAGGCTGCGACCGCCGTCCACGGTGATCACCTGGCCCGTGACGTACGGCGCATCGGCCGCGAGGTAGAGCGCCGTGCGGGCGATGTCCTCGGGCGAACCGCTGCGCTTGAGCGCCGTCTTCGCGATGATCTCCTCCTTGAGCGTCGCGTCCAGGTCGCGCTCCGGCCAGAGCACCGGTCCCGGGGCGATGCCGTTCACGCGGATGTCGGGACCGAGTTCGCGCGCCAGCGACTTGGTCAGCATGACGAGCGCGGCCTTCGCGGCCGAATAGACCGGGTGACCCTTGAGCGGGCGGCGGCCGTGGATGTCGACCATGTTCAGGATCAGTCCCTGCGTCACGCGCAGGGCGGGCGCGGCGGCCTGCGAGAGGAACAGCGGCGCGCGCAGGTTGGTGCCGAGGAGGTCGTCGAACTGTGCCGGCGTGATCGTGCCCAGCGGGGTGGGGTAGAACGTCGACGCATTGTTCACCAGCACGTCGAGCCGGCCGCAGCGGTCGAGCGCGCGTTCCACGAGTCCCGGCAGTCGCGCGACGTCCTGCAGGTCGGCGCAGGCCGCGAACGCGGAGCCTGCTCGTGCGCCATTGAGTTCCGCCACGAGTTCGTCGGCGGCCGGACGGGAACGGTGGTAGTGCACCACGACGCTGGCGCCGGCGGCATGGAACCGCCGTGCCATCGCGGCGCCGAGCCGCTTCGCGCCGCCGGTGACCAGCACGCAGCGGCCAGCCAGTGCGTCTGTCGCATGCATGATCCGACGATACCGGAGACCGCCCGCGCTGTCGCGTCGCCGGGGGCGCGTGCATGAGCGCCGCCGCCGGGCCGCCAGACCTCACCGCGGACGAAGCGGCGCACGGCGAGCGCCTCACGGCTTTGATCCGCGAGGAGATCGCCCGCGCGGGCGGCTGGATCAGCTTCGCTCGATACATGGACCTGGCTCTCTACGCGCCGGGCCTCGGCTACTACAGCGCCGGTGCGCGCAAGCTGGGCCCGGCCGGAGATTTCGTGACCGCGCCCGAGGTGGCGCCAGTGTTCAGCCGCTGCCTCGCCGACCAGTGCGTGGAGGTCCTGCGCCGACTGGGCGGCGGTGACGTGCTCGAATTCGGCGCGGGCTCGGGGGCGATGGCGGCCGCGATGCTCTCCGAGTTCGAGTCCCAGGCGGTGCTGCCGGGCCGTTACTTCATCCTCGACGTGAGCGCGGACCTGCGCGAGCGCCAGCGCGCCACCATCGAGGCTGCCGTTCCGCACCTGCTCGACCGCGTCGAGTGGCTCGATCGCCTGCCCGACTGCATCGAGGGCGTGATCGTGGCGAACGAGGTGCTGGACGCCATGCCGGTCGAGCGCTGCACGATGCGTGCGGGCGAGGTCCGTGCCCTCGGCGTCGGCGTGCAGCCGCAGGGGTTCGCCTGGGCCGAGCGCGCTGCCGGCCCTGCATTGCGCGACGCGGTGCTGCGCATACAGGCCGAATGCGGGCTCGACTGGCCCGAGGGCTACACCTCCGAGGTCAACCTCGGGCTGTCGCCATGGCTGGCGTCCGTTGCAGCCTCGCTCGGCCGGGGCGTGATGATCTTCATCGACTACGGCCTGCCGCGCCGCGAGTACTACGCGGCGGAACGCGCGGCCGGCACGCTGCTCTGCCATTTCCGCCACCGGTTCAACGACGAACCGCTCGCGCGCACCGGGCTGCAGGACATCACGGCGTGGGTGGACTTCACGGCGGTCGCCGAGGCGGCGGAGGCCGCGGGCCTCCAGGTTGCCGGTTACACGACCCAGGCCCACTTCCTGATCGGCAACGACCTCGGGCGGCGCATGCAGGACGTGGACTCGCTCGACCTGGCGCAGCGCCTGAACCTGTCGCGCCAGGCGATGGTGCTCACGCTCCCGGGCGAAATGGGCGAGCGATTCAAGGTGATCGCGCTCGCGAAGGGTTACGAAGCGCCCCTGCGCGGCTTTGCCGTGCGCGATCTCCGCCACACGCTGTAGGTGGCCAATCGTCCGGTGACGGGCCGGCTCAGCCGGCCAGCGCTACGCGGATCGCCTCGATGCGGGCGGCCCTGAGCCGCTCCGCGATGATCGGCCCAGCCGCGTCTGCCATGGCTTCAGGATTCAGGCGCACGGCAGCCGCGGCCTCGCGCGCACGGCGGACCAGCGCAGACTGCGGATAGGGCGCGGCGTGCAGTTCGGGCCCGCGCCCGCGCGCATCGGCTTCGCACGCGACGACGAGACGCTCGAAGCGCTCGGCCCGGCGGAACGCGTCGGTGGCCTCGAGCAGTTCGAGCAGCGTGCCGGGCCGCAGTTCGGCGGCGCGGTGCACCTTTGCATGATGACGCGCGACCAGCACCGCGAGATCGTGGTGTTCGCCTGGGATCCGCAGGCGCCGGCTCATCGCATCGATCAGACGTGCGCCACTCTCCTCGTGGCCGATGTGTCGCGGCCACTGCTCGCGGGGCGTGAGGCCCTTGCCCACGTCGTGCACCAGGGCGGCGAAGCGCACCGTCGTGTCGGCCGACAACTCCGCCGCTGCCTCGAGCACGAGCATCGTGTGCAATCCGGCATCGCCTTCCGGGTGCCACTTCTCGGGCTGCGGCACGCCGTCGAGCGCTGCCAGCTCCGGGAACACCACCGAGAGCGCACCGCAGTCGCGCAGCACGTCGAAATACACTCGCGGACGCTCCTCGCCGAGCGCGCGCTCCGTCTCGACCCACACGCGCTCCGGCACCAGGGCCGCGAGCTCGCCGGCGGCGGCGATGCGACGCATGAGTTCCATGGTCTCCGGCGCGACCGTGAAGCCGAGCGGTGCGAAGCGCGCGGCGAAGCGCGCGACGCGCAGCACGCGCAGCGGGTCCTCGACGAAGGCGGGGGAGACGTGGCGCAGCACCCGGGCCTCGAGGTCGCGCAGGCCGCCGTGCGGATCGACGAGCCTGCCGCCGGCATCCTGCGCCATCGCGTTGATGGTGAGGTCGCGGCGGGCGAGGTCCTCCTCGAGCGTCACGTCGGGCGAATGGCGCGTCGCGAAACCGTAGTAACCCGGGCCGGTCTTCCGTTCGGTGCGTGCGAGCGCGTACTGTTCGCCGGTCGTCGGGTGCAGGAAGACCGGGAAGTCCTTGCCCACGGGCCGGTAGCCGAGCGCGACGAGCTCGTCGGGCGTGGCGCCGGTGACGACGTAGTCGTGCTCGTGGTGCGGGCGGCCGAGCAGGCGATCGCGGACCGCGCCGCCGACCAGGAAGATCTTCATGCGGGGCATCGTAGCGGAATGCGGCGCGAGCGGGCGAGCCTGGCAGGGGATGGCCGGGCGGACGGCGCGTGCGGCCGCCTGCGTCGGTTGCCTGTCGTTGCTGGCCGGCTGCTACGTCATGCAGGCTGCGAGCGGACAGCTCGCGCTCATGTCGCGGAGCCGCCCCGTCGAGAAAGTCATCGCGGACCCGTCGACGGGCCCGGCCACGCGCGCGCGACTCGAGCTCGCGGTCGCGGCGCGCGATTTCGCGATGCACGAACTCGAGCTGCCGGACCGCGGCAGCTACCGCAAGTACGCCGACATCGGCCGCGAGTACGTGCTGTGGAATGTCGTGGCGACGCCGGAGTTCTCGCTGAGTCCGCTGCGGTGGTGCTTTCCGGTGGCCGGCTGCGTGAACTATCGCGGCTACTTTCACCAGTCGGACGCCGAAGCGTTCGCGTGGGGGCTCGCGGCCCGCGGCCATGACATCGTCGTCGAGGGCGTTGCGGCTTACTCGACGCTCGGTCACCTGTCCGATCCCCTGTTGAGCAGCATGCTCGGCTGGCGCGACACGCGTCTCGCCGGGACGATCTTCCACGAGCTCGCGCACCAGCGCCTGTACGTCGCGGGGGACAGCGCATTCAACGAGGCGTTCGCGAGTGTCGTCGAGGAGGAGGGCGTGCGGCGTTGGCTGGCCTCACGCGGCGATGCGGCGGGGCTCGCGGCGTACGAGGCATCGCTGCGCAGGCGCGAGGAATTCCTCGCGCTGCTGCGGCAGGCGTCCGACCGGCTCCGGGATCTCTACCGTGCCGCGCTGCCGGTGGATGAGAAGCGTGTCGAGAAGAACCGGGTGTTCGGGCGGCTCAAGTACGACTACGAGGTGCGCAGGCAGGCGTGGGGCGGATATCGCGGCTACGACGCGTGGTTCGCGCAGCCGCTCAGCAATGCCAGCCTCGCGAGCGTCGCGACGTACCGGGACTGCGCGCCGGGATTGCAGCGCGAACTCGCACAGGCAGGATCGCTCGAGTCGTTCTACGCCCGCGCCGATGCGCTGGCGCGCCTGCCGCGTGCCGAGCGGCACGCCGCCGTCTGCGAGAAATAGGAAATAGGGGACATTCTCCTATTTCCGCGCTGCGGAAATAGGAGAATGTCCCCTATTTCCATCAGCGGATGGGGATCACCAGGATCGCGCTGCCGCGGCGGATCGTGACGACGAACGCCTCGAGTCCCTGTGTGGCGCGCTGGAACTCCGCCAGGTTCGCGACGCGCGTGCGACCGACCTGGATGATCACGTCGTTCGGGCGCAGGCCGCGTTGCGCCGCCGGGCTGCCGTCGGCGACCGAGCGCACCAGCACGCCGCCTCCCTGGGCGTCCGCGAGGTCCGCGCCCTGCAGTCCTTCGTGCCCGCCGCCGCCCGCGGCCTTGGCCTCCGCAGCCGAGTCGCGCTCGCCGATCACCGCCGTGACGCGCCGCGGCTTGCCGTCGCGCATCAGCGCGATGTCGACCTTGTCGCCGATGCGCAGCATGCCGATCATCGCGCGCAGCGAGCCCGAGTCCTTCACCGGCTTGCCGTTGACCGCCGTGATGACGTCGCCGGCCTTGATCCCGGCCTTGTCCGCGGCCGAGCCGTCCACGACCTGCGACACGAGCGCGCCCTGCGTGCTGCCGAGCTCCATGCTCTGTGCGATGTCCGGCGTGAGCGTCTGGATGTTGACGCCGAGCACGCCACGCCGCACCTCGCCGTACTTGATGAGCTGCTGCATGACCGTGTTCATCATGTTCGACGGGATTGCAAAGCCGATGCCGATGTTGCCGCCGCTGCGCGACAGGATCGCCGAGTTGATGCCGACCAGCTGGCCGTTCAGGTTGACGAGCGCGCCGCCGGAGTTGCCGGGGTTGATCGACGCGTCGGTCTGGATGAAGTTCTCGTAGCCCTCGGGATTGATGCCGGAGCGGCCGAGCGCGCTCACGATGCCCGACGTCACCGTGTGGCCGAGGCCGAACGGATTGCCGATCGCGACCACGAAGTCGCCGACCTCGGCGAGGTCAGAATCGGCGATCGGGATCTCGACGAGGTTCGCGCCCTGCACCTTGAGCACCGCGATGTCGGAGCCCTGGTCCGTGCCCACCACCTTCGCCTTGAGCGAGCGGTTGTCGAGCAGCTGCACCGTGATCTCCTTGGCGTTCTCGATCACGTGCGCGTTGGTGACGATGTAGCCGTTCTTCGCATCCACGATCACGCCCGAGCCCGCCGCCTGGAACTCGCGCTCCATCGGCTGGTTCGGCACGTCGAAGAAGCGGCGGAAGAACGGGTCGTTGAGCAGCGGGTTCTGTTCCTGCACGGTGCCGCGCGTCTGGACGTTGACCACGGCCGGCGTCACTCGCTTGAGCATCGGGGCGAGCGACGGGACGGGCGTCTCGCCGGCCTGTGCGGGGATCTGCGCCGGCGCCACGGCGGACCAGGCAGTGAGCGCGAGCGCGGCGAGGGCTAGGTGCAGTTTCATGCGGGATTCCTGCGAATTCAGCGGGGCGGATCGGGCGGGGCAGCGAGTCTAGCAGGCCGTTCCCATGGGCTACGGCCGCGCTCGTCGACTTGCGAGTGAGACCGGGCGGCGCAGCGTCGAGTTCCATGCGCTGCCGACAGGTGCCGGTTGCGCCTGTGAGCCCACGGTGCGCAAGCTGTGGATTTCCGGTGACGAGTGCGTGGACACAACATGTTGTGTCCGCGACGCAGCCGGGGACTTGACGGCGGACGCATTTCAGGCATGTGACAAGACTTTCGGGTGTTGCTCGTAAGGTCATGTTCTGTAAAGGAAAAACATTGCTGCGCCGCCGCAGAAAAAGCGGTTGACGGGGGGCGGGTCGGTGCATACGCTTGCCCGCCTGACCCTACATGTTGTGTTTGGCACGATCGGTCGTCCCGCGCAGGGACGGCGATCCGAGCCGGGCCGGAGCAGGGGGTCGGTCGGGCCCGACGAGCCTCATGAAAAAGGCGCTGCGGGAACCCGAGGGGGGTGTCCAGCCACAAGCCGCATAAGAATCTTTCGGAGCATTAGTCGCCGCAATGAGCACTGCCGTGAAACTCGAGACCCGGGACGCGCGGAGCATTCCCTTCCAGGAAGCGTCACTCGACATCTGGGACAAGAAATACCGCCTGAGCGCCAAGGACGGGACGCCCATCGACCAGACGATGGACGACACCTACAAACGCGTCGCCCGCGCGCTGGCCGACGTCGAGAAGGACGAGGTCCGCGAGCAGTGGTACGAGCAGTTCCTCTGGGCGTTGCGCCGCGGGGCGATCCCGGCCGGCCGCGTGACCTCCAACGCCGGCGCGCAGGAGCACAAGCCTGCGACCTCGACCATCAACTGCACCGTCTCCGGCACGATCCGGGATTCGATGGACGACATCCTCGGCAAGGTGCACGAGGCGGGGCTCACGCTCAAGGCGGGCTGCGGCATCGGCTACGAATTCTCGACGCTGCGTCCGCGCGGCGCGTACGTGTCGGGCGCGGGCGCCTACACCTCGGGCCCGCTGTCGTTCATGGATATCTACGACAAGATGTGCTTCACCGTGTCGTCGGCCGGCGGCCGTCGCGGCGCGCAGATGGGCACGTTCGACATCGGCCACCCCGACGTCATGGAATTCGTCCGTGCCAAGCGCGAGGCCGGGCGGCTGCGGCAGTTCAACCTGTCGCTGCTCATCACCGACGAGTTCATGCACGCCGTGCGCGAGGACCGCGAGTGGCAGCTCGCCTTCCCGGTGCGCCAGGCGGAGATCGAGGGGCAGGACACCTCCGACCGCGCGAAGTTCATCTGGCGGGAGTGGCCGGACCGCTCGAACTACGTCGTGAACGACGAGGGGCTGGTGCTGTGCAGGGTCTACAAGACCCTGCCGGCGAAGCGGCTGTGGGACGTGATCATGTCCTCCACCTATGACTTCGCCGAACCGGGCTTCGTGCTGATCGACCGCGTCAACGAGATGAACAACAACTGGTGGTGCGAGAACATCCGCGCCACCAATCCCTGCGGCGAGCAGCCGCTGCCGCCGTACGGTTCGTGCCTGCTCGGCTCGATCAACCTGACCAGCTTCGTGCGCGACCCGTTCACGGAGCAGGCGCACTTCGACTGGGACGAGTATCGGCAGGTCGTGCACGTGTTCACGCGCATGCTCGACAACGTCGTCGAGGTGAACGGGCTGCCGCTCGAGAAGCAGCGCGAGGAGATCCAGCGCAAGCGCCGGCACGGCATGGGCTTCCTGGGCCTGGGCTCGACCATCACCATGCTCGGCTGGAAGTACGGCTCTCGCGACGCGGTCGCGTTCACCGAGCGCGTGTCGAAGGAACTCGCCATCGCCGGCTGGGAAGCGGCGCTCGAGCTCGCCGGCGAGAAGGGCCCGGCGCCGATCATGCTCGAGGAATTCACGGTCACCCCGGAGATGCTGCGCAAGCGCCCGGAGATGAGGCGCGACGGCATCAAGGTCGGCCAGAAGCTGCCCGGCCGCATCCTGCACGCGCGCTACAGCCGCTACATGCAGCGGGTCGCGGAGGTCGCGCCGCAGCTCGTCGAAAAGCTCGCCGCGACGGGTGCGCGCTTCACGCACCACAGCTCGATCGCGCCCACGGGAACGATCTCGCTCTCGCTCGCGAACAATGCGTCGAACGGCATCGAGCCATCCTTCGCGCACCACTACTTCCGCAACGTGATCCGCGAGGGCCGCAAGACCAAGGAGC